>NZ_JBEZHQ010000047.1:0-65973 GCF_040650675.1 Streptomyces sp. NPDC048637
GCGCCGCTCGCGATCCTGGACCCCGCGGGGGGGGGGGGCGGGCGGGCCCCCCCCCCCCCCCCCACGGCCGCACCCGCACCCCCACCCACCCACGCACGGAGGACCACACCCCATGTCCCAGCCCCTCATCGGCATCAGCACGTACCAGGAAGAGGCACGGTGGGGGGTGTGGACGCTGCCCGCCGCGCTGGTGCCCACCGGGTACCCCAGGCACGTGCAGCGCTCGGGCGGGCTGGCCGCGCTGCTGCCGCCGGACGATCCGGCCACCGCCGCCGCGACCGTCGCCCGCCTGGACGGGCTGGTGATCGCCGGTGGCGCGGATGTCCAGCCGGCGCGCTACGGCGCGGAGCCGCACCCCAGGACCGGCCCGCCGGCCCTGGACCGGGACGCCTGGGAACTGGCCCTGATCGAGGCCGCGTTGGCGGGCGGCGTCCCGCTGCTCGGCATCTGCCGCGGGCTCCAGCTGCTGAACGTGGCACTGGGCGGCACCCTCATCCAGCACCTCGATGGACATGCCGGAGCCCCCGGGGTCTTCGAACAGCACGAGATCAAGCCGGTCCCCGGGACGCTGCTGGCCCGTACGCTCCCCGAACCGGTCACCGTGCCGACGTACCACCACCAAGCCGCGGACCGGATCGGCCGCGGGCTGCTGGCCTCGGCCCATGCGGAGGACGGCACCATCGAGGCGCTGGAACTCCCGGGCGCCTACGGCTTCGTGCTGGCGGTGCAGTGGCACCCGGAGGCCGGGGACGACACCCGGGTGATGGACGCCCTGGTGGCGGCGGCACGCGAGGCGTCCGCCGGGGAGTGACCGGTTCCGGCCGGGCGGGGCGTGACAAGCACCGGTCCGGCCGGGCGCGGGCATGACGAGCACCGGTCCGGCCAGCCGCGGGCGTGACAAGCGCCGATCCGGTCAGACACGGGCGTGACGAGCACCGGTCCGGTCAGACGCGGACGTGACGAGCACCGGTCCGGTCAGACGCAGGCGTGACAAGCACCGGTCCGGCCCGGCTGCTCGGTCCGCTGCGCCCCGGGGGTCTCAGGGCGCGCCGCGCGTCAGCCCGAGCAGCTCGCGGGCCGGGCCCGCGGGCCGCTGGCCGGCGGGCCACACGGCGCGCAGCGCGCGGCCGAGCTGCAGCCCGCGCACCGGAATCTCCACCAGCCGGCGTGCGGTCAGCTCCTCACCGACGGCGAGTTCGCTGAGGACGGACGGCGCCGCCTCGCTGACCACCGCCGCCTTCACGGCGGTGGTCGAGGCGAGTTCAAGGAGCGGCTCGGCCAGGCCGCCGTGCCGGGCAAGCGCCGCGTCCAGCACCTGGCGGGTCCCGGAGCCCCGCTCCCGCAGGATCAGCGGGGTGGCGGCCAGTTCGGCGGCGGTCAGCTCCGCCCGGCGCCTGGTCCAGGGGTGGGACGGGGCGGCGACCACGATCAGCCGGTCCTGCCCGATGACCGTCCCGTCCAGCCCCGCCGGTACCTCCAGCCCCTCCACAAAACCGAGATCCGCGGCACCCACCAGCAACCGCTCGGCGACCGCGCTGGAGTTGCCCGCCAGCAGCGACACGGCGGTGTCGGGCCGCTGCGCGCGCAGGGCGATCAGCCAGCCCGGCAGCAGATACTCGGCGATCGTCATGCTGGCCGCGACCCGCAACCGGGAATCGCGCCGCCCCCGCAGCGCCTGCGCACCCGCGTCGAACGCCTCGGCCGCCTCCACCACCCGCCGGGCCCAGTCCGTCACCAGCGCACCGGCATCCGTCAGCCGGGAGCCGCGCGGCGAGCGCTCCACCAGCGCGACCCCCAACTGCCGCTCCATCGACCGGATCCGGCTGCTGGCGGCGGGCTGGGTGATGCCCCGCGCACGGGCGGCCCGCCCCAGACTCCCGAGCCGGGCGACGGCGAGCAACAGCTCCAACGCGCCGAGATCCGGGACCCGGTGCGACAGCGATACGGCGACGGGCTCGTCCTCAGCCATAAATCCCCCTGCACATAACCCCAGCTTATGCCCTCATAGACGCAAGGTCCCTGGTGGCGGCCCTCCGGGGCCACGACGCTGGTCCCATGGCAACCCTTGCGCAAGCACCTTCCCGCACCGACACCACCGCCACCGCCACCGGCGCTCCCCCCACCTCGGCCTCGGTCCGCCATCTCGGACCGAACTGGTACGCCGCCGTCATGGGCACGGCGATCGTCGCCAACGCCGGTGCGGCGCTGCCGCTCACCGCGCCCGGCCTGCGCACCGCGTACCAGGTGGTCTGGGCGCTGTCGGCGCTGATGCTGCTGACGCTGCTGGCCGCCAGAACCGTGCACTGGGTCCGCCACGGCGACCAGGCGCGCCGCCAGCTGCTGGACCCGGCCGTCGCCCCCTTCTACGGCTGCCTGGCCATGGCGCTGCTGGCGGTCGGCGGCGGCACGCTCGCGGTGGGCCGGGACGTCATCGGCACACCGGCCGCGGTGGCCGCCGACGCCGTGCTGTGGACCGTGGGCACCCTGGCCGGTCTCGCGGGCGCCGCGGTGATCCCGTATCTGATGGTGACCCGGCACCGTATCGAGCCCGGCAGCGCGTCCCCCGTCTGGCTCCTGCCGCTGGTCGCCCCCATGGTCTCGGCGGCGCTCGGTCCGGCGCTCGTACCGCACCTGCCCGCCGGCCAGGGGCGGCAGGCCCTGCTGCTCGGCTGCTACGCCCTGTTCGGCATGTCCCTGCTGGCCACGCTGCTCGTCCTGCCGCTCGTGCTGTCCCGGCTGCTCCACCACGGCCCGCTCCCCCTGGCGCTCACCCCCACGCTGTTCCTCGTCCTCGGCCCGCTGGGCCAGTCCACCACCGCGGTGAACAACCTCGCCGACGCCGCACCCGGCGTCGTGGACTCCGCCACCGCACACGCCATGGGCGCCTTCGCGGTGCTCTACGGCGTCCCGGTGATGGGCTTCGCGCTGCTCTGGCTGGCGCTCGCCACCGCGATGGTGGTCCGCGCCGTCCGCCGCGGCATGGGCTTCTCGATGACCTGGTGGGGCTTCACCTTCCCCCTCGGGACCTGCGTGACGGGCGCGGCGGGCCTGGCCCGGCACACCGGCCTGAGCGCCTTCGACTGGCTCGCCGTGGCCCTGTTCGCCGTCCTCGTGACGGCGGTGGCGGTGGCCGGCTCCCGCACCGCCGTCGGCCTGGCCCGCGGCCGTCTGCTGACCCCGCCCCCGCCGGTCACGCCGTAACCGTCCCCCTACCCGGCCCCGGCCCCGGCCAGCGCCTGTGCCAGCACGGCCGGGGCCTGCCCCAACGACGGCCCGTACCAGGTCAGATGGCGGCCGCTGACCAGCGCGGCGGGCAGACCGGGAAACGCCTCGGGACCGTCCTCGGCGCTGAAGCGATAGGGCTCGTCGGGCAGGACGACGAGATCGGCGGCACCGGCGTTGAGCTCGTCGAGCGGGACTCGGGGGTAGCGGTCGGCGTGGTCCGCGTAGAGATTCCGTACGCCCAGACGGGCCAGGACATCGCCGGCGAAGGTGTCCCGCCCCAGCACCATCCACGGCCGGCGCCAGACCGGCACCACCGCCGTCCGCTCCGCCGCCGGGACCGGCAGCTCACGCCAGGCGGCCTCGGCGGCATCCAGCCACTCGGGCCTGGGCAGTCCACAGCCCGCCACCAGCACCCGCGTCAGTTCGCCCCACGCCTGGTCCAGCGTCCGCACCTCGGTGACCAGGACGGTCAGCCCGGCGGCCCGGAGCGCGTCCAGATCCTGCGGACGGTTCTCCTCCTCGTTGGCGATCACCAGATCGGGCGCCAGCGCCGCGATCCTGCCGGCATCGGGGTTCTTGGTGCCGCCGATACGGGGGACGTCGAGCCCGGCGGGGTGGCTGCACCAGTCGGTGACCCCCGCCAGCAGTTCGGGCGCGCACGCCGCCACCGCCTCGGTGAGGGAGGGCACCAGGGACACAACGCGCCGGGGGGAACGGTGACCGGTCATCCGCTCACGGTACGCGGCCGGCACCGCGCGGGCAGCCGGCCGGTGTCACCACACCACCCGGCTCTCAGGAACGGCCGCCGACCGTGCGCCGCAGCCAGAACGCCGCCCCCGCGGCGAGTGCCAGCAGCGCCAGACCACCGGCCGCCTGGGCGGCGTTCACCCCGTCGACCCGGCCATCGCGCACCGTGACGGTCTCGGTGAAGCTCTCCCCGCCCGCCGCACAGTGGATGGTGACCGGGTAGCGGCCCGGCGCAGCCCCCTCGGCGACCCTGGCCTGGGCGGCCATCCCGCGCTCCCCCGGCCGCAGCACCACCGAGCCGAACAGCCTCGATGACACCAGCGCACCGCGGGCCGGGACACACTGCCTGCCGTCGCTGATACTCACCCGTTGACCGGCCACCATCGGATCCGGTTCGACCCGGGCCGCGGCGGTGGGCGCGGCGAGCCCCAGGGCGGTGGCGGTGAGCAGGGCGACGGCGGCGGGGCGTGCGGGCTTCACGATCATCTCCTTCGCCGGCCGCGACCACGGCGGCCCCTCAGGAAAAACAGGCACACACGGGAAAACAGGCACACAGCAGAGCGAATCACCTGTCCCGCCCCGCCGCGCAGCAAACGCCGCCGGTCGGGTGGTCCCCCGGTGTCCCGCGCCGCGGCGGCCACATGCCACGAGCCCCGCCGCCCGGCACCTGCCGGGGACGGGGCTCGCCGCACCACAGAGTGGTCCACGCGACGGCGCGGCCCGCGCGAGCGCGCGAACCAGGCGCCGTACGCGCCTACTTCACCGGGGCCATCTTGTCGACGATGCCCGGATGGTCACCGATCCACTTCTCGACGCCCTTGTTCTCGTTGCCCTTGCCGGCGTCCTGGATGTCCTGCTCCAGGCTGCCGAGCTCCTTGGCGTTCATCTTCCAGTTCTTGAGCCAGCCGTGGAACTCCGGGAACTTCTTCGGGAAGCTCTTGTGGCCGACCGTCTTGATCTGGTTGTTGGCGCCCCAGGTGCCCTGCGGGTCCTTGAGCTTGGTGAGGTCGTACTTGCTGTACGCCCAGTGCGGGGACCACAGGACCACCGCGATGGGCTCCTTCTTGTCGTAGGCCCGCTCCAGCTCGGTGAGCATGGCGCTGGTCCCGGCCTCGGTGACGTCGAAGCCGTCCAGACCGTAGGCGGGAGACACCACGCTCTTGAGGCGCTTCATCTCGCCGGTCCCCGGCTCGATTCCGATGATCTTGCCGCCGAAGGTGTCCTTGTGCTTGCGCAGATCGTCCAGGGTCTTCACGCCCTTGACGTAGGACGGTACGGCGATCTCCAGCGAGGTCTTGTCGTACCAGGCCCCGACATCGACGAGATCGTCCTTGTACTTGTCCCAGTACTGCTTCTGCGCCACCGGAAGCCAGGCATCGGTTTCGACATCGATCTGCCCCGTCGACAAGCCGGTCCACATCGGGCCGACATCGAGGTTCTGGAGCTTCGGCTGGTAGCCCCGCTTCTCCAGGATGTTCTTCCAGAGGTAGGTGGTGGCGATGCCCTCGTCCCACGCGGGGTAGCCCATGGTCGGGGTCTTGCCGGCGTCCTTGCCCTTGGCGTAGTCGGCCTTGGCGGACGGCGCCAGCTTGTTGACCAGGCCCGGGTGCTGCTTGAGCCAGGCGCGCACGCCCTCCTGCTCATGCCCCGTACCGGCGTTCTTGACCTCGCTCTCAAGGCTGGTGAGCTGCTTCTCGTCCAGGTGGAAGTTCTTCATCCAGCCGGCGACCTGAGGCTCGTCCTTCGAGAAGCCCTTGCGGCCCAGCATGTGCAGGCTGTCCCCGGAGCCGAAGGAGCCCTTGGGGTCCTTGAGCTTGGTCAGCTTGTACTTGTCGTAGGCCCAGTGCGGCGACCACAGCGTGACGGCGATCGGCTTCTTGTCGTGGATCGAGCGGTCCAGCTCGGTGAGCATGGACGAGGTGCTCGACTCCATGACCTTGTACTCGCCGCCCAGGCCGTAATCCTTGAGGACCTTGTCCTTGAGGATCTTCATCTCGCCCGCGCCGGGCTCGATGCCGACGATCTTCCCGCCGAACGTGCCGCCCTTGCCCTTGAGATCGTCCAGGGTCTTGACGTCCTTCATGTAGGACGGGACCGCGATCTCCAGGGAGGTCTTGTCGTACCAGGCGCCCAGGTCCTCGAGCTTGTCCTGGTACTTCTTCCAGTACTCCGCGTGGGTCGTCGGCAGCCAGGCGTTGGTCTGCACATCGATGTCACCACGGGCCTGGCCGGTGAAGAGCGGACCGGCGTCCAGGGCCTGGACCTTGGGCTTGTACCCGCGCTGTTCGAGGATTTCCTTCCACAGGAACGTCGTGGCCTTGCCCTCGTCCCAGTTGACATAGCCGAGGCTGACCGGCCGGCCGTTGCCGTCGGTGCCCGCCGCGCCGCCCTTCTCCTTGCCGGCGAAGCTCATCCCTCCGGCGATCAGCGCGAGCACCACCACCGCGACCGTCGCGACCGAGGTCGCGGGCTTCCAGTGGAGGAACTTCAGGCCGCCGAGCGCGGCCTGCGCCTTCGCCAGCGCACGCCGGCCGAGCGGGGAGACCCGCTGGTTGAGCGCGCTGGTCATCCGGTCCAGGTACACCGCGAGGATGACGACCGCGAGACCGCCCTCCGCGCCCAGCTTCACATCGACCGAGCTGAGCGAGAGGTAGACGGTACCGCCGAGACCGGCGCCGCCGACCATGCCCGCGATGACGACCATGGACAGCGCCAGCATGATGACCTGGTTGATACCGGCCATGATCGTCGGCAGGGCGAGCGGCAGCTGTACGCGGAAGAGCGTGCGCCGTGGATGGGTGCCGAACGCATCGGCGGCCTCGACCAGTTCACCATCGACCTGCCGGATACCCAGTTCGGTCATGCGGACCGCGGGCGGCATGGAGAAGACGATGGTCGACACGATGCCGGGTACGGCGCCGAGGCCGAAGAAGAGGATGCCCGGGATCAGGTAGACCATCGCGGGCATCGTCTGCATCAGGTCCAGGACCGGACGCACCGCTCCGCTGACGGCACGGTTGCGGGCCGCCCAGACACCGAGGGGTACGGCGACCGCGATGGTGATGATGCAGGCCACGAGCACCAGCGAGAGCGACTGCATGGTCTGGTGCCACTGCTCGATCGAATCGATCAAGGCGAAGCCGAGGAATGTCAGCACAGCGGCCGGCAGACCGCGCAGCCACCAGGCGATCACCGCGAAGATGCCCGTCAGGAGCAGCGGCTCGGGGCCGGAGAGGACCGTGAGGATGCCGTCGTAGAAGCCCCCCAGCACGGTCGTGACGAAGTGGAAGAGCCACTCGGCGTGGTCACGCAGCCATTCGACCAGGCTGTCGGCCCAACTGCCTACCGGAATCCTAGGCACCGGCGCTCACCTTGTCCTCGGGGTCGTGGTCCGTGGGCGCATCGCCGGACGGGTGCACGGGGGTGTCATCCGCGGAGGTCTCGTCGGCGGGCGTCTCGTCCGCGGGTATCCCGTCGCCCGCGGCCTTGGCGTTGACCTTGATCTTGGCCTCGCCATCGACGGGAACGGCCGGGGCCGGGTCCTGCGCCGCGGATTCACCGAGGACGGCGAGCAGCCGCTCGGCCGCCACCGCACCGACCAGGTCACCGTTCTCGTCGGTCACGGCAACCGGCACGGTGCTGGTCGAGCAGGGGGTGAACAGCTCGACCAGCGGGGTGTCCACACCGACCGTGGCGGGCGCCGCGGCCCGGAACTCCGCCGCGGTGGTGAGCTTCCTGCCCTCCGGGGTCGTCGCGCCGAGCACGGTCCCGACCTCGGCCATGATCGCGCCCGCGGTCAGCACCCGGGTACGGTCCACGTCCTGGGTGAAGGAGGCGACATAGTCGGTGGCCGGCGTGACGAGGATGTCCTCGGCACTGCCGATCTGGACGATCCGCCCGTCCCGCATCACGGCGATCTTGTCGCCGAGCCGCATGGCCTCGTTCAGGTCGTGGGTGATGAAGACGATGGTCTTCTTCAGCGCCTTCTGCAGCTCCAGCAGCTGGTCCTGCATATCGCGGCGGATCAGCGGGTCGAGCGCGCTGAAGGACTCGTCCATCAGCAGCAGATCGGCGTTGGTGGCCAGCGCACGGGCCAGGCCCACGCGCTGCTGCATCCCGCCGGACAGCTCGTCGGGCCAGGACTTCTCCCAGCCCTTGAGCCCGGTGAGTTCCAGTGCCTCGGTGGCGCGCCTGGTGCGCTCGGCGCGCGGGACGCCCTGCACCTCCAGACCGTAGGCGGCGTTCTCCAGCACACTGCGGTGCGGGAAGAGCGCGAAGTGCTGGAAGACCATGGAGATCTTCTCGGAGCGGACCTTGCGCAGTTCCTTGTCGCTGAGCGAGGTGAGGTCCTGGCCGTCGAACCGGACGGTTCCGGCGGTCGGCTCCAGCAGCCCGTTAAGCGTACGCAGCAGGGTGGACTTACCGGATCCGGACAGACCCATGACGACGAAAATCTGGCCCTCGTCCACCTCGATCGACGCGTCGATCACCGCGGCGGTGGTGCCTTCGGCCCGCAGATCTTCCCGGCTTGCGCCGGCTTCGAGCTTGCGGACCGCGTCCTCCGGTCGTCTGCCGAACACCTTGTACAGGTGCTCGGCTTGCAGCCTGGACACATATGCCTCTCTTGTTGTGCGAGAAACGACCTGCCACCCCCGTAGCCAGGTCGTGGAGCGGCGCGGGTTCGGCCCGCCTTTACCGGTCGAATAGTTGAATCTCGACCGGGTCCACTCCGGCTGCGCGCCTGCCCTTCTTTATCTGACTCAAACACGACGGTGAGACAGCTCACATCTGTGTGACGTATGGGGCATACGGCAAGATGCGGGATGTGACTCGACGCCTGATGCTCCTCGATACCGCCTCCCTCTACTTCCGCGCCTATTTCGGGGTACCGGAATCAGTCAAAGCCCCGGACGGCACCCCGGTGAACGCAGTACGCGGCCTGCTGGACTTCATCGCCCGGCTCGTCCAGGACCACCACCCCGATGACCTGGTCGCCTGTATGGACTTCGACTGGCGCCCCCAGTGGCGGGTCGATCTGATCCCCTCCTACAAGGCGCACCGGGTCGCCGAGGAGGCCCCGGCCGGCTCCGCGGATCCCGACGAGGAAGAGATCCCCGACACCCTCTCGCCGCAGGTCCCGGTCATCGAGGACGTCCTGGACGCCCTGGGCATCGCCCGCATCGGGGCGGCCGGCTACGAGGCCGACGATGTCATCGGCACCCTGACCGCGCAGGCCAAGGGCCCGGTGGACATCGTCACCGGCGACCGCGACCTCTTTCAGCTCGTCGACGACCGGCGCGGCATCCGCATCCTGTATCCGCTCAAGGGCGTCGGGACCCTCCAGATCACCGACGAGGCAGTGCTGCGCGAGAAGTACGGCGTAGACGGCCCCGGTTACGCCGATCTGGCGCTGCTGCGCGGCGACCCCAGCGACGGCCTGCCCGGCGTCCCAGGGATCGGTGAGAAGACCGCCGCCAAACTGCTGGCCACCTACGGCGACCTGGCGGGCATCCTGGCCGCCGCCGACGACCCCGCCTCGAAGGTGACCCCCGCACAGCGCAAGCGACTGCTGGAGGCGCGCCCGTACCTGGCGGTCGCCCCGAAGGTCGTGATGGTGGCCGCCGATGTGCCGGTGCCCGCCGTCGACCACACGCTCCCCGCCGAACCGGCCGATCCCGAGCGCCTGGAAGCGCTGGCCGCGCAGTGGGGCCTCGGTGGCGCATTGCAGCGGCTGCTCCTCACACTCCACCGGTGAACTGTTAGGTTAGGTATACCTAATTACATTGACGTCAGGGGAGATTGCCGTGGTAGCAGAGCGTCCGTCCCGCAAGAAGCCCGCCGTGCACCGCGCGCGGGTGCAGCGCACCGAACAGCTCACCCCGCACATGGTCCGTGTGGTGCTGGGCGGTGAAGGGCTGGCGGAGTTCGCGGCGGGCGAGTACTCGGACCACTACGTCAAGCTGGTCTTCCCGCAGCCCGGCGTGCCGTACCCGGAGCCGTTCGACATCGCCCAGATCCGCGCCGACTTCCCCCGCAACCAGTGGCCCAGTACCCGTACCTACACCGTCCGCGCCTGGGACGCCGCGACCCGCGAGCTGACCGTGGACTTCGTGGTGCACGGCGACGAGGGCCTGGCCGGGCCCTGGGCGGCCGCGGCACAGCCGGGCGAGGAGATCTTCCTGCTCGGCCCCGGCGGCGCCTACACCCCGGAGGCCGCTGCCGACTGGCATCTGCTGGCGGGCGACGAGAGTGCCCTGCCGGCCATCGCGGCCTCCCTCGCCCGGATGCCCGCGGGGGTGCCGGTGCACGCCTTCATCGAGGTGGCGGGAGCGGAGGAGCGCCAGGAGCTGGACACTCCGGCCGGCGCCGAGATCACCTGGCTGTACCGCGGCGCCGCCCCGGTCGGCCGTGAACTCGTCGCCGCCGTCAGGGCGTTGGAGTTCCCGTCCGGCCGGGTCCAGGCGTTCGTGCACGGCGAGGCCGGCTTTGTGAAGGAACTGCGGCGACTGCTCCGCGTCGAGCGCGAGATCCCCCGCGAGCACCTGTCCATCTCCGGCTACTGGCGCACCGGCCACGACGAGGACGGCTGGCAGGCCTCCAAGCGCGACTGGAACCAGCAGGTGGAGGCCGAGCAGGAGCCCGCGACCGCGACGGCCTCCTGACCCGGCAGCCCGACACGGGCCCTTCCCCGGCGAACTCCTCGTAGCCGGAGGGCCATCCGTTCCACGAGGCCCGGTGCCGGCCGCGGCCGGCTCCGGGCCCGCCCGGCACGTACCGGGCGCATGGCGCCCTACCGGCCGCCCGCCCTCTCCGCCGCGGCATCCTCGAAACTACGGGCCGACGCCTCCACATGCGCGAGCCGGCGCATCGCCGTGAGGACCGCATCCCCCAGGACGGTCCCCACCACGACACTCTCCACCAGCCCGTCGACCTCGGCGTTGCGGCCCGCCCACGCCAGATCGGCGGCGGCCACCCGCTCACAGGCCTCGGCGTAGTCGTCCAGGACCTCCTCCTCGAACTCGCCGTGCCCGATACCCCGGAAGGTGGCCAGCGCGACGGCCACCTTCTCGAAGGCCGGGTGGTCCAGCCCGACCCGCCAGCCGCGGCGGCGGATCAGCTCCGCGACCGTCCGCCGCGCCTGCTCCATACCGTCCGGCGTGGCAGCCGGCCGCGGGGTGATCGCGTGCTGCGCCGCGCCGAGGACCTCGTGCACCGACTCCTCCGGTGAGTCGACAGCGGCCAGCACCTCGCTCACGACCGAGACCGAGAGTCCCCCGACGTCGATCAGCCCCCGGATCAGCCGCAGTCTGCGGACATGGCCGTCGTCGTAGCTGGCCTGGTTGGGGCTGGTCAGCCGGCCCGCGGGCAACAGCCCTTCGCGGACGTAGTACTTGATCGTCGGGATCGCAACCCCTGTCTCGCGACTCAACTCCCCGATGCGCATCTGCTGCCCTTCCCCTCGCCGGAACCGCATCCCGGCGTTCCTCATGTCCCGGGCGCCCGCACCCGGCCTTGCCATTCCGGTTCCCATCATAGATAGTCCAGCTATCAGATAGCAGCAAGCGCTACTATCCATTCACTGGGGGATCCGCATGTCCAGATACCGCTCGCTACTCGCCTTCTCCTGGGCGATGGCCGCGCTCGCCGTCGTCGCGGCGATCGGCCTGATCGCCGACGACCGGGTCCTGGTCGGCGCGCCCATCTGGTTCAAGCCCTTCAAGTTCGCGGTGTCATTCGCCGCGTACGGGCTGACGCTGGCCTGGATGCTGTCCCGGCTCACCACCCCGACCCGGACCGGACGGTGGGCCGCGCACACCGTCGTGGTGGCCGGAGTCGTCGAGATGGCAGTCATCACCGGGCAGACCATCCGCGGCCGGCGCAGCCACTTCAATGTCGAAACCCCGCTGGACCAGGGGCTGTTCGCGACCATGGGCGTCACCATCGCCGTCCTGTGGGTCGCCACCCTCGTCATCGCGGTCCTGCTCTTCCGCGCCCGTCCGGGTGACCGGGCCGCGACCTGGGCGATCCGGCTCGGACTGCTGCTCGCCCTGGCCGGGCTGCTGCTCGGTGGCCTGATGACGATGTCCACACCGGAGCAGGAAGCCGCGGGCGCGCTGCGCACCGCCCTCGGCGCGCACAGCGTCGGCGTTCCCGACGGCGGCCCGGCCATGCCGCTGACCGGCTGGAACACCACCGGCGGCGATCTGCGCATCCCGCACTTCGTCGGCATGCACGCCCTCCAGGCACTGCCGCTCTTCCTCTACGGGATCGAGGCGCTGGCCGGCCGCTTCACCCGGCTGCGGGACGAGCGGGTACGACTCCGCCTGGTGCTGGTCGCGGCCGGCGGCACCGCCGCACTGCTGGCGCTGGTGACCTGGCAGGCCCTGCGCGGTCAGGCCCTGATCCACCCGGACGGGGCGACCCTCGGCGTGCTCGCGGCCATCACGGTGGCCACGGCGGCCGGCACCTGCGCCGCGCTGCGACGCCCCGCTCCCGCGGACGGCGACCGGACCGGCCACGGCACCCCGGCCCCGTCCGCGGCCACCACCGGCGCATCCGCCCCTTCCCCCGACCCCGCACAGGAGTTGCCGGCATGACCACCCGCACCCTCTTCGATCTGGCCTTCGCCCTCGCGGCGCCGTTCTGGGCGCTGCTGATCCTGGCCCCGGGATGGCGCTGGACCGACCGGATCGCCGCCTCACCACTGCCGATGGTGCCGGTCATCGCGGTCTATCTCGCCCTGGCCGTCCCGGTGTTCCCGCAGCTGTGGGCCGCTGTCAGCCATCCCGGCCTGGCGGGGTTCCAGGAACTGCTGCGGCTCGGCGGCGGTGCGGGCGCGATCTGGGCACAGGTGATCGCCTGGGATCTCTTCCTGGGGCAGTGGATGTACCGCGAAGCCCGGGAGCTGGGAATCCATCCCCTGGTGATGGGTCCACTGCTGGTGCTCACCGTGCTGCTCTCCCCCATCGGCGTACTCCTCTTCCTCGCCATCCGCGCGGGCTTCCGCCGCCGCGCCCGCACGTCCGACACCACACCGCCGCACACCACTGAGGACCGACGACTTTCCACTCCTTGAGGGCGACGGCCGCGTCCTATGTCATCTCGCCCGCCGCGCTGCCCGCGGTCGCCCCCGACCCCGGCCGGGCGCCGGACCAGCTCTCCGCCCGGTGGCTGCTGGCCCTCGCGGCCCGGCTGGTGCGCGAGGTCGGCGAGCTCATCACCCGCGCGGCCAGGGCCAGGCAGCGGCTGGCGACCTTCGCCATCGACGGCGAGATCCGGTTCGCCTCGGCCGCCGACCGGGCCGCGTTCGCCGAGGAGCTCGGCACCACCGTGAACCACCTCGTCGCCAAGTACCACGACGAACAGGCGGCGGGCGGGCGACCGCACCGGCTGATCGTCGCCCTGCACCCCAGCATCACCCGCCGCACCGACGACCCGTGGCGGACCCGGCGCACCGGACCACCGCACCGACCGAGGAGTAGTCATGCCCAGAGAGTTCGAGATCCGCCGCGAGGTCGTGCTGCCGGCCATCCCCGAAGAGGTCTTCGCGGCCGTCACCACCGGCACCGGCGGATGGCTGTTCCCCAAGGAGCAGGTGTCCGCCGTCGAGGGCAGCGGCCCGGACGACTCCGCGGTCAAGGCCTGGGAACCGCCGCATCGCTTCGAGGTCCGCCAGGACGGCGAGGACGGCTGGTTCAACGCGCTGGAGTACGTCATCGAGGCCCGCGACGGCGGCACGGCCGTACTGCGCTACGTCCACAGCGGCGTCATGAGCGACGACGACTGGGACAGCCAGTACGACGGCGCCTCCCTGCACACCGACTTTTATCTGCACACCCTCGGGCAGTACCTCCAGTACTTCGCCGGCCGCCCGGCGGCCTTCGCCGACGTCCGGGGCCCGGCGGCGTCCCTCACTCCCGACGGATTCGCGGTGCTGCTGCGCGCGCTGGGCATCACCGGCACGATGGCCGTGGGCGACCGGCTGCGTGTCGAACTGCCGGGCGTGGACCCGCTGGACGCGGTCGTCGACTACCGCACCGAGCACTTCCTCGGCCTGCGGACCGACGGCGGGCTGTACCGCTTCTTCGGACGCAACGCCTTCCACGCACCGGTCGGCCTCTCCCTCCATCTCTTCGACGGCACCGGCGAGAAGGCCGGGGAGGTCTGGCAGAGCTGGCTGGACGGCGTCTACGCGACGGACAGCGCCGGCTGAGGAGCCGGCGAACGGCGCGTCCCGCGCCCCGTTCGCCGCACGCACCGCCCGCCGCCCGCCTGTGCCGCTGCGGGACACCACAGCTACGGCGTATGGCAGACCGCTTCGATGTTGTTGCCGTCGGGGTCACGGACGAAAGCCCCGTAGTACGACTCGTGGTACTGGGGCCACAGGCGTGGTGTGTGCAGGGACTCGGCGCCGGCCGCGACGGCGGCGGCATGGAAGGCGTCCACCGCCGCACGATCGGGCGCGGCGAAGGCGAGGTGCACCTCACGGGCGGGACCGTCGTCGGCCGCGGGGACCAGCCAGAGGGTGTGCCCGGTGGTGCCGAAACTGATGAACTCGCCGAATTCCTTGGTCCGTCGGGCCCCGAGCGGGGCCAGGGCACGGTCGTAGAAATCCGCGCTTGCCGCGACGTTCGCCACCTGGATCGCCATGTGATCAATCATGCCGCCAGCGTTCCACCGGAGCGGGAAATCGTCGCGCGGTTTTCCGCCAGCAGCCGGTCAGCGCAGGCCGGTGGCCTCAGTCCTGGTGGAAGACCTCCCGCATCGGCGTCCACCACTCCCCCGGTACGGCGCCCTCGGTCTGCTCCTGGCAGGGGTCGGTGAGCTGCCACCACCGCCGGGTCACCGGGTCGGCGGCCATCCTGGCCATGTCGGCGGCGTAATCGTCGCCGGCGTACTCGGCGTACGAGAACAGCAGCTCGCCCTCCAGGAAGATCGAGTAGTTGCGGAGACCGCAGGCGGTGAGCGTGGCCCGCACCTCCGGCCAGACCTCTGCATGCAGCCGCAGATACTCCTCGCGGTGTTCCGGGCGCAGCTTGATGAGCTTCCCCAAGCGCCGCACCGGGGCGGCCGCCTCGTCGCTTGTCGCACTCATGACGGCATCCTGCACCCACCGCCCCGCCGGGTACACCCGGTCGTCCGAACCGCCGTGAACTCCTCGCACCGCACCAGGAATGGGTTGACGGCACATCCATCCGCCTGTTGGGGCGCGTGTCGGGCCTGTCCGACGGGCCGGACAGGCCCGAGGGCCAGGCCCGGCCCGTCCTGCTCAGCCCACCGACGAGTACGCCACCACGCCGCGCAGCACACCGTCCACGGCCTTACGGGCGGTACGTGCCACCGTGCCGCCGGGCGGGGCCGCCGCCGCGATCTGGCCGAGGACATCGATCAGCTGCTTGCACCAGCGGACGAAGTCACCGGCGGGCATCTCGGCCTCCCGGAGCACCTCGTCGAGACCGAAGCCGGAGGCCCAGCGGTAGGCGGCCCAGGCGAAGCCGAGGTCCGGCTCACGCTGGCCGACGCCCTCCGCCTGGTTGATCCGGTGGTCCTCCTCCAGGGCGTCCAGCCGGCCCCAGATACGGACCATCTCCCCCAGTGCGTCCCTGGCCTTGCCGGCCGGCAGCTTGGGCGCCACCGCGTCGTCCGCCTGCCGCGACTCGTACACCAGCGCCGAGGCACAGGCCGCCAGCTCCGCGGGGCCCAGCCCCTCCCAGACGCCCTCCCGCAGACACTCGCTCGCCAGCAGATCCAGCTCGCCGTAGAGCCGGGCGAGCCGGCGGCCCTCGTCGGTGACGGTGTCGCCTTCGAGGTAGTCCAGCCCGGTCAGCAGGGCACAGATCCGGTCGAAGGTACGGGCGATGGTGTTCGTCCGTCCCTCGATCCGGCGCTCCAACTGGCGGGTGTCGCGCAGCAGTCGGTGATAGCGCTCCGCCCAGCGGGCATGGTCCTCACGCTCGGCGCAGCCATGGCAGGGATGCGCCCGGATCTCCGTACGCAGCCGGGCGATCTCACGGTCGTCGGCCGCCTCCGAGCGGGGCTTACGATGCCGCGACGGCACCATATGACCGGCCTTCGTCCGCAGCGCGGAGGCCAGATCGCGGCGCGACTGCGGGCTGCGGGCATTGAACGACTTGGGAATCCGCATCCGGTCCAGCGCCTTGACCGGCACCGGGAAGTCGATCGAGGCCAGCCGCTTGACCTGCCGCTCGGCGGTCAGCACCAGCGGCCGCGGACCGTCCTGCGCATCGTAGCCGCGGTGGCCGTTCGTCCGCCCCGACGGCATACCGGGGTCCAGGACCAGCGCCAGACCCGCGTACTTGCCCGTCGGCACATGAATCACATCGCCCGGCTTCAGCTTCTCCAGCGCCGCCGCGGCCGCCACCCGGCGCTGTGCCGCGCCCTGCTTGGCCAGCTCCGTCTCACGGTCCTTCAACTCCCGCCGCAGCCGCGAGTATTCCTCGAAGTCACCCAGGTGGCAGGTCATCGAGCCGCGGTAACCCTCAAGTCCCTCCTCGTTCTTCTGCACCTGCCGCGAGATCCCGACCACCGACTTGTCGGCCTGGAACTGCGCGAAGGACATCTCCAGCAGCTCCCGCGAACGGTGCCTGCCGAACTGCGAGACGAGGTTGACCGCCATGTTGTACGACGGCTTGAAGGACGACCGCAGCGGATAGGTACGCGTCCCGGCGAGCCCGGCCAGCGCGCCCGGGTCCATCCCCCGCTGCCACAGCACCACCGCGTGGCCCTCGATGTCGATACCGCGGCGCCCGGCCCGGCCGGTCAGCTGGGTGTACTCGCCGGGGGTGATGTCGGCGTGCTGCTCACCGTTCCACTTCACCAGCTTTTCCAACACCACGGAACGTGCGGGCATGTTGATGCCCAGCGCCAGTGTCTCGGTGGCGAAGACGGCCTTGACCAGGCCCTTCACGAACAGCTCCTCGACGACCTCCTTGAAGGTCGGCAGCATGCCGGCATGGTGCGCGGCGATGCCCCGCTCCAGGCCCTCCAACCACTCGAAGTAGCCCAGGACATGAAGGTCGTCGTCCGGGATGCCGGCCGTCCGCGCCTCCACTATGCGGCGGACCTGTTCGCGGCCCTCCTGGTCGTTGAGCCGCAGGCCGGACACCAGGCACTGCTGGACGGCCGCCTCGCAGCCGGCCCGGCTGAAGATGAAGGTGATCGCGGGCAGCAGGCCTTCGTTGTCGAGGCGGTCGATGACCTCGGGCCTGCTCGGCGTCCAGATACGGGCGCGCTGCCGCCGCTCACGCTCCCGGTCCGCCTCGCGCATGTTGCGGCCCCGGCGCTTGTCCCGGCCGAACGTCGGCCGGCTGTTCTCCATCCGCGCCAGCCGCTCCAGATCGGGGTTGACCTCACGGCGGCCGCCGCTCTGCCCGTCCCGCTCCTCGAACAGGTCGTATATCCGGCGCCCCGCGAGGACGTGCTGCCACAGTGGCACCGGCCGGTGCTCGGAGACGATCACGGCGGTGTCGCCCCGAACCGTGTCCAGCCAGTCGCCGAACTCCTCGGCGTTGGAGACCGTCGCCGACAGTGACACCAGCGTCACCGACTCGGGAAGATGGATGATCACCTCTTCCCACACGGCACCACGGAAGCGGTCGGAGAGGTAGTGCACCTCGTCCATGACCACATAGCCGAGGCCGACCAGCGACTGCGAGCCGGCATAGAGCATGTTCCGCAGCACCTCGGTGGTCATCACGACCACCGGAGCCTCGGAGTTGACGCTGTTGTCGCCGGTCAGCAGACCGACCTTCTCGGCGCCGTAACGCTTGACCAGATCCTGGAACTTCTGGTTGGACAGCGCCTTGATGGGCGTGGTGTAGAAGCATTTTCGGCCCTGCTCCAGGGCCAGGTGGACGGCGAATTCGCCGACGATCGTCTTGCCGGATCCAGTAGGGGCCGCGACCAGCACGCCCTGGCCGGCCTCCAGGGCCCGACACGCCTCGACCTGGAACGGATCCAGACCGAAGTCGTACATTTCGCGGAAAGGGGCGAGTGCGGTGGCCTGCTCGGCCGCCCGGAGCTTGGCGGCGGCATAGCGCTCAGCAGGGGACATGTCCTCGGTCATCGTGCTTACGAGCCTACCGGCCACCTCTGACAACGACCCGATCTTTATGCCGCCCCGTTACGGCCCGGGCTCTTGCGGGTTGCCGTGGGCTTCGGGCCGGTACGGGTTGCCGTGGGCTGGCGCCGGTGCGGGTTGCCGTGGGCTTCGGGCCGGTACGGGTTGCCGTGGGCTGGGGCCAGTGCGGGTTTGCCGTGGGCTGGGGCCGGTGCGGGTTTGCCGTGGGCTGGCACCGGTGCGCCTACGGGCGGTGGGTGGCGGGTCGGAGGGGACGCCCGGTAACCCGTCCTCGGCGCGGGCGGCCCTGGTCCCAGAGGTTGGGAGCCCCGTTGTTCGCTCCGGGTCCTGCGGGCGGCTCACCGGACATCCCCTCCGACCTCCGTACGTGGGCGGCCCTCCCGCCGTACCAATCACCGTCACGACCATGCGCGGCACCTCTTGGCAGGGACCTGGCCAGGCCACCCGCACCTTGGGCGGCGGGCGAGGTGTGGCGGTGACGGACGGTGTCACCGGGCCGCAGTCGGCAACGCCGGACGGTTGGAGGGGATGTACCGGTGCCCGCCCGCAGGACTGGAGCGAACGCCGGGGCAACCAATCCCACGTAGCCGCGTCGCCCGCGCCGAGGACGGGTACCGGTGCGTCCCCTCCAGCCCCCGCGGCAACCACCAACCCCGCAACACCCCAACCCCCACCGACCCGGAAGTCAGACAGCGGATCGGCCGCGCCACGAAGGGGCGCGGGGAACTGCGCGCCCAGCCACAACACAGCCGCAGCCGCAGCCGCAGCCGAACGACGACAACCCCTCGCCCCCACAGAGCAGCCCCACAGAGCGGCCCCGACCTCAACTACGCCAGGTCACAAACCGTCACGTGAAGTCGTCGTACCCACCACGACGTCCCGCACCACTCTCGCCCGCCTGGCCACTCGCCTGCTCCGGAAGCATCCGGCCGGAGGCGACCGGCTCGATCTCACCGACTTCGGTGGGCGTCAGATCGAGCTCCGAGGCCTCGTCGTCACTCAGCTCCGCATCCGGGTTGCCGAGCTTGCGGCGGCGGTCGTTGAAGAGGCAGATGCCGACGGCGCCGAAGTACAGCACCACGATCGGAGCGGCCAGCAGCCCCATGACCAGCGGATCACCGGTCGGCGTCGCGAGCGCCGCGAAGACCGTGATGCCGAGCACCATGAACCGCCACCAGCTCATGATCCGGCGGCCGGTGAGCACCCCTCCGAAGTTGAGCAGCACCAGAAGCAGCGGCAGCTCGAAGGCGAGACCGAAGACCAGGACCATGCGCGTGACGACGTCGATGAACTCGTCGGCCGGGAAAAGGTTGCCCCAGTCGCCGGGGGTCAGTCCGACCAACGCGCTCGCGGTGGTCGGCAGGACCGCGTAGGCGAGGTAGGCACCACCGAGGAAGAGCGGGACACCGGCGCCGACGAAGCTCAGCGCGTACTTCTTCTCGTGGCGGTGCAGGCCCGGGGCGAGGAAGGCCCAGAGCTGGTAGAGCCACACCGGGCTGGCGAGGACGACGCCGGCGGTGAGGGACAGCTTGAGCATGATCGTGAACGGTGCGAGCAGACCGTTCGCGACGACCTGGGCACAGGGATGGGAGCGCGGGCCGGTCGAGCCCTTGGGGCAGCCGACCGAATCGATGACCGGGCCCGTGACGAAGTGGGCGATCGCGTCGTACTGCCACAGCGCGACGACGGTGACCACAATGATCACCAGCACCGACTTCAGCAGCCGGTTGCGCAGCTCACGCAGGTGCGCCGCGAGCGGCATCCGCCCCTCGGGGTCCTTCTCATGCTTGCGGGCAGACTTCGGCAACCCACATCCTCGTCTCGTACATCAGCCGCTGCCGACCGGGCAGCCGGTGCGACTGGATCGGTTCGGTCAGCTCTGGTTGGTGCGGTTCGGCTCGGCCACGGGGCGCGAGCTGCTCACATCACCGGGAGCCGCCTGAATCGTACGAGGGGCCTGCTGAGCAGCGTCAGCGGGAGCCTCGGAGGAGGTGGCCGTCGAGGCGCCGCCCTCCGCGTCGCCTTCCTTCTTCATCGCCTTGGCCTCGCTCTTGAGGATGCGAGCGGACTTCCCGAGCGAACGCGCCATGTCCGGAAGCTTCTTCGCGCCGAACAGCAGCACAATGACGACGAGGATCAGAATAATCTCGGGGGCCCTCAAGTTGCTGAACATGTGCGACTACCTTCTCGCCGGGGCGGCGTCTGCTGTGGTGCCTGCCGATGGGGTCGGACTGGCGTCCTGGTGCTCGATCGATCGTAACGTTCGGTGGTGAACGCCGGGCAATGCCCGTGCATCTTCCGAATTGCCTCGACCGCCGCGCTGTATGAACCGCAGAGGAAGCCTACCCTTCTGCCCTCCGGCGGAGCAGAGCGCGTAGCCGGGCGGCACCATCAGTCCCGGCCGGCCTCGTGCGCTCGGGAGGCGAGCGGCAGCGCCGCCCGCTCCAGGTCCTCGCTGGCCCGCTGGATCCGCTCCGAGGTCGCCCCGACCTGCCGGCCCAGCCGCCGCACTTCGACGAAGACACGGACGGCGAGGACGCCGAGCACGGCGATCCCGACGAAGCCGAGGGCAATTGCGATCATGGGCCAGAGCATGCGACGAGCCTATCGGTCAGCCCGTGTGCAGCCGCAGGGTGCGGACCCCGCCGCCGGTGAGCAGCTCGATGATCCGCTCGCCGGCCGGTTTGCGCACCGCGCGACGGCAGTCGGGGCAGGTGAAGGAGTAGAAGGTGGTGCGGCTGCTGGCGCCGATCGCCAGCCGGAAGGCGTCCGAGGCCAGTTCGAAGCGGCCCCGGCAGTCCGGGCAGGCCGCCTTGAAGAGCACCGGAGCGGTCATGCCCGCCAAGGTGGTGGTCACCATCGTCATCCTTCGCTGCCTCGTCCTTCGCCCTACGCCGGACGGCGCGCCCGGCACGCCGCGCTCACTCGCCGTACGCCGCGAGGGCCAGCTCGGCGGCCTGCCGCGCGCTGTCCGCGAGCGCCTGCGGCGCCACGATCCGGCCGTCCCGGCCCAGCCGCAGGGCCAGCCGCCGCAGCGAGGCCGGGTCGGGGGTGCGCAGGGTGATGCGCAGCCCGCCGTCGGGCAGCTCCTCGGCGCTGTCGTGCGGGTAGTACTCGGCGACCCAGCGGCCGCCGGGCCCGACCTCGATGGAGACCTCGGGGTCCTCGGCCGCGGGCTGCACCAGGCCCTCGGACAGATCGCGCAGCTCGACCGGGGGCGGATCGGCGGGCGCGTCCAGCAGCTTGATCTCGGCGACCCGGTCGAGCCGGAAGGTACGCCGGGCCTCCGAGAGGCGGCACCACGCCTCCATGTAGGTGTGGCCGACGGCGAACAGCCGGATCGGGTCCACCTCGCGCTCGGTCAGCTCGTCGCGGGCCGGTGAGTAGTAGCGCAGCCACAGCCGGCGCCGCTCGGCGATGGCGCGGTCCACGTCGGCGAACACCCCGCCCTCGGATTCGAAGGTCACCGAGAGCCGGGAGCTGGCACCGGCCGCCTCGCCGGCCGCCGCCTCCAGCTTGGCGGTGGCCCGCAGCAGCGCCTGCCGGTCGCCCTCGCGCAGTCCGGGCAGGGTGGCCACCGCACGGGCGGCGACCAGCAGGGCGGTCGCCTCGTCGGCGGCCAGCCGCAGCGGCTCGGCGACATCGTCGGGGTTGTGCCACCAGATACGGTCGCCGTCGGTGTCGATGTCCAGGAGGTCGCCGCCGCGGAAGCTCGTTCCGCACATCGGCAGGACATCGAGGTCGGCGATCAGCTCGTCCTCGGTGATACCGAAGGCGCGGGCGACGTCCCCGACGCGGGCGCCGGGGCGCTCACGCAGGTAGGTCACCAGGGACAGCATCCGGCGGGTCTGGTCGATCGCGTTCGTCGCCATGGGTCTCGTATCCCTCTCAGCCCTTGGCCACGGCACGCAGCCGGTCGATGACATCGGCGCGCAGTTCCGCGGGTTCCAGTACGACCACGTCGGGGCCGAACTCCACGAGCCAGGCGTCGAGTCCGTGCCCGTTGGGGATCTCCAGCTCGTCCCAGCCGTCGCCGAGCTCGCGGACGGTGAGCGCACGGGCGCGCAGCGGATACCCGTGCTCGGCCCGCAGCTTGATCCTGGCGGTGCCGGTGGCGGTCTCGCCGGCCCAGCTCTCGACGGTCTCGCGGACGGTGACGTGATCGGGCACCGGCGCGGTGAACGCCCCTTGCCGGGAACGGACCTTGCCGGTGATCCGGGAGAGCCGGAAGACCCGCTCGGCCTTGCGCTCGCGGTCCCAGCCGGCGACGTACCAATGGCCCCGCCAGCATTCGAGGATCCAGGGTTCGACCTGCCGCTGCTCGGGGTGGGCGGCAGTTGACTTGCGGTAGTCGAAGACGACCGGGCGGCGGTCGCGGCAGGCCAGCATCAGCGGCTCGAAGGCGGCCTCATGGGCGGGGATACGGGGTTCCAGCGCGCTGTGCGGCTGTCCGGCGTCGTAGTCGGCACCGTCCGCGGCCAGCGGCATACCGGCCGCGCGCAGCTTCTGGAGCGCACCACTGGCGGCGCCGGCCAGCCGGGCCTGCTGCCAGATCTTGGCGGCGAGCCCGAGGGCGGCGGCCTCCTCGGCGTCCAGCGTGATCGGGGGCAGGCGGTTGCTGTCGCGGCGGGCGAGGTAGCCGATGTCGCCCTCGATGCCCTCGACGGTCTCGATGACGAGGCCCAGCTCGCGCAGATCGTCCTTGTCCCGCTCGAACATGCGGTTGAACGAGTCGTCGCTGCTCGCCTCGATATAGGCCTCGATGGACGACCGCAGTTCACGTTTGGTCAGCGGGCGTCGCGTCCCCAGCAGGCACAGCGCCAGATTCATCAGCCGCTCGGCCTTGGCAATGGCCATCGACGCCCTTTCTCGTTGAACTCCCGATCGTTGACCGTACCGCTCGGGGTGGTCAGGGCAAAAGCCGAGGGCCCGTGCCATCGCGGCACGGGCCCTCGGTCGGGTCAGCAGCGGTCGCGCACGGCGACCGGCTGTGGTCTCAGACGGAGACCAGGTCGCAGACGAAGATCAGCGTCTCGCCCGGGGCGATCCGGCCGCCGCCGGCGCCACGGTCGCCGTACGCGAGGTGCGCGGGGATGGTCAGCCGGCGGCGGCCGCCGACCTTCATGCCCTGCACGCCCTGGTCCCAGCCGGCGATGACCTGGCCGGCGCCCAGCTGGAACTGCAGCGGCTTGCCGCGGTTCCAGCTGGCGTCGAACTCCTCGCCGGTGCTGAACGACACGCCGACGTAGTGGACGGAGACGGTGTCCCCGGCCTTGGCGACCGGCCCGTCGCCCTCCGTCAGGTCCACGATCTCGAGCTCGGTGGGAGCCGGGCCCTCAGGAAAGTCGATCTCGGGCTTGTCGATGCTCACGGATGTGCTCCTACTTACGAATCTTTACGATTACCGGGCCAGTCTTGCAGATCTTGCGGGGGCCGCCGTCAGACCGTGCCGACGATGTCGACCGAGAAGACCAGGGTGTTCTTCGCCAGCTCGTGCTGCGGGCTCGCGCCGTAGCCCAGCTTCGGCGGGATCACGATCTCCACCCGGTCACCGACGTGCTTGCCCACCAGCGCCTTGTCCCAGCCCTGGACGACCTGCCCGGTGCCGATCTGGAACGCGGTCGCGCCACCGTGGTCCCAGGACGAGTCGAACTTCTTGCCGTCCTCCCACTTCACCCCGGTGTACTGCGCGATCAGCCCGTCACCGGCCTTCACCTCGGGGCCCTTGCCCTCGATCAGCACCTGCTCCTTGAGGCCCTTGGGCGCCTTCTCGCCCTTGGGAACCTCGATCTTCGCGGCCTTCCCGTCCGGCGCCGTCACCTTGGGCAGTCCGTCCTCCGGCTCCGCCTGCTCGCCCTCGGCCTTCGCCTTCTTGTCGACCTTCTTCGCCCCGACGACGTCGACGACCCACACCAGGCCGTCCTCCGGCTTGATCCCGGCCTGCGGGTTCAGGCCCGCGCCGATCAGCGCCTTGGCGGTGCCCTCGACCTCGAAGCGGCTGCCGACCTTCTGCCCGGCGGCCGCGGACAGCACCTTCGGCGGCAGCATCTGCTGCGTCATCTGGTCGGTGACCTCGGTGACGACCTGGGTACGCGGCCCGCCCGGCTTGCTACCGGGCTGCGGCGTCCAGCTGCTGCCGAGGTTCTGGCCCTTCATCGACTGCGCCGAGAAATCCAGCCGGACCAGATCGCCCTTCTTGACCGTGGCGCCCTTGCCCTCGGCGAGGGTCTTGGTGACGGCCTTGTCGGACGGCTTGGCACCCTTCGGCACCGTGATCTTGGGCTTCTCCCCTGCCTTGCCCTCGACCTTGACGACAGCTCCGCCCGACGCGCCCTTGCCGTCGTCGGACCCGCAGGCGGCGGTGAACAGCAGGATGGGCACGGTCAGCGCGACGGCGGCGCGACGGGTGTTCTTCGTGAGGTTCATTCGTCCAACTCGGGCTCGTGGGGTGGGTGGGCAATGCCCGCCACTCTACGACCTGTGCCGCCGGACGTTTCCCGGCACAACACGGCAATGTGCCGGGAGCTCCCGCTCCCGGCACACCACCGCATTCCCCGCGGGTCACATACCTGCGATCAGCTTCTCCACCCGGTCGTCCACGGAACGGAACGGGTCCTTGCAGAGCACCGTGCGCTGCGCCTGGTCATTGAGCTTGAGATGCACCCAGTCGACCGTGAAATCGCGGCGCTGCTCCTGCGCGCGGCGAATGAAGTCGCCGCGCAGCCTGGCCCGGGTGGTCTGCGGCGGCACCGATTTACCCTCGAAGATCTTCAAGTCATTGCAGATCCGCGCCGCTTGGCCCTTCCGCTCCAGGAGGTAATAAAGCCCCCGGCGACGGTGGATGTCGTGATACGCGAGGTCTATCTGCGCCACTCGTGGGTGGGACATGGTGATGTTGTTCTTTGTGCGATACCGCTCGATGAGCTGATGTTTCATCACCCAGTCGATCTCGGTGGAGATACGGTCGAGCTCCTCGTCCCGGATCGCTTCGAGCGTACGGCCCCACAGTTCCAGGACCCGCTCGACGGTACCCGTACGGATTCCGCGGCGGTCGCAGAAATCCACGGCCTTTTCGTAGTACTCCTGCTGGACCTCGAGCGCCGACGCCTCGCGCCCGCTGGCCAGCCGCACCTTGCGCTGGCCGGTGATGTCATGGCTGACCTCGCGGATGGCCCGGATCGGGTTCTCCAGCGTCAGATCGCGCATGACCGTGCCCGCCTCGATCATGCGCAGCACGAGATCGGTGGCGCCGACCTTCAGCATCATGGTCGTCTCGGACATATTGGAGTCGCCGACGATGACATGGAGCCGGCGATAGCGCTCGGCGTCCGCATGCGGTTCATCGCGGGTATTGATGATGGGCCGGGAGCGGGTCGTCGCCGAGGAAACGCCCTCCCAGATGTGCTCCGCGCGCTGGCTGACGCAGTAGACGGCGCCACGCGGAGTCTGCAGCACCTTGCCCGCGCCGCACAGCAGCTGACGGGTGACAAGGAACGGAATGAGGATGTCCGCGAGCCGGGAGAACTCACCGTGGCGGGCGACGAGATAATTCTCGTGGCAGCCGTAGGAGTTTCCCGCCGAATCGGTGTTGTTCTTGAAGAGATAGACGTCGCCCGCGATTCCCTCCTCATGCAGGCGGCGCTCGGCGTCGACGAGCAGGCCTTCGAGAATGCGCTCGCCGGCCTTGTCGTGAGTGACCAGCTCGGTCACGTTGTCGCACTCGGGAGTTGCGTATTCCGGGTGCGAACCCACGTCCAAGTACAGGCGGGCGCCGTTCCGCAGGAAGACATTGCTGCTGCGGCCCCATGACACGACACGGCGGAAGAGGTACCGCGCCACTTCGTCAGGCGACAGTCGGCGCTGTCCCCTGAACGTGCACGTGACGCCGTACTCGTTCTCCAGCCCGAAAATGCGGCGGTCCATGACTGAACATTACGCCTGATGCCCTGCTCTGAAACCGGGTTCGGCGGCCCCGTTTCGATCATTTTCCGCCGAGGCCCCACTGGGCGTACGCCGCACGGGATCCCCAAGGAATCGCTTCGTCGACAAAAGGACGAGCAGCGCGGCGACCCCACCGGCTCCCGCCACCGCGAAGCCCGCGACCGCGCCGCCACTCTCGACCGAGGGGCCCACCACCGAATTGCCCACCGCCGATCCGACGCCGAACGTCGTCACCAGCCAGGAAAACGCCTCCGTCACCGTGCCCTTGGGCGCATGCCGGTCCACCACCACGAACGCACAGGCCAGCGCCGGCGCCAGGAACACACCGGCGACACCGGTCAGCGCCGTCATCCCGACGACGCCCGGCACCAGCACCAGTGGCAGATAGCCCAGTGCCAGCAGGCCGGTCAGCAGCCGCAGCCGGCTCTCCGGCCGTCCCGGCCACTCCCGGGTTCCGTAGACGAGTCCGCCGGCCAGCGCGCCGACACCGAGCGCGGACAGCAGCGCGCTGGAGACCATCCCCCCGCCGTGCTCATCGGCGTACGCCACCGCCGCGACCGCGATCGACCCCATCGCCAGTCCCACGAAGAAGAACGCCCCGATGAGCACCAACAGCCCGGCCGAGCGCAACGCACCCAGCCAGTGCGCCTCCCGGGGCCCGCTGCGCCACTGCCGGGACGGCCCGGAGACGACGACGGAGAGCGCGCCGAGCACCCCGATCAGGTTGATCACCAGCAGCGCCGCCCCCTCGGACCAGGCCGCCACGCACAGCGTCACCAGCAACGGCCCCACCGCGAACATGACTTCCTGCGCCACCGCGTCCAGCGCATAGGCGGCGTGCACCCGGTCCGCGCGCTTGAGGACCCCGGGCCACAGTGCCCGCAGACCGCCCTCCAGGGGCGGGGTGAAGAAACCGGCGATCACCATGGCGGCGCAGGCGAGCCACAGCACATCCAGGCCGACGGCCGCCAGCAGCGCCATGCCGAGCGCGGAGAGCACCGAGGCGGGCAACATCACCCGCGGCTGTCCGTAGAGGTCCACGGCCCGGCCGAGCAGCGGCTGGCCGATGGCGTTGCAGACGCCGTAGACCGCGGAGAGCGCACCCGCCAGGGCGTAGCTGCCGCCGTCGGCACGTACGAAGAGGACCACGGCCAGCGGCGCGGTGGCATTCGGCAGTCTTCCGACCAGCGTCCCCGCCAGGAGCCGGGCTGCATGCCGGGTCCTGAGCAGCTCCGCGTATCCCGCGGCCATCCGCGCCCCTTTCCGGTCCGGCCGGGCCGGACGTGTTACGTATAACTTCCGTCGCTATAAGTACCATGACCCCACCCCGCGGTCCACCCGCGGCGGCCGAACATGAGGAGCAAGACACCCGGTGACGAGTAACGAGGCCACCACACCCCCCGGCGCCGGCACCGGCTCCACCGGAGCGGCCGGCGCCGCACACCCCGGCAGGCCGGCCGCCGCCCGCGTCACCAGCCGGGACGTGGCCCGCGCCGCCGGGGTCTCCCAGGCCGCCGTCTCGCTCGTCCTGGGCGGCAAATGGCGCGGCCGGGTCTCCCCCGGCAAGGCGGAAGCCGTCCGCGCCGCCGCCCGCGAGCTGGGCTACCGGCCCAACCTCGCCGCCCGCAGCCTGCGGATGGGCCGCACCCGCACGGTGCTGCTGGTCGTCCCCGCCCTGACCAGCGAATTCTTCGCCCGCGTCTATACCGGCGCGGCCCGGGTCGCGGCCGACCACGGCTTCGGCGTCGTCCTCTACCCCTCCCCCGAAGGCATCGGCCCCGCCCGCAACCCGTTCGACTCCGCCGCGGCCACCCTGGACGGCGTGATCGCCTCGTCCATGGCCGCCGAGGCGCTCACCGCGCTCCGGGACGCGGATCTGCCCCTGGTCATGCTGGACAGCGACCCCGACGACGACCGGGCCGGCGCCACCGTCAACCTCGATATCGCCGACGGCGTACGGCAGTTGACCGGCCATCTGAGCGCCCTGGGCCACCGTCGTATCACCCACCTCGCGGCGGATGTCCCGTCCTGGACCTTCGAGCTGCGCGCCCGCGCCGTCGCCGACAGCCTCCGCGGTGTCCCCGGCACGCTGCTGCGCCGTCAGCCGGCCGCCCTCCGCGTCGACGCCGGGCTGCACGCCGCACACGCCGCCCTCACCGGGCCCGGCCCCCGCCCCACGGCGCTGCTCTGCGACGACGACATCATCGCCGCGGGCGCCTGCAAGGCCGTCCGCCGCCTGGGCCTGCGCGTCCCCGAGGACGTCTCCGTCACCGGCTTCGACGACCTGGCCCTGGCCGTCGCCGTCGAACCGGAGCTGACGACCGTACGGCTGCCCGCCGAGGAGTTCGGCGAGGCCGGGATGCGGGCCCTGATGGCGGTGCTCGACGGCCGCCCGGCGGACGCCCCCACCCTGCCCGTGGAACTGGTCACCCGCGGCTCCACCGCCCCGCCCGTGGACGCCCCCGGCAATGCCGCGCGCCCCGGCGGGAAGTGACCCACCGGGGCGCGTGAACCGGGCCTCGGGCCCGTGAGCGGTACCTCGTCAGAGCTTGGGGCCGGACTCCCCCTCGGAGTCGTCCTTCCCCTTGCTCCCCTTGCCCTTGCCGCCCTCGTCGGACGCCCCGGCATCGGCGTCCGCAGCCGCGTCCGCCGCCGGCTCCTCGGCGTCCGCAGTGGCATGCTCGTCCAGGAGAAGCGACAGCTGCCGCCCCAGGATCCGCTTGAACTTGCGCTGCTGCGGTCGCGTGCGGTCGAGGGTGGCGACCTCGAGCTGCTCGGCGGTCAGCGTGCGCTCACCGCCGTTGGTGTCCCGCGACAGCGATTCCACCGCCAGCTTCAGCGCCTCGGCCAGCGTCATTCCGTCGCGGTGCCGCTGGTCGAGATAGCTGCTGATCTGGTCGGCGTTGCCACCGACGGCCACCGAGCCGTGCTCGTCCACGATCGAGCCGTCGTGCGGCAGCCGGTAGATCTGGTCGTCCTCGGGCGCACTGCCGACCTCGGCCACGATCAGCTCGACCTCGTACGGCTTCTCGGCGGCGCTGGAGAAGATCGTGCCGAGCGTCTGGGCGTAGACATTCGCCAGGCCGCGGGCGGTCACATCCTCGCGGTCGTAGGTGTAGCCCCGCAGATCCGCATAGCGCACACCGCCGATCCGCAGATTCTCGAACTCGTTGTATTTGCCGACGGCCGCGAAGGCGATCCGGTCATAGATCTCGCTGACCTTGTGCAGGGCGCGGGAGGGATTCTCGGCGACGAAGACCACGCCGTCGGTGTATTGCAGCACCACGACACTGCGGCCGCGCGCGATGCCCTTGCGGGCGTATTCGGCGCGATCGGCCATGGCCTGCTGGGGTGAGACATAGAACGGCGTCGACACCGGCTATCCGTCCCTTCCTGTCAAGAGCTCTCTCAGTGGCTGGGGGCACACCCAGCGGTAGCTGGGGGAGCATTGCGGAACATCCGTCCCGTCAGAGCAGCGCGGCGCGCGGACCGTCGGGCTGCTCCAGGCGGCGCTCATGAATGGCACGGGCGATCTCCGAGACCTCTGCCTCGGTCAGCTTCCTGAAGCCGTCCTCGGTGATCACCGTGACGATGGGGTAGATCCGCCGTGCCATGTCGGGTCCGCCGGTCGCCGAATCGTCGTCCGCGGCGTCATAGAGCGCCTGGACGACGGCCATGGCGGCCTGGCTCTCCGTGAAGTCCTCCTGGAAGAGCTTCTTCAGCGAGCTGCGCGCGAAGACCGAACCGGAACCCGTCGCCGCGAAGCCCTGCTCTTCCGAGCGTCCGCCGGTCACGTCGTACGAGAAGATACGGCCCTTCTCGCGGTCCAGGTCATAGCCGGCGAACAACGGCACCACGGCCAGGCCCTGCATGGCCATCCCGAGATTGCTGCGAATCATCGTCGACAGACGATTCGCCTTGCCCTCCAAGGAGAGTTGGGCACCCTCGACCTTCTCGAAGTGCTCCAGCTCCAGCTGGAAGAGCTTGACCATCTCCACCGCGAGGCCTGCCGTGCCCGCGATGCCGACCGCCGAATACTCGTCGGCCGGGAAAACCTTCTCGATGTCACGCTGCGCAATGACATTGCCCATTGTCGCCCGCCGGTCACCGGCGAGCACCACGCCCCCGGGGAACGCCGCGGCAACGATCGTCGTGCCGTGCGGCGCCTCGATGGCACCCTGCACCGGCGGCAGCGGGCGATTGCCCGGCAGCAGATCGGGCGAGTGCTCGCCGAGGAAATCCATGAACGACGAGGATCCAGGCGTCAGGAAGGCAGCTGGTAGACGCCCGGTGCTTCGAGTATTGGCTTCCACACGTTTCCTTCCGGATATGCGATGGCCCTGCGCATGGCGTCGGGGTCATCCCTCAACTTGCCGAGTGCCGAGTTGCAGTTGATGCACCGTACGCCTCGGACCTTACCCGTATCGGGGGCGTGATCCACATGTTCGGGGCCCTGCTCGAGACGGATCTGGCGGATACCGGCCGCTTCTTGATCATCGCGCCCCGCCCGGCGGTGCCCGCGCCCACCGGGACCGGCGGGCCGGCTGTCAGTGCACGGCATTGCTCGCCGCTGCGACGACTCCGTCCGTGGCGCATTCCAGGACGTACGACCCGCTGGGGCCCGGACGCTCCCTGGATCTCCCCGGACGCTGCCCGAAGGCTGCGCGCGGCCGTTCCTTTCCGCACCGCGCGCAACGCTTCGGCCCCCTGAATCGAACCTGTCCGGTCTGCTCTACTCTCCGCCCTTTTGCACGAAGCTCCGAACGAAGTCCTCGGCGTTCTCTTCGAGCACATCATCGATTTCGTCCAGGACGGAATCCACGTCGTCCGACAACTTTTCCTGGCGTTCCTTGAGGTCTTCCGAAGCCTCCGCGTCCTGCGTCTGCTCCTCGACCTCTTCGGTGGAACGCGTGGCCTTGGCCTGTCCGCCGCCGCTGTCCTTGGTCGCCATGTCCCTCACCCCGCTCGGTTCGCCCCGCTCGATGTGACCTTCAAGATCCGACCCTACAAGCAGGGTCCGACATCGGCCCTGCACTTGCTGCAACGCCCGGGAGTCACCTCGATGATTCCCGCCCCGCGGCGATTTCAGCCGTGCATCGGCCACGGATCGCCACGAATTTTGTCGTGCACCTGCCGCGGATCAGCGGCCGGAGAGCGTCCTGACCAGCTCCTCTGCGGTACGGCAGCGGTCAAGGAGCTCCTTGACGTGCTTACGGGTCCCGCGCAGCGGCTCCAGTGTGGGAACCCGTTGCAGGGAGTCACGGCCGGGCAGGTCGAAAATGACCGAATCCCATGAGGCCGCCGCAACATCGTCCGCATACTGCTCCAGGCAGCGACCGCGGAAGTACGCCCTGGTGTCCTCCGGAGGCTTCTGCTCGGCCCGTGTGACGTCCGGCTCGTCCAGGAGCCGCTTCATCTTGCCGCGGGCCGCCAGACGGTTGTACAGGCCCTTCTCGGGGCGCACGTCGGCGTACTGCAGGTCGATGAGGTGCAGCCGCGCCGCGTCCCAGTCCAGGCCGTCACGGCGCCGGTAGCCCTCCATGAGCTCACGCTTGGCGACCCAGTCCAGCTCGCCGGACAGGCTCATCGGATCGTTCTCCAGCCGGCCGAGCACGTCCTCCCACCTGGTCAGTACGTCCTTGGTCTGGTCGTCCGCATCCGCTCCGTAACGGTCCTCGACGTATTTACGGGCCAGCTCGAAGTACTCCATCTGGAGCTGTACCGCGGTGAGCGTGCGCCCGCTGCGGAGCGTGATCAGGTGTTGCAGAGTGGGGTCGTGGGACACCTGGTGGAGGGTGCGGACGGGCTGGTCGACGGCCAGATCGACGGCGATGAAGCCGTCCTCGATCATGGAGAGCACCAGAGCGGTGGTGCCCAGCTTCAGATACGTCGAGATCTCGGAGAGATTGGCGTCCCCGATGATCACGTGGAGCCGGCGGTACTTCTCCGCGTCCGCGTGCGGTTCGTCGCGGGTATTGATGATCGGCCGCTTGAGCGTCGTCTCCAGGCCGACCTCCACCTCGAAGTAGTCGGCGCGCTGGCTGAGCTGGAAGCCGTGCTCGTGGCCGTCCTGGCCGATACCGACCCGGCCGGCGCCGGTGACCACCTGGCGGGAGACGAAGAACGGCGTCAGGTGCCGCACGATGTCCGAGAAGGGGGTCTCCCGCTTCATCAGGTAGTTCTCGTGCGTGCCGTAGGAGGCGCCCTTGTTGTCGGTGTTGTTCTTGTAGAGGTGGATGGGCTGGGCGCCGGGGACCTGGGCGGCCCGCTCGGCGGCCTCGGCCATGATCCGCTCGCCGGCCTTGTCCCACAGGACGGCGTCGCGCGGATTGGTGACCTCGGGGGCGCTGTATTCGGGGTGTGCGTGGTCCACGTAGAGCCTGGCCCCGTTGGTGAGGATCACATTGGCCAGGCCGATGTCCTCGTCCGTGAGCTGGCTGGCGTCGGCGTTTTCCCGTGCGAGGTCGAAGCCGCGGGCATCCCGCAGCGGGTTCTCCTCCTCGAAGTCCCAGCGGGCACGGCGTGCCCGGTGCATCGCGGCCGCGTAGGCGTTGACGACCTGGGACGAGGTGAGCATGGCATTGGCGTTCGGGTGGCCGGGGACGGAGATCCCGTACTCCGTCTCGATTCCCATTACTCGCCGTACGGTCATGCGGCCCTCCTAGCCCGGCGGCGCCCCCGGATGGGGTCGGCGCTCAAGTACCGCTGTGCTTCCGGTCCGTGTGCGTGCCCCACGCCCGCACAGCGTGACGCAGCGGTACCGATGAGCCTAGAACGCCTTTGCGGCGCTGGGGAGATCATTACAGTCATTGCTCCAGTCCGGTTTTCCCTGGTTCACCGCGCCCTTAAGAGGAGCGGTTCTGGCGCCCCCGGAAAAGCGTCCGGCTGCGGACGCCCCGTGCAGGACATCCGCAGCCGGAGAGCGGTGTTACAGGTATTGGCCGGTATTCGCCACCGTATCGATGGAGCGACCGGTGTCTGCGCCCTGCTTTCCGGTGACCAGCGTACGGATGTATACGATCCGCTCGCCCTTCTTTCCGGAGATCCGGGCCCAGTCGTCCGGGTTGGTGGTGTTGGGCAGGTCCTCGTTCTCCTTGAACTCATCCACGCATGCCTGGAGGAGGTGGGAAACCCGAAGCCCCTTCTGATTGTGTTCGAGGAAGGCCTTGATGGCCATCTTCTTTGCGCGTCCTACGATGTTTTCGATCATCGCACCGGAATTGAAGTCCTTGAAATAAAGGACTTCCTTGTCACCATTGGCGTAGGTGACCTCCAGGAAGCGATTCTCCTCGGATTCCGCGTACATCTGCTCGACGACCGACTGGATCATCCCGCTGACCGCGGCCTTCCGCGAGTCGCCGTGCTCGGAGAGATCGTCCGTGTGCAGCGGCAGACGCTCGGTGAGGTACTTCGAGAAGATGTCCTTGGCGGCCTCCGCGTCCGGACGCTCGATCTTGATCTTCACGTCGAGACGGCCGGGTCGCAGGATCGCCGGGTCGATCATGTCCTCGCGGTTCGAGGCGCCGATCACGATCACATTCTCCAGGCCCTCGACACCGTCGATCTCGGAGAGCAGCTGCGGAACGATGGTGTTCTCCACGTCCGAGCTGACGCCGGATCCCCGGGTGCGGAAGAGGGAGTCCATCTCGTCGAAGAAGACGATGACGGGGGTGCCCTCGCTCGCCTTTTCCCTGGCGCGCTGGAAGACCAGCCGGATGTGCCGCTCCGTCTCGCCGACGTACTTGTTGAGCAGCTCGGGGCCCTTGATGTTGAGGAAGAAGCTCTTCCCCGCGGGCTGCCCGGTCACCTCGGCGACCTTCTTGGCAAGGGAGTTGGCGACCGCCTTGGCGATGAGCGTCTTGCCGCAGCCGGGTGGGCCGTAGAGCAAGACGCCCTTGGGCGGGCGGAGTTCGTGCTCCTTGAAGAGGTCGGGGTAGAGGTACGGAAGCTCGACCGCATCCCGGATCAGTTCGATCTGGCCGCCCAGACCGCCGATCTTGGTGTAGTCGATGTCCGGGACCTCTTCGAGGACGAGTTCCTCGACCTCGCTCTTCGGGATGACTTCGTAGACGTAGCCGGAGCGGGGCTCGAGGAGCAGGGCGTCGCCGGGGCGGATGGTGATGTCCAGCAGCGGCTCGGCGAGCCTCACCACCCGTTCCTCGTCGGTGTGCCCGATCACCAGGGCGCGCTCGCCGTCCTCAAGGATCTCCTTGAGGGTGACGATGTCGCCGGCGCTCTCGTACTCCATGGCCTCGACCACGTTGAGCGCTTCATTGAGCATGACCTCTTGGCCGCGCCTGAGGTCCTCGGTCTCCACGCTGGGGCTGACATTCACCCGGAGCTTTCTGCCTCCGGTGAAAATGTCGACCGTGCCGTCATCGTTCGCCTGCAGGAAGACTCCGAAGCCGGCCGGCGGCTGCGCGAGCCGGTCGACTTCCTCCTTCAGGGCAACGATCTGGTCGCGGGCCTCGCGGAGAGTATTGGCGAGACGCTCGTTCTGCGCCGAGACGCCGGCCAGGTTGGTCTGCAGCTCGACGATCCGCTCTTCGAGAATCCTCGTGTGACGCGGAGAGTCGGCGAGCTTGCGTCGCAGGACGGCGATCTCCTGCTCGAGATAGGCAACCTGACCGGCGGGATCTTCAGACCCTCGCCCCGGCCGGATGCCGCGGTTGATGTCGTCGTCGTGGGCTGCCACGGTCCTCACCTCCTCCAAGGAGCTGGACGCTTCCTGACCCTACCTGGGCCGGTGCAGGTTGAAACCCCTAGATCGAAAAGACTGTCGGGGCGTGTCCGATCTTCACCCTTGCGCACGTCCTCACGCCAAGGGAATACCCACCCAACAACATCGGAAAGCGAGCGGTTGTATCGTCGACTTGGTCAACACCCGTCAGGGCTGGCGCCACTTAGACAAAAACGCTTCACGTACGCAGGAACGGCAGGCGAGATGACCGCACAGGACGAAGCCCCAGAGCTGGAAGTATGGATCGATCAGGATCTGTGCACCGGGGACGGCATCTGTGCGCAGTACGCGCCGGAGGTCTTCGAGCTCGACATCGACGGGCTGGCTTATGTGAAGAGCGGCGACGACGAGCTGCTCCAGGACAAGGGCGCGACAACGCCCGTCCCGCTGAAGCTGCTCAATGACGTGCGGGACTCCGCGAAGGAGTGCCCCGGGGACTGCATCCACGTCCGCCGCGTCCAAGACCTCGTCGAGGTCTACGGCCCGGACGCGGAGTAGCCCCGCTGAGGCGGAACGCTCCCGGCGCGCACACCGTGTGACCGGTCAGACGCGCCGGGTGCTCATGGTGGCGGGGAGTTCGCTCTGGACGAACTTCCCGCCCTTCCATTGCCACTTGAGGCTCTTGCGCACGTCCGGGCAGCAGCGCGGGACATCGCGCGTGGAGTAGCCCAGGACCGCCGCCGAGATCGCGCCATCCTTGACGGTGAGGGTTTGGACGCTGCGCTGCTGGGCGGGCGCGAGGAGTGTCGCCACGATCCGCGGGGCGGCCCGGCGCTCGGCCGGCTGCGCAAGGACGTAGACGCCGCTGGGCGGGGAGCCCGCCCCGGTGTGGCAGCGGACCACCGCGACGGTCTCGGTCGTACCGTCGCCGTCCAGGTCTCCGGAGGCCTTTTTCACCACGTCGAGGCGGTTGGGGCCACAGTCGACCGGAAAGGTCACCTTGCTCGGGTCGGGGGCGGCGGCGGGGTGCCGGCCGGCCGTGGCGTCGCGGGAGGTGGTGGCCGTGGCGTCGGGGGGCTGGACGAAGGACGCGGCCGCGACGACCGCCGAGATGGCGGTGGCGGTGGCGAGCCAGTGCATGGGGCGCGGCTGGGTGTGCAAGAGGTCCTGGCCTGCCATGGGCTGCACGCGGGGTAACTCCTGTGAGGTGCTGAAGCGGTGGGAGTGCCCAGCATCGTTCCACAGGAGGGGGCGCCAAGGAACCAGCAGGGCCGGAGTTTTCCGTGCAGATCCAGGGCGGAAACGCAGCGGCGCCGCCGGCGGATTCCCGTACGGGAACTCGTCGGCGGCGCCTGGTGATTCGGTGGCCGGTTCTGGACGGTCAGCCGCGGTCGGCGGAGCCGCCTCCGGAGGCCGCCGCCGGGTCCTTGCCGGGGCCGGTGTAGTCCTCGCCGTACGCGCCCTTGGCGGGGCGGCGGCGGCGCAGCGGGGGCTCGACGCCGTCGGCGAGGCGGCGGGCGGTCAGCAGGAAGCCGGTGTGGCCGATCATCCGGTGGTCGGGGCGGACGGCGAGGCCCTCGACGTGCCAGGTGCGGACCATGGTTTCCCAGGCCGACGGCTCGTTGAAGGTGCCGTGTTCACGGATCGCCTCGACGGTGCGGGCCATCTGCGTCGTCGTCGCGACGTAGGCGCAGAGGATGCCGCCGGGGACCAGGGCCTTGGAGACGGCCTCCAGGCACTCCCAGGGGGCGAGCATGTCGAGGATGACCCGGTCGACCTCGGTGTCGGAGAGGTTGTCCTGGAGGTCACCGACGGTGAGCGTCCATGCGGGGTGCGGACCGCCGAAGTAGCGCTCCACGTTCTGGGTGGCGATCTCGGCGAAGTCGGCGCGGCGCTCGTAGGAGTGCAGCATGCCGTCGTCGCCGATGGCGCGCAGCAGGAAGCTGCTGAGCGACCCGGAGCCCACACCGGCCTCGACGACGCGGGCGCCGGGGAAGATATCGGCCATCGCCAGGATCTGCCCCGCGTCCTTGGGGTAGACCACGGCGGCGCCGCGGGGCATGGACAGGACGTAGTCGGGGAGCAGCGGGCGCAGCGCGAGGTAGGCGACGTTCCCGGTGGTACGGACAACGCTGCCCTCGGGAGCACCGATCAGCTCGTCGTGGGGGAAGGCTCCCTTGTGGGTGTGGAAGCTTTTTCCCTCTTCGAGCGTGAAGGTGTAGTGGCGTCCCTTGGGATCGGTGAGCTGGACCTGGTCCCCGACCTTGAAGGGCCCGCGACGGCGGGCGGCACCGGTCGGTTCGGACATGTGACCAGCCTACCGGCCCGTTGGGACGCCGCGGACCAGTGGGCCGGGCGAGTGAGCCGAAGGGCGCGCGCCCCCGGAGGCGAACCGGGCCCGGTCAGGCAGCCTTACGGGCCATGGCGGAGACGAAGGCCCGCTCGACGTCGGCGGTGGAGAGCACGCCGTAGATCTCACCGGTCTCCTCGACGACGAGGTATTCGGTGGCGGGGGTGGCCCGCAGGTATTCCAGGAGGTCCTCGCCGGCGAGTTCGGCGGAGACCCGCATGCCGTCCTTGAGGTCCTGGGCGAGGGTGCCCACGGGGACCCAGGGGCGGCGGTGGTCGGGGACGCCGACGATGGCGGCCTCCCGGACGAGGGCGGTGGGCGTGCCCTGGCGGTCGACGACGACCAGGGCGCGGGCGCCGGCGTCGTTGGCGCGGCGCAGCGCCTCGGAGAGCGGGGTGTCGGTCTCGACGGGGACGGCGCGCCGGGTCAGGGTGCGGGCGGTGAGGTCGGGGAGGCGTTCGCGCAGCCGGGCCATGCGCAGGCTGTTGCCGGCGCCGGTCCAGATGATCGCGGCGAGGATCGCGGCGAGCAGCGCGTCGGTGAGCGAGTCAGCGCCGCCGATCTCGGGGCGGGCGGTGCCGAGGGCCCCGGTGTGGGTGAGCAGCGGCAGTCCGATGAGGACGGTGACGGCGAGCGCACGGCCGACCCAGGCGGCGGCGATGGTGCCGCTCATGGGCCTGCCGGTGATCTTCCAGACGAGGGCGCGCAGCATCCGGCCGCCGTCCAGCGGGAGGCCGGGCAGCAGGTTGAAGACCGCGACGATGAGGTTGGAGATCATCAGGCCCGCGAGCAGGACACCGGGGACGGTGCCGGGCTCGACCAGCTGCATACCGCCGTAGAAGACCCCGGCGAGGACGAGGGAGAGCAGCGGGCCGACGAAGGCGAGGACGAATTCCCTGCCGGGGGTCTCGCTCTCCTTCTCGATCTCCGAGACGCCGCCGAAGAACTGCAGCTGGATGCGGCGTACGGGGAGCTTGAAGCGGAGCGCGGCGACGGTGTGGGCCAGCTCGTGGACGAGCACCGAGGCGTAGAAGGCGACGGCGAAGAAGAGCGAGACCAGATAGCGGGCGGCGCCGAGCTCGGGCAGCACACGCTCCAGCTGGCCTCCGAAGACCCAGGTGATCAGGGCGGCGACGAGGAACCAGCTCGGCGCCACGTAGACGGGCACGCCGAAGGGGCGGCCCATCAGGATGCCGCCGCCGCTCTTCTTCTTGCCCGGGGTGGGTCCCTTGGGTGAGTTGTTGTGCTCGGGCGGCTCGGGCGGCTGGGGCCGCACGGACTCCTCGGGGTCCTGCGACTTCCCGCTCTCGTCCACGGCGTCCCCTCATCGAATACGGCATTCGCCCCTGCTCGGCCTGATATCTCGATCATGCAGGGCGAAGGGGTCCGCCGTCGATGGTATGCGGAGCGGCCGGGCCCGGTCCGCTGCGGGGCCCTTGCGCCGGTGACCCGTCCGCGCATGTCAGTGGCGGGCCGTAGGGTTTTGTGGCATGGGATGGAGCACGGAGCAGGCCGAGGCGGGCACACAGAGTGGGCAGAGCGGCGGCGAGCCGGGCGCGGAGGCGGCCGGGGCTGCGGCGGCCGGGGCTGCGGCGGCCGGGGCTGCGGCGCGGGGCGGGGAGCAGCCGCGGCCGCCGGTGGCGCTGTCGCCGTCGCGGGCGAGCGATTTCATGCAGTGTCCGCTGCTCTACCGCTTCCGGGTGATCGACCGGCTGCCGGAGAAGCCGAGCGCGGCGGCGACCCGTGGCACGGTCGTGCACGCGGTGCTGGAGCGGCTCTTCGACGCCCCGGCGGCGGAGCGTACGGCGGCCGGGGCGCGGTCGATGGTGCCGGGCGAGTGGGCGAAGCTGCTCGCCAAGCGGCCGGAGCTGGCCGAGCTGTTCGCGGAGGACGCGGAGGGCGAGCGGCTGGCGGGGTGGCTGGCGGAGGCCGAGGCGCTGGTGGAGCGGTGGTTCTCGCTGGAGGATCCGACGCGTCTGGAGCCGGCGGACCGTGAGCTGTATGTGGAGACGGTGCTGGATTCGGGGCTGCAGCTGCGGGGGTTCATCGACCGGGTGGATGTGGCGCCGACGGGCGAGGTGCGGATCGTCGACTACAAGACCGGCAAGGCGCCGCGTCCGCAGTTCGCCGAGGGCGCGCTATTCCAGATGAAGTTCTACGCCCTGGTGATGTGGCGGCTGCGCGGTGTGGTGCCGCGGCGGCTGCAGCTGGTCTATCTGGGCAGCGGCGATGTGGTGACGTACGACCCGGGCGAGGCCGATCTGCGGGGCGTGGAGCGGAAGTTGCTGGCGCTGTGGGAGGCGATCCAGCTGGCGACGGCGACCGGCGACTGGCGGCCGCGGCCGACGAAGCTGTGCGGCTGGTGCGACCACCAGGCGCACTGTCCGGAATTCGGCGGCACTCCCCCGGTGTATCCGCTCCAGGTGCGCCCGGCGGAGGGCGGTGTGCCGCCGCAGGGCAGAATGGGGGACATCTAACGAAGGAGAGCTCGTGGCCATCCGCGTCCTGCTGGTCGACGACCAGCCCCTGCTGCGTACGGGATTCCGGATGATTCTGGAGGCGGAGCAGGATCTGGCGGTCGTCGGGGAGGCCGGTGACGGTCTCCAGGCACTGGAGCAGGTGCGGGCGCTGCAGCCCGATGTGGTGCTGATGGACATCCGGATGCCCCGGATGGACGGTGTCGAGGCGACCCGGCAGATCACCGGTCCGGCGAAGGACGGCCCGGCGAAGGTGCTGGTCCTGACGACCTTCGATCTGGACGAGTATGTCGTCGAGGCGCTGCGGGCCGGGGCGAGCGGCTTTCTGCTCAAGGACGCGCCGGCCAATGAGCTGGTGCAGGCGATCCGGGTGGTGGCGGGCGGCGAGGCGATGCTCGCGCCGAGCATCACGCGCCGGCTGCTGGACAAGTACGCGGGGCATCTGCCGTCGGGCGAGGAGCCGGTGCCCGACACCCTGCACACCCTCACCGAGCGCGAGGTGGAGGTGCTGAAGCTGGTGGCCCGCGGGTTGTCGAATGCGGAGATCGCCGCGGATCTGTTCGTGAGCGAGACGACGGTGAAGACGCATGTGGGCCATGTGCTGACGAAGCTGGGGCTGCGCGACCGGGTGCAGGCGGCGGTATACGCATACGAGAGCGGGCTGGTGCGCCCCGGCGCCCAGTAGGCGACGGGGGCCTGACGGCCCGGCAGACGGATGACGGCGGGGCCGGCCCGGGGAATTTCCCGGGCCGGCCCCGCCGTGGTGTACCGGTCCGGTCAGGCCTCGGCCGACTTGCTGATCTCCCAGAAGCGGAAGACGGTCGACGGGTCCAGGGTCCATTCCAGGCCGGAGATCCCGTCGCGGGCCACCGCGTACTGCTTGCCCTGCCATATCGGGATCATCGGCACGTCCTCCGCGACGATGTCCTGCAGCTCCCGGAACTGCGACTTGGTGGCGCCGCGGTTCGGCTGGTCGGCCGTCTTGGGCAGCAGCCGGCCGGTGATGGTGGGCGAGCTGTAGTTGTTGGCCACCACGCTGTCCTTGCCGAAGAACGGCGCGGTGAAGTTGTCGGGGTCCGGATAGTCGGGGATCCAGCCCTTGACGTAGACGCCGAACCGGCCGGCGGCCATGCCCTGCTCGTACTCCTTGGTGGGCAGGGTGCGCACCTTGGCGTCGAACAGCCCGCTGGCGTTGAGCTGTTGGGCGATTTCCTCGAAGGCCGGGACGGTGCCGGGGCCGTAGCGGTCGGGGGTGGCCCACAGCGTGAGCGGCACCTTGCCGTTGAAGCCGGCGGAGCGCAGCGCGTCCTTCGCCTTGTCGGGCTTCGGGCGGTCGCCGTAGGTGTTGAAGAACGAGGTGCTGTGGCCCGTGATGCCGGCCGGGACGATCGAGTACAGCGGCACCGCGGTGCGCTGGTAGACGTCCCGGACGAGGGTGGAGCGGTCCAGGAGGTAGGCGATCGCCTTGCGGACGCCCTGCTTGCCGGCGACCGGGTCCTTGAGGTTGAACACCAGGTGCATGACCTCGGCGCTGGCGCCCTCGACGACCTGGGTGCCGTGCTGCTGCTTCAGGGAGGCGTTGGTCAGCTCCGCGATGTCCTTCATGGCCAGACCGCGGTAGGCGACATCGACGTCGCCGCCCTCGACGGCCTTCTTGAGCTTGCCGGCGGCGTTGAAGAACTTCACGGTCATGCCGGAGTTCTTGACCTTGGCCGGGCCCTTGTAGGAGTCGTTGACGGCGAAGACAGCCTTCTGGGAGCTGTACTCCTTGAGGGTGTAGACACCGGAGCCGACGGCCTTGCCGTCGGTGCGCAGCCGGTCGGCGGGGTACTCGGCGTGGTCGACGATGGAGCCGGCGCCCGAGGCAATCTTCATGGGGAAGGTCGCGTCGGGCGTCTTCAGCCGGAAGACCACGGTCTTGGAGTCCGGGGCCTCGACCTTGTCGAGCGCGGAGAACATCACGGCGGGGCCGTTCTTGTCCTTGATGCGCCGGGTGCGGTCGAAGGAGTACTTGACGTCCTTGGACGTCAGCTTGTCCCCGTTGCTGAAGGTGAGGCCGCCCTTCAGAGTGCAGCGGTAGACCTTGCTGTCCCGGTCGGTGAAGCCGCAGCGCTCGGCGGCCTCCGGCTCGGGGGTGGTGCCTCCCTTCGGGAAGCTCAGCAGGGACTGGAAGACGTTGTTGAACAACAGCCAGGAGACGGGCTCGTAACCGGCCGCGGGGTCGGTGGACACGACCTTGTCCGTCATTCCCATGACCACGGGCTCGCCGTTGCCGGCCGCCCCCGAGTCGTCCGTGCCGCACCCGGCGACCGCGAGCAGAGCTGTCGTCAGCCCCGCTCCGATCGGGGCGGCCAGCCACTGGTCACGCTTCCTCACTAAACGGTCCTCACGTTCTGGGTCGTGCCTGTCGGGCCGCGGCGGGGAAGCCGCGGCGGTGGTGTGCTGCAGGGGTCGCATCCGCCCGCTCAGTCGGCGACGCCGCGGCTGAGCTCCCAGATCTGCAGTCCGGAGGCGGAGTTGAGGGCCCACTCGAGGCCGGTGATGTCATCGTGGGCGGCGACGTACTGCTTGCCCTGCCACAGCGGGAGGAGCGGTACGTCGTCGGCGATGATGTCCTGCGCCTGCTTGAAGTCGGCGCCCGCGGCGTTGCGGTCGGACTGCTGGCGGCTGGACGGGATCAGCTGTGACTCGATCTTGCCGTTGCGGTACGGGGAGCCGAGGAAGTTCTGCTTGCCGAGGAACGGCGCGATGTAGTTGTCGGCATCCGGGATGTCCGGGAACCAGCCCATGTTGTAGACGGAGTACTTGCCGTCCAGGGCTTCGGTACGGAACTGCTGCCAGCTGTCGACGCTCTTGATGCTGACGTCGAACAGCTTGGTGCTGTTGAGCTGGCTCTGCAGCGCCCGGACCTCCTTGGCGGTGCTGGAACCGTAGTGGCTCGTGGTGTACGTGAGGGTGAACTTCACCGGGGAGGTGATGTTCGCCTGCCGCAGCGTCTTGCGGGCGGCCGTGGCGCTGGGGTTCCCGTACTTGTTGAAGAAGGAGTTGATGTGGCCAGTGAGGCCCGTGGGCACCATCGAGAAGAGCGGGTCGCCGGTGTAGGAGTAGACGTTCCGCACCAGGTCCGAGCGGTTGACGATCTGCGCCATGGCCTGCCGCACGGCCTTGTTGGAGACGGCCGGGTCCTTGGTGTTGAAGGCGAGGTAGCGGATCTCCTGGCCCGGCTGCTCCTGGAGCATGATGCCCTTGTCGCGGGCCTTCTCCAGGCCCCTGACCTGGTCGGGCGACAGACCGCGGTTCATCACGTCGACGCTGCCCTTGCGCAGCGCCTTCTCCGTGGAGGCGGAGTCGTTGAAGAAGCGCATCTCGACCTTGTCGTTCTTCGCCTTCACCCCGCCCTTGTAGTCGGGGTTCCTGGTGAAGAGGGCCTTGGCGATGCGGTTGCCGCTGCGCTCGATCTTGAGGGTGTACGGGCCGGAGCCGACCACGTCGAAGCCGCTGTAGAGGCGGCCCTTGGGGTACACCTCGGAGTCGACGATGGACGCGGCGGGCGTGGTGAGCTTCTGCGGGAAGGTGGCGTCCGGCTTGCTGAGGTGGAAGACCACCTCGCTGTCGCTGGGCGCCTCGACCTTGTCGACGCCGTCGAGCAACGGCACCGGACCGTTGGTGTTGTTGATGGTCTTCATGCGCTCGATGGAGAACTTGACGTCCTGCGCCGTCAGGGCATGCCCGTTCGAAAACTTCAGGCCGCTGCGGAGGGTGCAGCGGTACTGCTCGTTCTGGGTGTCGCGGAACCCGCAGGACTTGGCGGCCTCGGGCACCGGAGCGGTACCGGACCGGGGCAGCCGCATCAGCGTCTGCAGGGTGCTGCGCATGATGTTCCACGCGTCGACGTCGTAGGCCTGCGACGGGTCGAGCGGAGCGGGCGCCGCCTTGGTCGCCTCGATCGGGGTGGCGACCCCCACGACGATCGGATCGACACCCTCGCCCGCACCGTCCGAGCTGCCACAGGCGGCGAGGACGGGGGCGAGGAGACCGGCCAGCGCCGGCAGCACCAGGGTCTTGCGATTCATCGTCGGCAGGTTCCTTATCAGCGCAGCAATGTTGCTCGCGACGACATTAGTAGGAACGGCCAGCCGCGCTGAGACACAAAGGAGTTGTCTCGATATGGCACCTGGATAGCGACGGCAAGGGGATCGATATCCGGACGGCGGAACGATTCACACGTTGCCTCACCAATCCGGACACTTACCCCCGCGGAAACCACCCCGGAGGCTTCCTGGAACACCTGTGGAGTCCGCTGTCGACGGCCCGGCACGTGAGAAACGTCACGCGTTCAAAGATCCATGGCGAGGCAACAATTCAGTCAGCGCATTCGTCACGGAAAATGAGCGGGTCACTCCCCTCGGTTCCCGGCGCCTTTCCCGCAGCACGCTCAGTGCACGGTTCCACGGCTTTCCGTGATGAGCGTCCGGAGAAATGGCAGATCGACTTCTTCCAGCGAGCGCACGACCGTACGCCCCAGGGACGGCGGGATCGGTGTCACCGAGGGCACCGCGACGACCGGGCAGCCCGCCGCCTCACCCGCCGTCACACCGGTCATGGTGTCCTCGATGACCGCACAGCACGCCGGGTCCGCCCCCAGCCGGGCGGCGGCGGTCAGATACGGGTCGGGGTGCGGTTTGGTGCGTTCCAGGTCGTCGCCCGCCAGGGTCAGCCGGAAATGCTCCGGGCCGAGCGAGTGCAGCATCTGGTCGACGATGGCCCGGTGCGAGGCGGAGACCAGCGCAGTGGGGACCTCATGGGCGGCCAGTTCGGCCAGCAGCCTGCGGGCGCCCGGCATCAGGGGGACACCGCGCCCGATGCGGGCCAGGAAGGCCGCGTTGAGCAGCACGCTGAGCTCGGTCAGGCTGATGTCGACGCCGGTGGCCTGAATCAGATAGCCGGCACTGCGGGTCATCGGACCGCCGACCACGACCTCGCGGTGTGTGTCGTCGAGGATGTGCCCCAGCTCGGCGAAGACCTCCGCCTCCGCCTCCCACCAGAAGCCCTCGGTGTCGACGAGGGTGCCGTCCAGATCGAGGAATACGGCCTGGAGGGTCGCGGCTTCGGCCGTGCGGGTGCCGACTGCGGGGATGCTGCTGGTCATCCATCCACCTCCGTTACGACGTCCCCCAAGGGGACGAAAGGGCCGGTCGCCATCCCCGGCTGGGGAAACGACCGGCCGCCACCGGACCGATAAGTGTACGACGGTACGCGCCGGAATGCGTGGTGATACAGGTCAGGGCCGTCCGGGGCGGAACCCCGGGACGGCCCTGGCATGCTCACGCAGAGTTACCGTGTGTTGCTGCCGTGACCGGGGGCAACACGTGGGCTCCGGCGGGCTCCCGCCCGCTACCGCGCGTTGAAGTACTTGGCTTCCGGGTGGTGGATGACGATGGCGTCGGTGGACTGCTCGGGGTGGAGCTGGAACTCCTCGGAGAGCTCGACCCCGATCCGCTCCGGCTGCAGCAGGTCGGCGATCTTGGCGCGGTCCTCCAGGTCGGGGCAGGCGCCGTAGCCCAGCGAGAAGCGCGCGCCGCGGTACTTGAGCGCGAACATGTCCTCGACGTCGGCGGGGTCCTCGCCGGCGAAGCCCAGCTCGGCGCGGACCCGGGCGTGCCAGTACTCGGCGAGCGCTTCGGCCAACTGGACGGACAGGCCGTGCAGTTCGAGGTAGTCGCGGTAGGAGTTGGCCTCGAAGAGCTCGGCGGTGGCACCGCCGATCTTCGAGCCGACGGTGACGACCTGCAGGCCGACGACATCGGTCTCGCCGGACTCCTCCGGGCGGAAGTAGTCGGCCAGGCACAGCCGCCGGCCGCGGCGCTGACGGGGGAAGGTGAAGCGGGTGCGCTCGGTGCCGTCCTCGTGCAGCAGGATCAGGTCCTCGCCCTTGGACACACACGGGAAGTAGCCGTGCACGACGGCCGCTTCCAGCAGATTCTCGGTCTGCAGCTTGTCGAGCCAGCCGCGCAGCCGGGGGCGGCCCTCGGTCTCCACCAGCTCCTCGTACGTCGGCCCCTCGCCGGTGCGGGCCTGCTTGAGGCCCCACTGGCCCTTGAACAGTGCACCCTCGTCCAGCCAGGAGGCGTAGTCGGCCAGCTGGATGCCCTTGACGACCCGGGTTCCCCAGAACGGCGGCGCCGGGACGGGGTTGTCGATGGCCACGTCGGAGCGCACCGCGCCCTCAGGCTCCTCGGCCTCCGGCACGGCGGTGTCCCGCTTGGGCACCCGGCGCTGCTTGAGCTCGGGGAGGCTGGCGCCGGGCACCCCGCGCTTGACCGCGATCAGGGCGTCCATCAGGCGCAGGCCCTCGAAGGCGTCCCGGGCGTAGCGGACCTCGCCCTCGTAGATCTCGTGCAGGTCCTGCTCGACGTAGGCGCGGGTGAGGGCGGCGCCGCCCAGGATGACGGGGAAGTCGGCGGCCATCTTGCGCTGGTTGAGCTCTTCCAGGTTCTCCTTCATGATCACCGTGGACTTGACCAGGAGTCCGGACATCCCGATGACGTCGGCCCGGTGCTCCTCGGCGGCTTCCAGGATCGCCGAGACCGGCTGCTTGATGCCGAGGTTGACGACGTTGTAGCCGTTGTTGGACAGGATGATGTCGACGAGGTTCTTGCCGATGTCATGGACGTCGCCGCGGACGGTGGCCAGCACGATGGTGCCCTTGCCCTCGTCGTCGGTCTTCTCCATGTGCGGCTCCAGGTAGGCCACCGCGCTCTTCATGACCTCGGCGGACTGCAGCACGAACGGCAGCTGCATCTGACCGGATCCGAACAGCTCACCGACGACCTTCATGCCCTCCAGGAGGGTGGCGTTGACGATGTCGAGCGCGGGCCGCTCCTGCAGCGCCTCGTCGAGGTCCGCCTCCAGGCCGTTCTTCTCCCCGTCGATGATGCGCCGCTGGAGGCGCTCGTCCAGGGGCAGCGCCAGCAGCTCCTCGGCCCGGCCGGCCTTCATCGACTTGGTGTTGACGCCCTCGAACAGCTCCATCAGCTTCTGCAGCGGGTCATAGCCCTCGCTGCGCCGGTCGTAGATCAGGTCGAGGGCGACCTTGACCTGCTCCTCCTCCAGGCGCGCGATCGGCAGGATCTTGCTCGCGTGCACGATCGCCGAGTCCAGACCGGCCTTGACGCACTCGTCCAGGAACACGGAGTTCAGCACGATCCGCGCGGCCGGGTTCAGACCGAAGGAGATGTTCGACAGGCCCAGGGTCGTCTGGACGTCCGGGTGACGCTTCTTCAGCTCCCGGATCGCCTCGATGGTGGCGATGCCGTCCTTGCGGGACTCCTCCTGGCCGGTGCAGATGGTGAAGGTCAGACAGTCGATGAGGATGTCGCACTCATGAACGCCCCAGTTGCCGGTCAGATCGTCGATCAGCCGCTCGGCGATGGCGACCTTGTGCTCGACGGTGCGGGCCTGGCCCTCCTCGTCGATGGTCAGCGCGATCAGCGCCGCGCCGTGCTCCGCCGCCAGCGCCGTGACCTTCGCGAACCGCGACTCGGGACCGTCCCCGTCCTCATAGTTGACGGAGTTGATCACCGCACGGCCGCCGAGCTTCTCCAGGCCGGCCTGGATGACGTTCAGCTCCGTGGAGTCCAGCACCACGGGCAGGGTGGAGGCGGTGGCGAACCGGCCGGCCAGCTCCTCCATGTCCGCGACGCCGTCCCGGCCGACGTAGTCGACGCACAGGTCGAGCATGTGGGCGCCCTCGCGGATCTGGTCGCGGGCCATCTCCACACAGTCGTCCCAGCGCCCCTCCAGCATCGCCTCACGGAACTTCTTCGACCCGTTGGCGTTGGTCCGCTCACCGATCGCGAGGTAGGAGGTGTCCTGGCGGAAGGGCACCGTCTGGTAGAGCGAGGCGGCACCCGGCTCGGGGCGCGGCCTGCGCGGCGGCGGGGTGACCCCGCGGACCCGCTCGACGACCTGGCGCAGATGCTCGGGGGTGGTGCCGCAGCAGCCGCCGACCAGCGACAGGCCGTACTCGCCGACGAAGGTCTCCTGGGCATCGGCCAGCTCGGCGGCGGTCAGCGGGTAGTGCGCGCCGTCCTTGCCCAGCACCGGCAGCCCCGCGTTGGGCATGCAGGCGATCGGGACGCGGGAGTGCCGGGCCAGGTAGCGCAGGTGCTCGCTCATCTCGGCCGGGCCGGTCGCGCAGTTCAGGCCGATCATGTCGATGCCCAGCGGCTCCAGCGCGGTCAGCGCCGCGCCGATCTCCGAGCCCAGCAGCATCGTGCCGGTCGTCTCGACGGTGACCGAGCAGATCACCGGGAGGTCGCTGCCGGTGGCCTGCAGGGCGCGGCGGGCGCCGAGGATGGCGGCCTTGGTCTGCAGCAGGTCCTGGGTGGTCTCCACCAGCAGCGCGTCCGCACCACCGGCGATCATGCCCTCGGCGTTCTGCTGGTAGGCATCGCGCAAGGTGACGTACGGGGCGTGTCCCAGGGTCGGGAGCTTGGTGCCGGGGCCCATCGACCCGAGCACATAGCGCTGCTGCCCGGTCGAGGCCGTGAACTCGTCGGCGACCTCCCGGGCGATGCGCGCACCGGACTCCGAGAGCTCGAAGACCCGCTCGGGGATGTCGTACTCGGCCAGCGCCGCGAAGTTCGCGCCGAAGGTGTTGGTCTCCACGCAGTCGACACCGACCGCGAAGTACTCCTCGTGCACCGACCGCACGATGTCGGGCCGGGTCACATTGAGGATCTCGTTGCAGCCCTCCAGCTGCTGGAAGTCCTCCATGGACGGATCCTGCGCCTGCAGCATGGTGCCCATCGCGCCGTCCGCGACCACCACCCGCGAGGCCAGGGCCTCACGGAACGAGGCGATGCGGGACGTGCTGTCGGACGATGGCGTGTTCGAGGCCATGGAGATGCTCCCGTGGTTGCGACGGCTGTCGGCTTTGCACCCTCCTTCAGAGGGCGCACCCGGCCAGCGTAGCTGCCGGTCCGGTACACGTGTTCCCCGTTTCACGCCCTGGACAGCACCGCTCCACCCCCCTGCCTGCACTATCCGTGATCGTTGACAGACTCCGGTGCGCTCGACAAGAAACTCCAGACCGCTGACTTCAGTCGGCATGGACCGATATCGTTCAGCATTGTCGAACCGCAAAACTTCGGAGGTTGCCCGATGGCACGCACCATCCAGTCGCTGGAGCGCGCCGCAGCGATGCTGCGGCTGCTCGCAGGAGGGGAACGGCGGCTGGGGCTCTCCGACATCTCCTCCTCCCTGGGACTGGCCAAGGGCACCGCCCACGGGATACTGCGCACGCTGCAGCAGGAGGGCTTCGTCGAGCAGGACGCCGCCTCCGGCCGCTATCAGCTGGGCGCGGAACTGCTGCGGCTGGGCAACAGCTACCTGGACGTGCACGAGCTGCGCGCCCGCGCCCTCGTATGGACCGACGATCTGGCCCGCTCCAGCGGTGAGGCGGTCTATCTGGGCGTCCTGCACCAGCAGGGCGTCCTGATCGTCCACCACGTCTTCCGGCCGGACGACAGCCGGCAGGTGCTGGAGGTGGGCGCGATGCAGCCGCTGCACAGCACGGCGCTGGGCAAGGTGCTCTCGGCGTACGACCCGGTGGCGCACAGCGAGATCGTCGAGGCGGACCGGGCGGCATTCACCCCGCACACGGTGACCGGGCTCGGGGACTTCGAGGGGCTGCTGGACCTGACCCGGGCGCGCGGCTGGGCGGCGGACGTGGAGGAGACCTGGGAGGGCGTGGCCTCGGTGGCCGCGCCGATCCATGACCGGCGGCGGATGCCGGTGGGTGCGGTAGGGGTCACGGGAGCGGTGGAGCGGGTCTGCCAGGACGGCGAGCTGCGGCCGGAAATCATCGCTGCCGTGAGGGATTGCGCACGCGCCGTGTCCCGGGATCTTGGTGCAGGGCGATTCTGACCGGTTTCACACCATAAGTTCACCTAAGTTTTTCGCCACGGAACCCTTGACGGGGTTCTACCGGTGAACAAAACTGCCGTTCGTCGGTCGGCATTGTCGAACACCTAACGGCAATATTCGCTATGGTGGGGCATTGCCGCGGGCCGACCACCGCCCTCTAGGAGGGCGCGGACCACCGGACGGGACCCGGGGTTCGCCTTCCCCTGGACGAAGGACAAAGGAGTCGCGGGTGTCCAGCTCCGACATCTTCATCAGCGAGACCATCGGTACCGCTGTTCTGCTGTTGCTCGGCGGTGGCGTCTGCGCCGCCGTCACGTTCAAGCGCTCCAAGGCGTTCAACGCCGGATGGGTCGCCATCGCCTTCGGGTGGGGCTTCGCCGTCCTCACGGGTGCCTATATCGCCGCGAAGTCCGGCGCACACCTCAACCCTGCGGTCACCATCGGCATCGCCATCCAGGGCGGCATCGAGTGGAGCCAGGTGCCGGTCTACCTGGCCGGCGAGATGCTCGGCGCCATGATCGGCGCGGTGCTGGTGTGGATCACCTACATGGGGCAGTTCCAGGCCCACCTGAGTGACCCCGAGGTCCTGGCGGACCACACCGGCGAAGAGGGCATGGTCGACCAGTCGGCCGCCCCGAAGGCCGGACCGGTCCTCGGCATCTTCTCCACGGGCCCGGAGATCCGGAACGTGGCGCAGAACCTGCTCACCGAGATCATCGCCACCGTCGTGCTCGTGCTGTCGATCCTCACGCTCGGGCTGAGCGACAACGGCAAGGGCGTCGGCGTCATCGGCACGCTCCTGGTCGCGCTGGTGGTCACCGGCATCGGTCTGTCGCTGGGCGGTCCGACCGGGTACGCCATCAACCCGGTCCGCGACCTCGGTCCGCGCATCGTGCACGCCCTTCTGCCGCTGCGGAACAAGGGCGGTTCAGACTGGGGCTACGCCTGGATCCCGGTCGTCGGCCCGCTCATCGGCGGAGCCATCGCCGGAGGCATCTACCAGGTGGCCTTCGCCTGAGCCGCCGGACCGCCCCGACTCCGCCCGCACAGACTTCTTGGAGCAACCCATGAGCGACACCCCCAGCACCTCCTCGCACGGCCACGGCGCTTCCTCCCACGGGCATGGCCCGTTCATCGCGGCCATCGACCAGGGCACCACGTCCAGCCGCTGCATCGTCTTCGACAAGGACGGCCGGATCGTCTCGGTCGACCAGAAGGAGCACGAGCAGATCTTCCCGAAGCCGGGCTGGGTGGAGCACGACGCCACCGAGATCTGGGCCAACGTCCAGCAGGTCGTCGACAGCGCCGTCCACAAGGCCGGGCTCACCGCCGCCGACGTCAAGGCGATCGGCATCACCAACCAGCGCGAGACCACCGTGCTGTGGGACCGGACCACCGGTGAGCCGGTCCACAACGCCATCGTCTGGCAGGACACCCGCACCGACGCGCTCTGCAAGGAGCTCGGCCGCAACGTCGGCCAGGACCGCTTCCGCCGGGAGACCGGCCTGCCGCTGGCCTCGTACTTCGCGGGCCCGAAGATCCGCTGGCTGCTCGACAACGTCGAGGGCCTGCGCGAGCGCGCCGAGCGCGGCGACATCCTCTTCGGCACGATGGACTCCTGGGTCATCTGGAACCTCACCGGCGGTGTCAACGGCGGAGTGCACGTCACCGACGTCACCAACGCCTCGCGCACCATGCTGATGAACCTCCACCGCCTTGAGTGGGACCCCAAGATCCTCATGTCGATGGAGATCCCGGCGGCCGTCCTGCCGGAGATCAAGTCCTCCGCCGAGGTCTACGGCCGCACCGTCGACGGCGTGCTGGCCGGTGTCCCGGTCGCCTCGGCGCTCGGTGACCAGCAGGCCGCGCTGTTCGGCCAGACCTGCTTCGAGCAGGGTGAGGCCAAGTCCACGTACGGCACCGGCACCTTCATGCTGATGAACACCGGTCACGAGCCGGTCAACTCCTACAACGGGCTGCTGACCACGGTCGGCTACCGCATCGGCGACCAGCAGCCGGTCTACGCCCTGGAAGGCTCCATCGCCGTCACCGGCTCGCTCGTCCAGTGGATGCGCGACCAGATGGGGCTCATCAACAGCGCGGCCGAGATCGAGACCCTGGCCAGTACGGTCGAGGACAACGGCGGCGCGTACTTCGTGCCGGCCTTCTCCGGCCTGTTCGCCCCCTACTGGCGCTCGGACGCGCGCGGTGTCATCGCGGGCCTGACCCGCTATGTCACCAAGGCGCACATCGCGCGTGCCGTGCTCGAGGCCACCGCCTGGCAGACCCGCGAGATCACCGACGCCATGACCAAGGACTCCGGCGTCGAGCTGACTGCGCTCAAGGTCGACGGCGGTATGACCTCCAACAACCTGCTGATGCAGACCATCTCGGACTTCCTGGACGCGCCTGTGGTGCGCCCGATGGTCGCCGAGACCACCTGCCTCGGCGCTGCCTACGCGGCCGGACTGGCCGTCGGCTTCTGGTCCAGCACCGACGAGCTGCGCGCCAACTGGCGCCGGGCCGCCGAGTGGACCCCCCGGATGGATGCGGCCACCCGTGACCGCGAGTACAAGAGCTGGCTCAAGGCCGTCGAGCGGACCATGGGCTGGATCGAGGACGAGGAGTAAACATGAGCACCCTGCAGAGCGTCCCGGCACTCGGGACGCACCCGGCCAGTGGTTCGCACGCGAGCCGTGCCGAGACCCGGGAGCAGCTTTCCAAGGCGACGTACGACCTCCTGGTGATCGGCGGCGGCATCCTGGGCATCTCCACCGCCTGGCACGCCGCACAGGCCGGGCTGCGGGTGGCCCTGGTGGACGCCGGTGACTTCGCCGGCGCCACCTCCTCCGCCTCCTCCAAGCTGCTGCACGGCGGTCTGCGCTACCTGCAGACCGGCGCGGTCAAGCTCGTGGCGGAGAACCACTTCGAGCGGCGTGCGGTCTCCCGCCAGGTGGCACCGCATCTCGCCAACCCCCTGACCTTCTACCTGCCCGTCTACAAGGGCGGCCCGCACGGCGCGGCCAAGCTCGGCGCGGGTGTCTTTGCCTACTCCGCGCTGTCCGCATTCGGCGACGGCGTCGGCCATGTCATATCCCCGGCCAAGGCGCAGCGCGACGTGCCGGAGCTGCGGACGGACAACCTCAAGGCCGTTGCCGTGTACGGCGACGACCAGATGAACGACTCGCGGATGGCCCTGATGACCGTCCGTGCGGCGGCCGCGGCCGGCGCCACGGTCCTCAACCACGCCGAGGTCACCGGTCTGCGCTTCACCCAGGGCCGGGTCACCGGCGCGGAACTCAAGGACCGGATGGACGGCCAGGAGTTCGGCGTCAACGCCCGCCTGGTGCTCAACGCGACCGGCCCGTGGGTGGACCACCTGCGCAAGATGGAGGACGCGAACGCGGCCCCCTCCATCCGGCTGTCGAAGGGCGCGCACCTGGTCCTCAAGCGGACCGCGCCCTGGAAGGCCGCGCTGGCCACCCCGATCGACAAGTACCGCATCACCTTCGCCCTCCCCTGGGAGGACATGCTGCTGCTGGGCACCACGGACGAGGAGTTCGAGGGCGACCCGGCGGATGTCGCGGTCACCGAGAAGGACACCACCCAGATCCTGGACGAGGCCGCCTTCTCCATCCGCGACCAGCAGCTGTCCCGCGATCTGATCACCTACTCCTTCGCGGGTCTGCGGGTGCTGCCCGGCGGCCCCGGCGACACCTCCAAGGCCAAGCGCGAGACGGTCGTCACCGAGGGCAGCGGCGGCATGCTGTCGGTCGCCGGCGGCAAGTGGACGACCTTCCGCCACATCGGCCGTACGGTCATGAACAAGCTGGCCGCGCTGCCCGGACACCCGCTGGCCGAGGACATGGAGCCGATCGCGCATCTGCCGAAGAAGCTCCCGCTGCCCGGTATCGCCAACCCGAACGCGGTCGCGCACCGGCTGCTCGTCGACGGCGGTACGCCCGGCCCGCGGATGGCCCCGGAGACCGCGCGGCACCTCGCCACCCACTACGGCTCGCTGTCCTTCGACATCGCCCGGCTGGCGAACGAGAACCCGGCACTGGCCGAGCGCATCCACCCCGACGCCCCGGAGATCTGGGCGCAGGTCGCCTACGCCCGCGACCACGAGTGGGCCGAGACGGTCGACGATGTGCTGCGCCGCCGTACGACCCTGATGATCCGGGGCCTCGACTCGGAGGACGTCCGGGCCAAGGTCAAGGACATGCTGACGGACTGACGCCGGCGGACCGCGGCCGAGAACAGCTGCGGACCACGGCTGAGAACAGCTGACGGCACGCCATGGCGCGTGCAGCGAGTGACGATGGGGCGGTCCACGGGGCCGCCCCATCGCCGTTTCCGCGTGCGGAGCGGGGCGGGACGGGGCGGGATGGCCATCGGCGGTGACTGTCAGTGGCGGCTGCGATGATGTGGGACGGAACGCATCAACGGGGGGATGACGATGGCTCGGCCACGATGGCGGCGTGCGGTGAAATGGGCGGCCTGGACGGTCGCCGTGCTGATCGTGCTGCCGGTGACGGTCGCGGGGACGGCGCTGCGCGCCCAGTACGCGGGCGAGGCCGCGCCGGAGGCCACGACCCGCGGGCGCGATGCGCTCTGGCTCGGCCATGCCTGGGTGGACGGCCGGCGGGACGCCTCCGATGTGGCGACGCTGCGCCGGCGTATCGAGGGCTCCGGAATCCGTGATCTGTACGTCCACGCCGGGCCGTTGGAGCACGACGGCACCCTGCCGCCGGCCCGCGAGGCCTATCCGCGGGCCGGCCGGCTGATCTCCGCGCTCCACCGCGAGCTGCCGTCGGTGCGGGTGCATGCCTGGCTGGGCGACCGGCTGGTGTACGAGCCGGGCGAGCGAGGCGGGCTCCGGCTGTCGGACGCCTCGGCCCGTGCGGCGATCGTGGCCAGTGCCCGTCAGGTGCTGGCGGCCGGGTTCGCCGGGGTCCATCTCGATCTGGAGCCGCTGCACTCCGACAACCCCGACTATCTGCGGCTGCTGGACCGGCTCGGGCCCGCGGTCCGGGGCCGGGGCGCGGTGCTGTCCGTCGCCGTCCACCAGATCGACCCGCTGCCCGGACTGCACACGGTCAGCGGGGCGCTGACGGGCCACCGCAAGTGGATATCCCAGCGGTTCTTCGGTCAGGTGGCGCGCCGGGTCGACCAGATCGCGCTGATGTCGTACGACACCGGGCTGCCGGCCGAGAGCCTCTACGGCGGCTATGTGGCGCAGCAGACCCGGCTGGCACTGGCGGCGACGGGGCCGCGCACCGATCTGCTGATGGGGCTGCCGTTCTTCCACACCGAGAGCGTCGGCCATCACGCCTCGGCGGAGACGGTACGGGCCGCGGTGCGGGGCATACGTCTGGGGCTGACCCGGGAGGACCCGGGCCGCCGGCGGTTCGGAACGGCGCTGTATGTCGACTTCGCCGCCACGGAGGAGGACTGGGCCGCGTACGGGAGCGGCTGGGGCCGGCGTGACCGGTCATAATGAGCCAAGACATCGGACGTCTGTGGCGTATCCGGGCGGGTGCAGCGGGGAGGTCGGCATGGCGGTCACCGACGAGGCCATCGAGAAGATCAAGGGCATGATCGTCTCCGGGGCGCTGCGGCCGGGCGACCGGCTGCCGAAGGAGAGCGAGCTGGCGGCCGAGCTCGGACTGTCCCGCAACTCACTGCGTGAAGCAGTGCGCGCGCTCTCCCTCATCCGCATCCTGGATGTGCGCCAGGGCGACGGCACCTACGTCACCAGCCTCGATCCGCAACTCCTGCTGGAGGCCATGAGTTTCGTGGTCGACTTCCACCGCGATGACACGGTGCTGGAGTTCCTCGCCGTCCGCCGGATCCTGGAGCCGGCCGCCACCGCGATGGCGGCCGGCCGGATCGGCCTGGAGGAACTGGACCTCCTGGAGGCCCAGTTGGACGCGCTGGGGCCGAGCCCCTCGGTCGAGGACCTGGTCGCCTGCGATCTGGAGTTCCACCGCGGGATCGTCGCGGCGTCCGGCAACTCCGTGCTCTGCTCGCTGCTGGACGGGCTGTCCGGGCCAACCACCCGGGCCAGGGTCTGGCGGGGACTGACGCAGAAGGACGCGGTGGCCCGCACCCTCACCGAGCACCGGGCGATCCTCGGCGCGCTGCGCGACCGGGACGCGGAGGCGGCGCGGGCCTGGGCGACCGTGCACATCGCGAGCGTGGAGCAGTGGCTGCGCGCGTCGCTGTGAGGCCGGCCGGCGCCCGCCGCCGCGCCCGGGGTCAGGCCGCGAAGCCGCCGTCCACCGCGATCGAGGCGCCCGTGATGTACCGTCCGCCGTCGCCCGCCAGATGGGCCACGGTCGCCGCGACATCCGAGGCCCGGCCGTACACCCCCAGCGCGGTGAGCCCGGCCTGCATCTCCGCGCTCTCGCCGTCGGCGGGGTTCATATCGGTGTCGATGGGGCCCGGGTGCACGAGGTTGGCGGTGATGCCGCGCGGCCCCAGCTCCTTCGCCAGCGTCTTGGTCAGGCCGGTGAGCGCGGCCTTGCTCGTGGCGTAGAGGGTGCCGCCGGGGAAGGCGACCCGCTCGGCCAAACAGCTGCCGATGGAGATGATCCGTCCGCCCTCGGTCAGATGCGCGGCCGCGGCCTGCGCCGCCAGGAAGGGCGCCCGGACATTGGTCGACAGCACCCGGTCGACCTCGTCGAGGGAGATCCCCTCGAACGGTCCGAGCACACCGATGCCCGCGTTGTTCACCAGGATGTCCAGCCGCCCGAACCGGTCGGCGGTGCCGGCCACCGACGCCCACACCGCTTCCGCGTCACCACTGTCGGCCCGTACCGCCCAGGCCTGCCCGCCGGCCCGCCCGATCTCCTTGGCGACCTGCTCGGCCTGGTCCTGCCCGTTCCGGTAGGTCAGGGCCACCGCCGCCCCGTCGGCGGCCAGCCGCAGCGCGATCGCCCGGCCGATCCCCCGGCTGCCGCCGGTCACCAGGGCCGCCTTGCCGGCGAGCGGCCGGGGGCCGGTCCCCGCCGCCGTCGTCGCCGTCGTCGCCGTCGCCGTCGCCGTCGCCGTCAGCACCGTCGCCGTCATCGTCATCACCTTCGTATCGAGTCGTCCGTGGTCCGGCGCAGCCGTGCGGAATCCATCGGATTCCGCAGCAGCGGCACCGTGCCGCGGGTGTTTCTCCGCGGTACGACTCGATCCTCCGGCGCGGCGGGAGCCGGGACCGGCGGAATCCGGACGCCACGTCAGCGGCCCGGGAGCTCCTGTGCCGAGGGCACCCCGACCCCGTAGACCCGCCCGGCCGTTCCCCCGAAGACGTCCAACCGCTCCGCCGCCGCGAGCTGCCCCGTGGCCGCCTCCGCGAGCGCCACGACGTCCTCGTAGCCGGCGGCCAGGGTGCACACCGGCCAGTCGGAGCCGAACATCACCCGGCCGGGGCCGAAGGCGTCCAGGACGTGCCGGGCGTAGGGCAGGATCTGCTGCGGCCGCCAGGCGTCCCAGTCGGCCTCGGTGACCAGCCCGGACAGCTTGCAGCTGACGTTCGGGAGCGCGGCGAGGGCGGAAACGGCGTCCGCCCACGGCTGCCACTCCCCCGTGACGACCGGCGGTTTGGCGGCATGGTCCAGCACGAAGGCCAGCTGGGGCAGGGCGCGTACCGCGCGGTGCGCCGCGGGCAGTTCGCGCGGGGTGACCAGCAGGTCGTAGACCAGCCCGGCGTCGGCCAGGGCGCCCAGGCCGCGCAGCACGTCCGGGCGGGTGAGCCAGTCGGGGTCCGGTTCGTCCTGCACCTGGTGGCGGATGCCGACCAGCCCGGCGGGCAGCGCCGCCAGGATCTCGGCGAGCGCCGGGTCGCGGAGATCGGCCCAGCCGACGACACCGGTGACGGGACCCTCCCCCGCCGCGAGGGTGAGGAGTTCGGCGGTCTCCTCGTACGAGGAGGACGACTGGACGAGGACCGTGCCGTCGACGCCGTGCCCGGTCAGATGAGGGGTGAGGTCGGACAGCGTGTAGCTGCGGCGGATCGGATCGGCCCAGGGCCCGTCCATCCAGGGCTGATCCCGCCGGCCGAGGTCCCACAGGTGGTGATGGGCGTCGATACGCATCAGGGGCGCGCTCCGGGGTGGACTCAGTCGTTCAGGGGCAGCGGCAGATCCGGGTCGAGCAGACCGCGGGCGACGAGCGTATGCCACAGCTCGTCCGGGATGTCGTGGGTGAACAGCCGCGCGTTCTCGGCCATCTCCTCCGGTGTGGCCGCCCCGACCACGGCCGCGGCGACGGCACGGTGCCCGAAGGGGAAGCGGAGTGCCGCCGCCTTGAGGGGAACATCGAACTGTGCACAGACGGCGGCAAGTTGACGCGCCCGTTCGAGCAGCGGGGCAGGGGCCGGTGCGTAGTTGTAGGGCGCGCCGGGTGAGGGGTCGGCCAGCAGACCGGAGTTGTAGACACCGCCGACGACCACCGAGATGCCGCGGCGTGTGCAGACCGGCAGCAGATCGTCGAAGGCGGTGCGCTCCAGCAGGGTCCAGCGGCCTGCGCAGAGCACCACATCGACATCGAGGTCGGCGACCAGGCGGGCCGGCGGAGCGCTGTGGTTCATGCCGAACCCGATGGCCCGGACCACCCGCTGTGCGCGCAGCTCGGCAAGGGCCGGGAAGCCCGTCTCGTACACCTCGCGCAGCCGGCCCTCGACGTCGTGCAGATAAACGATGTCGACGGCGTCCACACCGAGCCGCGCCAGGGACGCGTCGAGCGTGGCGCGGATGCCGTCACGGGAGAGGTCCCATACGCGGGCCCGCGCGGGGGTGTCCACGAAGCCCTCGCCCGCCGCCCGCTCCCCCGGGGCGAGCGGGCGCAGCCGGCGGCCGACCTTGGTGGACAGGGTGTAGGCGGCGCGGTCGTGGCCGTGCAGCGCCCGGCCCAGGCGCTCCTCGGACAGGCCCACACCGTAGTGGGGTGCGGTGTCGAAATAGCCGGCGCCAATGGCGAGGGCGGTGCGGACGACCTCGCGCGCCTGCTCCTCCGGGACGGCGCGGTAGAGGTTGCCGAGCGGCGCACAGCCCAGCCCCAGAGGCGGGACGGTGACGCCGGTGCGCCCCAACTCCCGCGGTCCGTAAGGGGGATAACGCATGGCGGCCCCTCAGTCCTGCTTCTCGCCGCTGGTGAAGCGGGAGATGACCAGTGCGACGATGATGATCATGCCGTTGAGGAACTGCGTCCACAGCGGCGGCACCCCGCCCAGCGTCATCACATTGATGACGAGCTGGAGCGTGAGGACGCCGGTGAGCGCGCCGAAGAGGGTGCCCCGGCCGCCCTTGAGGCCGATCCCGCCGATCACCGCGGCGGCGAAGACCTGGAAGATCCAGCCGTTGCCCTGGCTCGCGGAGACCGCGCCGTAGTGGCCGGTGTAGAGAATCCCCGCGAAGGCGGCGAGCACCCCGCCGAGGGCCAGCACGATCCAGGTGAGGCGGTCCACCCGGATGCCGGCCGCGCGGGCCGCCTCCGGGTTGCCCCCGATGGCGTACAGCGCCCGCCCGTGCCGGAGGTAGCCGAGGGCCGCGCCGCCGAGCGCGAAGAGGGCGAGGCAGATCCAGACGGCGGCCGGCACGCCCAGCCAGTCGGCTTTGCCCAGATAGGCGAAGGACTCCGGAACACTGCCGATGGATTGGCCCTCGGAGATGCCCACTTGCAGGCCGCGGAGCATGGTGAGCATGCCGAGGGTGGCGATGAAGCCGTTGACCCGCAGGGTGAGGATGAGGAAGCCGTTGGTGGCGCCGACCGCCGCGCCCACGGCCAGGCAGAGCGGGATCGCCGTCCAGGCGGGGAAGAGCTCCAGCCCGGCGAAGCGGGCGCCGTGTGCGGGCATCACCAGCCACAGGGCGAGCACCGGCGCCAGGCCGATGGTCGACTCCAGCGACAGATCCATCCGCCCGCTGATGAGGATCAGCGCCTCGCCGAGCACCAGCAGGCCCAGCTCCGTGGACTGCTGGATGACGCCGATGAGGTTGTCCTGGGTGAGGAACGCGGGCGACACGATGAAGCCGATGACGCCCAGTACGAAGATCACCGGCACCAGGGAGAAGTCCCGCCAGCGGGCCGGCTCGATCCGGGGCCGGCGGCGTGGCGGCGGCCGGTCCACCGCGTCGGTGGCCGGCGGCGATGCGGTCTCGGTCATGGCGCGGCCCCTTCCGTTCCTTCCATCTCTTCCATCCCGTCCGTGCCTTCCATGCCGTCCGTGCCGTCCGTGTTCCGGGTGCCCGGTGCGGCGTCCCGGCCGCCGCCCGTGCCGGGCAGGTCGTCCGGACCGCGGCCGCCGGCGGTCATCCCCTCCATCGCGGCGACCAGGTCGCGGTCGCGCCAGCCGGCCGTGAATTCGGCGGTCACCCGGCCGTGGAAGACCGCCAGCACCCGGTCGCAGACCCGTAGATCGTCCAGCTCGTCGGAGACGATCACGGCGCCGCTGCCGCCGTCCGCGACCTCCCGTACGACCCCCAGCAGCGCGACCTTGGACTTGACGTCGACGCCGTTGGTGGGCCGGATGGCGACCAGCACCGCGGGCTCACGGGCCAGCGCACGGGCGATCACGACCTTCTGCTGGTTGCCGCCGGAGAGCCCGGACACCGGCTGGCCGGGCCCGGTCGTCCTGATGTCGAGGGACGCGATCATCCGCCGGGCGAACTCGCGGGTCCGGGAGGGCAGTACGGTGCCCATCGGCCCGAGCCGGCCGGTGACGGTGAGGGTGGCGTTCTCGGCGACGCTGCGGTTCGGGACCAGCCCCTCGCGGTGCCGGTCCTCGGGGACATAGCCGATACCCGCGTCGAGGGCGTACGGAACGCTGCCCGGACGGACCGGGCGTCCGCGCACCGTGATCCGGCCGGCGTCCGGCGTCCGCAGCCCCACCAGCGTCTCGCCGATCGCCGTGCTCCCGCCGGCCGTGGCGCCCGCGAGCCCCACCACTTCCCCGGCCCGTACGGTCAGGTCGAGCGGCGCGAAGTGCCCGTCCACGGCCAGCGCTTCGGTCCGCAGCACCGGCTCCCCCGGCCGGCGCGCACCCGGCCGCGGCTGCCTTACGGCGGCCGTCTCCTCCCCCGTCATCGCCGCCACCAGCGCGTCCTTGGCCAGCCCCGGCACGGGTGCGGTCAGCACATGCCGGGCGTCGCGGAAGACGGTGACGGTGTCACAGAGCTCGTGGACCTCCTGCAGATGGTGCGAGATGAACAGGAAGGCCACGCCCTGGGCGCGCAGCCCGCGCAGCTTGCCGAAAAGCCGGTCGATGCCACCCGCGTCGAGCCGGGCGGTGGGCTCGTCGAGGATGATCAGCCGGGCCCCGAAGGACAGCGCGCGGGCGATCTCCACGAACTGCCGCTGTTCGACGCCGAGATCCCTGATCCGGGCGGCGGGGTCGACCTCGACGCCGTACTCGGCGAGCAGTGCTTGGGCGCGGGTGTGCAGCGCCCGCCAGCGGATGGTGCGCGCGCCCTGGAAGCGGTTGAGGTAGAGGTTCTCCGCGACGGTCAGCTCCGGCACGGTCATCGACTTCTGGTAGACGCAGGCGACCTTGCGCTGCCAGGCGGCGGTGTCGCCCCAGCCGGGCGCCGGTTCACCGCCGAAGGTGACCCGGCCGGCGTCCGGGCGTTCCATACCGGTCAGCACGGACACCAGGGTGGACTTGCCGGCGCCGTTGCGGCCGACGAGAGCATGCGCCTCGCCGGGCCGTACGGTCAGCCGGGCGCCGTCGAGGGCGACGGTGGGCCCGTAGCGTTTGACAATCCCCTCGGCGTGCACGGCCGCCGCCCGGTCGGCGGTCCCCACGGCCGCTACTTCTTCTTTTCGAGCTGATTGGCCCACAGCTTCTTGTCGTCGACGGTGTCCTTGGTGACCAGGGGCGCCGGCAGCTGGTCCTCCAGACCGTTCTTGATCTTCACAATGGTGGAGCCGTGATCGGTCGGCCCCGGCCTGAAGGTCCTGCCGTCCAGGCCGGCCTTGGCGTAGTACAGCGCGTACTTGGCGTAGAGGTCGGCGGGCTGGGAGAGGGTGGCGTCGATCTTCCCGGCGCGGATCGCCTCCAGTTCGTCCGGGATGCCGTCGTTGGAGATGATGGTGATGTGCCCGTCGGAGCCGGCCGGCCTGAGCAGCTTCTTCTGCTCCAGGAGGGCGAGCGCCGGCTGCAGGAAGGCGCCGCCGGCCTGCAGGTAGATGCCGTTGAGGTCCGGATGCTGGGCGAGCAGGCTCTGCAGCTTGCCGGAGGCGACCTCGCCCTTCCAGTCCGTGGCCAGCTCATGCACGGTGATCTCCGGGAACTTCTGCTTCATGCAGGACGCGAATGCCTCGGAGCGGTCCCGCCCGTTGATCGAGCTGAGGTCGCCCTGGAGTTCGGCGACCCGGCCCTTGCCGCCCAGCTGCTCGCCGAGGTACTCGCAGGACTTCTCGCCGTAGGCGCGGTTGTCGGCGCGCACGACCATGTAGACCTTGCCCTCGTCGGGGCGGGTGTCCACGCTCACCACCGGGATCTTCTTCTCCGCCAGCCGCGCCAGCTCCGCGGAGATGGCGCCAGTGTCCTGCGGTGCCATCACGATCGCTTTGGCGCCCTGGTCGGTCAGCGCCTGCACGTTGGACACGACCTTGGCGATGTCGTTCTGCGAGTTGGACAGCGGCAGCGCGGCCGGGCCGCCGTGGTCCAGGTCCTTTTCCAGGTACTGCTGGTAGGAGTTCCAGAAGTCGGTGTCCGTACGGGGCATGTCGATGCCGATCCTGCCGCCCGCGGTGTCACTGCCGCGGTTGCAGCCGGCGAGCGCGGCGATGGCGAGCACCGCGGCACAGGCCGCCGCGCCGGTCGTACGCAATCTCATGGGTGGTCCCTTGGTCGTGGTGTGCGGCTCCGGCGGCTCTCCCCGGAGGGGGCGGAGGTGGCGGGGGCGGGGGAAGCGCTGGGGGTACTGCGGAAGACAGCCGTTCGGCCCGGTTCACGTACGGGGCCGCAGCCGTAGCCCCTGCATCCCCCCGTCCACCGCGAGTGCCGTCCCCGTGATCCCGGAGGCGGACGGGGACGCCAACGAGGCGATGGCGGCGGCCACTTCGTCGGCGGTGACCATCCGGCCCATCGGCTGGCGGGCGTGGAGGGCGGCGCGTTCGGCGACCGGGTCGTCGGCGCGGTCCAGCAGCCGGCCGACCCACGGGGTGTCGGCGGTGCCCGGGTTGACGCAGTTGACGCGGATGCCCTCACGGAGGTGGTCGGCGGCCATCGCGAGGGTCAGCGAGAGCACCGCGCCCTTGCTGGCGCTGTACAGCGCGCGCTGCGGCAGACCCGCGGTGGCGGCGATGGAGCAGGTGTGGGTGATGGAGACCCGGCCCGGGGCACCGGCGGCGGTGCGGCGCAGCGCCGGCAGCGCGGCGCGGGCGGTGCGCACCAGCCCCAGCACATTGACGTCCAGGACCCGGCTCCACTCCGCGTCGTCGTTGTCCTCGACGGTGCCGACGGCGCCGGTCCCCGCGTTGCCCACGAGGGTGTGCAGGGCCCCCAGTTCCCCCACCGCTTCACCGACGGCGGCCCGTACCGCGGCGTCGGAGGTCACCTCGGCCGTGACCGGGATCGCCCCGGCGGGCGCGCCGGCCGGGTCCCGGTCCAGGACGGCGACCCGCGCGCCGCGCGCCAGCAGCAGCGCGGCGGTGGCCGCCCCGATGCCGGAGCCGCCGCCGGTGACAAGGGCGGCCATCCCCTCGAAGTCGGCCGGGTGGCGGCCGGTCCGCGGTCCGTCGCTCATACGGTGACCTCCTGCTCGCCCTGGTGGTTCTGCGGCTGCTGACGGGCGCGCCACACGGGCCCGTCGGGAAAGCGGTGGGCGGCGACCGCACCGGGTTTCATCCGGGCCGAGAAGCCGGGCGCGGTCGGGGCGCGGTAACGGCCGCGGTCGATGACGACGGGGTCGCTGAAGTGGTCGTGCAGATGGTCGACGTACTCGATGACCCGGTCCTCCCAACTCCCGGACACCGCCACGTAGTCGAACATCGCCAGATGCTGCACCAGCTCGCACAGCCCCACCCCGCCCGCGTGCGGACACACCGGCACTCCGTACTTCGCGGCCAGCAGCAGGATCGCGAGGTTCTCGTTGACCCCGGCGACCCGCGCCGCGTCGATCTGTACGAAGTCCACGGCGCCGGCCTGCAGCAGCTGCTTGAAGACCACCCGGTTGGCCACATGCTCACCGGTGGCGACCTTCACAGGCTGTCCGGAGCGCACCGCGGCATGCCCCAGGACGTCGTCCGGGCTGGTCGGCTCCTCGATCCAGTGCGGGGTCCAGGGCGCCAGCGCAGTCATCCAGCGGACCGCCTCGGCCACGTCCCAGCGCTGGTTGGCGTCGACGGCGATCCGTACGCCGGGGCCGACCGCGTCCCGGGCCAGCCGCATCCGCCGCTTGTCGTCGTCGAGGTCGGCGCCCACCTTCAGCTTGATCTGGCCGAAACCGTCGGCCACCGCTTCCTTCGCCAGCCGCACCAGCTTGGTGTCGTCGTAGCCGAGCCAGCCGGGCGAGGTGGTGTACGCGGGATAGCCCTCGGCCCTGAGGCGGGCGGCGCGTTCGGCGCGGCCGGGTTCGGCGGCGCGCAGCAGGGCCAGCGCCTCGTCGGGGGTCAGGGCGTCGGAGAGGTAGCGGAAGTCGACAAGCGAGACCAGTTCCTCGGGCGACAGCGCGGCGAGGAACTCCCACACCGGCAGCCCCGCCCGGCTCGCGGCCAGGTCCCAGGCGGCGTTGACCAGCGCCCCGGCCGCCATCTGCATCACCCCCTTCTCGGGGCCGAGCCAGCGCAGCTGGGAGTCATGGGTGAGGTCGTGGTGCAGGGCGGCGAGATCGGCGGCGGTGGCGGGTGCGGGGCGGCCGATGACGTAGGGCGCGAGGGACCGGATCGCGGCGGCCATGACATCGTTGCCGCGCCCTATGGTGAAGCAGAAGCCGTGTCCCTGCGGTCCGCTGCCGGTGTGCAGCACGGCATAGGCGGCGGAGTAGTCGGGGTCCGGGTTCATGGCGTCCGAGCCGTCGAGCTGCTCCGAGGTGGGGAAGCGGACGTCGTGGACCTCAAGCTCGGTGACGGTGTCGGTCACGGCCATGCGCGTGCCCCCTGGGAGGTTGCGGAAGAACATCGGACCTTTCCCGGACATCCGATGTATAGACCCGCGTGTAAGGCCGCGTCCAGACCCCGTAGGGAAGTTGAGCCAACGATCCTCGGGACAGGTCGGATGAATCGCTACCCCTTCCTGCAAAGGGGCTACGGACCGGCACCGCGGAAGCCGTAGTCTTGGGATCGCACGTAATGGAACTGCTGCCGGCGGCCGCCCCAGGCGGCCGGACCGGTCGGAAGGAGGCGCTGGGTGATCGAGCTCGAGGGGGTACCCGAGCTGATCGACCCGGTCATGGTGGCCGCGTTCGAAGGCTGGAACGACGCCGGCGACGCCGCCTCCGCCGCGGTCGCACATCTCGACCGGGAATGGAAGGGCGAGGTCTTCGCCGCGCTGGACGCGGAGGACTATTACGACTTCCAGGTGAACCGTCCCACCGTCTTCCTGGACGGCGGGGTACGCAAGATCACCTGGCCGACGACCCGGCTCTCCGTCGTCCGCGTCGGCGATACGAACGGCAAGGGGCGCAAGCGCGATCTCGTGCTGGTGCGCGGCATCGAGCCCAGCATGCGCTGGCGCTCGTTCTGCAACGAAATCCTCGGCTTCGCCCATGAGTTGGGGGTGGAGATGCTGGTGGTGCTGGGTTCGCTGCTCGGCGACACCCCGCACACCCGCCCGGTGCCGGTCAGCGGGGTCACCTCGGATGCGGACCTCGCCGGCCGGCTGGATCTGGAGGAGTCCCGCTACGAAGGCCCCACGGGCATCGTCGGCATCCTCCAGGAGGCGTGCACCCATGCCGGTGTCCCCGCGGTGAGCCTGTGGGCCGCGGTGCCGCACTATGTCTCCCAGCCGCCCAACCCCAAGGCCAGCCTCGCGCTGCTCAACCGCCTGGAGGACCTCCTCGACGTCCGTATCCCGCTGGGCGAGCTGACCGAGGACGCCCGCGCCTGGCAGCTGGGCGTGGACCAACTGGCCGCCGAGGACAGCGAGGTCGCCGAGTACGTCCAGTCGCTGGAGGAGGCGCGGGACACCGCGGATCTGCCGGAGGCGTCCGGCGAGGCCATCGCCCGCGAGTTCGAGCGCTATCTGCGCCGCCGCGACCCGCAGTCCGGTCCCGGTGTGGCGACCGAAGGCGGCCTCTCCGACGGCCGCGACAGCTCCTATCTCCGCGACACCACCAGCGGCCGCACCCGTCCGCCCCGCCCGGTGTCCAAGGAGCCCCGCGAGCCGAAGACCGGCGACGACACGGCGGCGGGGCCGAAGGACACGGCCAAGGGCAACGGCACCGCGGAGACTCCGGACCCGCCGGGCGGCGCGGACGGCGCGGATTCCCCGAGGCCGGAGGACGGCCCGGAGGGCAGCGGAAGCTGAGACCCGGGGACCACTCCCCGGCACGCCAGGGGCGCCGCACCGGCCCCTCGGCCGGTG
>NZ_JBEZHQ010000048.1:0-63731 GCF_040650675.1 Streptomyces sp. NPDC048637
CACCCGAACCTCCCACCTGGCAGCACTTCGCCCCGCCGAGCAACAAGCTCGGCGGGGCGAAACAACCCGGACCCCGGATTAACCAACGGCATCCCGGGTCGGTGCGGGGCCGTTCGAGCGGCGGTGGCGGGGCCGGCGGGCGACCCCGTGACGCGTCAGTTCCAGCTGTCGTGCAGCGGCTTGCCCTCGGCGTAACCGGCGGCGCTCTGCACACCGACCACGGCCTTCTCGGCGAACTCCGCCAGGGAGGCCGCGCCCGCGTAGGTGCAGGAGCTGCGGACGCCCGCGATGATCGAGTCGATCAGGTCCTCGACGCCGGGGCGCCCCTGGTCGACGAACATCCGCGAGGTGGAGATGCCCTCCTCGAAGAGCCCCTTGCGGGCCCGGTCGTAGGCCGACTCGTCGCTCGTACGGTTGCGCACCGCACGGGCGGAGGCCATACCGAAGCTCTCCTTGTACGGCCGGCCGTCGGCGGTGTGCTGGAGGTCACCGGGCGATTCGAGGGTGCCGGCGAACCAGGAGCCGATCATGACGTTGGACGCGCCCGCGGCCAGCGCCATGGCGACATCGCGGGGGTGCCGGATGCCACCGTCGGCCCAGACGTGCTTGCCGAACTTCTTGGCCTCCGCGGCGCACTCCAGCACCGCGGAGAACTGCGGCCGGCCGACGCCGGTCATCATCCGGGTGGTGCACATCGCGCCCGGTCCGACGCCGACCTTGATGATGTCCGCGCCGGCCTCGATCAGATCGCGGACGCCCTCGGCGGCGACGATGTTGCCCGCCACGATCGGGACCTGCGGGTCCAGCGCCCGGACCGCCTTGATCGCGCTGATCATCGACTCCTGGTGACCGTGCGCGGTGTCCACGACGAGCGTGTCCACACCGGCGTCCAGCAGGGCCTTGGCCCGGCCGGCCACATCGCCGTTGATGCCGACGGCAGCCGCGATCCGCAGCTTGCCGTTGGCGTCCGTGGCGGGGGTGTACAGGGTGGCGCGGAGCGCGCCCTTGCGGGTGAGGATGCCGACCAGCATGCCGTCCGCGTCGACCGCGGGCGCGAGCTTGCGGTTGGCGGCGTCGAGGCGGTTGAAGGCCTCCCGCGGGTCGATGTCCGCGTCCAGGACCAGCAGGTCCTTGGTCATGACCTCGGCCACCTGGGTGAAGCGGTCCACCCCGGCCAGGTCGTGCTCGGTGACGACGCCGACCGGACGGCCGCCCTCGACGACGATGCCCGCGCCGTGCGCCCGCTTGGGCAGCAGCGACAGGGCATCGGCCACGGTCGCGACCGGGGACAGCACGATCGGCGTGTCCAGTACCAGATGACGGCGCTTGATCCAGGTCACGACGTCGGTGACGACGTCGAGCGGGATGTCCTGCGGAATGACGACCAGACCACCACGACGGGCAACGGTCTCGGCCATCCGGCGGCCGGCGATCGCCGTCATGTTGGCGACCACGAGCGGGATGGTGGTCCCGGTCCCGTCGTGCGAGGACAGGTCCACGCCCTGGCGGGAGCCGACGGCGGAGCGGCCGGGCACCATGAACACATCGTCGTAGGTCAGGTCGTAGGGCACCGAAGAACTCTCTTCGAGCGCGCCGTTCTTCGGATTCAGGAATCGCATATGGCCAGGATACGGGCCCTGACCAGGGGTCATATGATTGTCTGAGCGCCCCGTCGGCCGTGTGTGCGATCCCCCAAGGGGCCCGGCGGAGGCCGGTGTGTCCCTGCCGCGCCGGGATGCGCTGTGCGGGCGGCGGACCGCATGGCATCGCCGCTGGTCGGGCCGCCGCGGCCGTCGCTACACGCCCTGCCGGGCCCGCCCCCGGGCCATGATCACGGCCAGGCCGGTGTCCGTGTCACGCCAGTGACCCACCGCATCCGCCAGCACACCCTCGACGATGCTCCACTCGTCGGGCGCCGCGGCCGCATAGCCCTGCCAGCCCGTCACCACGAGCAGCCGGCCGCGGTCGGCGGGGCACCAGGACAGATCGGTGAGGCAGTCGGCGAGCGCGTCCCAGTTGCGGCCGAACCAGTCCGGCAGCCGCAGCGCGCGGGCGCACCGCTCCATGAAGGCGGCCTTGTCCGCGACCCCGTCGAGATCCAGGGACGTCCCGGTCCAGCCGGCGTCCCGCGCGGCGGCCAGCGCGTCCGCCACCGAGCGCTCCGCGGGCCAGGGCAGCACTCCCGGGGGCGTGCTGCCGTCGAGCACCGCCGCGAGCGGCCGGGGCACGGAAGCCGTCATCGGAGCACCGCCTTGAAGGACCGGTAGTGATCGTGGGTGTAGTACGTCTCATGACCTTCGCCGGTGACGAGCCGGCGGGCGCCGCGATCCGGTGAGCCCGGCGTGGGCACCGTGTACTCGTGGTAGTAGCCGCGCGGATGACGGGGCAGCAGTTGCTCGCGGTTGCCGAAGACCGTGCCGTCCTGGGTGTACGGGAAGGGTCCGCCGGCGTCGATGAGGCGCAGGGTGTCCCGTGCCTGGGAGGGCAGCTCGCCGACCGGAACGACCGGCATGCCCTGCGCCCAGTCCGGTACGCCGGAAGCGCGCGGCGTACCGTCGACGGCCGTGGCGGTGGACCGTGGCGCGCCCTGCGAACTCCCGTTGTCACCACCGCCCGTGGAACACCCGGTCAGCACCAGGAGCAGCCCGGCGAGCAACGCGCCGACGACGGCGGCGGCACGGCGCGGGGAGAAGCGGATCACCATGCGCCGATGCTGTCACAGGCCCGCGCGGGCTGCTCGTCGATGACCGCGCCCCCGGGCCCGCGGGCGGCCCGGCACCGGGCCTCCCCGGCCCGCCCCGCACCGCGTCCGGACCCGGCGTGCGTCACGCCCCGTCAGGGTCCGCCCGGTCCAGTGCGGGGCGCGGCCCGGGGCCGGTCTCCAGCAGCAGATGGTCGGCGGCGGCGGTGTCCGTGACCAGGCTCGTCACCAGCCCGGAGCGCAGCACCGCGCCGATCGCGGCCGCCTTGCGCCGGCCGCCCGCGATGGCGACGACCTCCGGGATACGGCGCAGCCGGTCCGCCTCGACCGTGATGCACCGCTCGCCGAGGTCCCGGCCGATCCGCCGCCCCTCGGCATCGAAGAGGTGCGCCGACATCTCAGCGGCGGCACCCAGCGAGGCGTAGTGCTCCCGCTCCTGCTCCGTCAGCATGTCGTAGACGGTCGAGACGCCCGGCTCCCAGGAGCCGATGGAGACACAGGCGACGGTGACCTTGTCGAAGTAGTCGAAGGCGCGGGCGATGCCGGTCTGGCGGCGCAGCGCCTCGGCCGTCGCCGAGTCGGGCAGCAGCATCGGCGCGTAGATCGGGTGTGCCTCGCCCCCGGAGACATCGGCCGCGCGGCGCACCGCCTCGACGGAGCCACGGTCGGCGGTACCCGCGTCGTAGACGCCGGTCAGCTGCACAACGGTGCAGGGCGGCAGGCGGTGCAGCGCGGCGGCCATGTGAATGGTCGACCGGCCCCAGGCCAGCCCCAGCACATCGCCCTCGGCGACCAGCTCACCCAGCAGGTCGGCCGCGACTTCGCCGAGGTTCTCCGGGTCGGCGGCGTCCTCGGGCGGGGTCTGGCCTCCGAAGGCGGGGGGAGCGTCGGCGGGCGACTCGACGACCACCGCGTGCCGCAGGCCGTAGCGGGCCCGCAGGGCGTCGGAGCGTTCGGCGTCCAGCTCGGAGGGCACCCGGATCTCGATCCGTACGAGATCGCGCTCCAGCGCCGTCTCCAGCACCCGCGCGACCTTGAACCGGCTGACGCCGAATTCCTCCGCGATCTGAATCTTCGACTTGTTCTCAAGATAGAAACGGCGGGCCATGGCCGCGGCCTGCACCAGCTCGGCAGGGCCCATTCCGGACTGTGGGCGGCTGGCTACCACGAAATTCTCCCCTTTTGCGCATCTGATCGAGTCTTTGCTCATCCTTTCAGAAACCCGGGGGCGACGGGGACCATCACCGCCCCGACCCTCGTGAACGCTCGGTGGCGCCACGGACAAGGGACGGCGCGGCCGCACGACCAGGGATTCCCGTGGCCGGAATCGACCGGACCGCCCGCGCCCCCGCTCCGAAATTCAGTGCGCGCAGCCCCAGCCCGCCGCCGAGGTCGCCGCCTCGGCCTTCTCGCGCAGGTCCCGGACCGCCTTGGCCGGATCGTCCGCGCCGTAGACCGCGGAGCCCGCCACGAACACATCGGCGCCCGCCTCCGCGCACCGCTCGATGGTCTCCGCCGAGACCCCGCCGTCCACCTGCAGCCACAGCTGAAGGCCGTGCCGGGAGATCAGCTCACGGGTACGGCGGATCTTCGGCAGCATGATGTCCAGGAAGGGCTGACCGCCGAAGCCGGGCTCCACGGTCATGATCAGCAGCATGTCGAGCTCGGACAGCAGATCCTCGTACGGCTCGATCGGCGTGGCCGGCTTCAGCGCCATCGACGCCCGCGCCCCCTTGGCCCGGATCTCCCGCGCCAGCCGCACCGGCGCGGCCGCGGCCTCCACGTGAAAGGTCACGGAACCGGCCCCGGCCTCGATGTACTGGGGCGCCCAGCGGTCCGGGTCCTCGATCATCAGATGCAGATCGAGCGGGGTGTCCGTCGCCTTGCTCAGCGACTCGACAACCGGCACGCCGAGGGTGAGATTCGGGACGAAGTGGTTGTCCATGACGTCGACATGCAGCCAGTCGGCGCCCTCCACGGCCTTCGCCTCCTCGGCGAGCCGGGCGAAGTCAGCGGACAGAATGCTGGGGTTGATCAAGGCCATACCCCCAGTATGGCGTGCGGGCCGGGGGCCGACGGAGGCGGGACGGCCACGGGACTGCGGGCGGGGTGCTCCACGCCCTCACGACCGGGCCGGCACCACCATGAGCCCGCCCCTGGGGCAACCAGGGACGGGCTGAAGGATGCTCACCGAAGGGAGACCGGCCGCCCTCAGGCCGTCCGCCGCAGCAAGGCCAGATACATCGCGTCCGTGCCGTGCAGATGCGGCCACAGCTGGACGTCCGGGCCGTCGCCGAGGGCCGGTACGCCGGGCATCAGTGGGCGGGCGTCGATCCACTCCACCTCGACCGGCTCGCCGCCCCGTCCCTTGAGGACGTCGTCCACCACGGCCCGGGTCTCGGCCGGATGCGGTGAGCAGGTCGCATAGCCGACGACGCCGCCGACCCGGACCGCCGCGAGCGCCTGCCGCAGCAGCTCGCGCTGGAGCGGGGCGAAGCCGTCCAGGTCCTCGGGGCGGCGCCGCCAGCGTGCCTCCGGCCGCCGGCGCAGCGCGCCCAGACCGGTGCACGGCACGTCCACCAGGACCCGGTCGAAGGCGCCGGGCCGCCAGGCGGGGCGGGTGCCGTCGGCCGCGATGACCGCGTACGGGCCGGGGTTGCCCTCCAGCGCCCGGGCCACCAGACGTGCGCGGTGCGGCTGCTTCTCCGACGCCAGCAGGGCGGCGCCGCGCTGCGCGGCCAGCGCCGCCAGCAGCGCCGCCTTGCCGCCGGGGCCGGCGCAGCCGTCGAGCCAGGCGCGGTCGGAGCCCTCGACGGGCGCGTTCGCCAGCGCCAGGGCGACGAGCTGGCTGCCCTCGTCCTGCACCCCGGCGCGCCCCTCGCGGACCGGGTCCAGTGCGCCCGGCTCCCCGCCTTCCGCGAGCCGCACCGCGTACGGGGACCAGCGCCCCGGGAGGGCGCTCTCCTCGCCGGCCGCCGCCAGCAATTCCTCGGTGGTGCTCCGGCCGGGCCGGGCCACCAGGTTCACCTCGGGGCGTTCGTTGTCCGCCTCCAGCAGGTCCTCGATGCCGGCCCGGCCGCCACCGAGCGCGTCCCACAGGGCCGAGACGATCCAGCGGGGGTGTGCGTGGACGATGCCGAGGTGGTCCTCGGGGTCCTCGTCATACTCCGGGGCGACCCGCTCCAGCCAGCCGTCCAGGTCATGGGCCGCGATCTTGCGCAGCACCGCGTTGACGAACTTCGCCCGGCCGTCGCCCAGCACCACCCGCGCCAGATCGACGCTGGCGCTCACCGCGGCATGCGTGGGAATACGGGTACCGAGCAGCTGATGCGCCCCGAGGGTCAGCACGTCCAGGACCGGTGGGTCCACCTCGCGCAGCGGCCGGTCCACGCACTGCGCGATGATCGCGTCATACGTCCCCTGCCGCCGCAGCGATCCGTACACCAGCTCCGTCGCCAGCGCCGCGTCCCGGGCGTCGAAGTCACCGCCCTCACGCGCCTTGCGCAGCAACGGCGGCAGGACCAGATTCGCGTAGGCGTCGCGCTCGTCGACGGCCCGCAACGCCTCGAACGCGAGGATCCTGACCGGGTCCTTCTGCGGGCGGCGATAGGGCTTGCTGGGGCGACGGCGCGGCTGCTGACTCACAGAAAAGGTGCTCCGGATACGAGATGAGGGGTCCGTCCCAGACTACGCGGGCCCCCGGCCCGAGCGCGCGGGGCGGCCGGACCCGGGCCGGACCCGGGCCTGCCCGGGGTCCGCGGGTGACCCTCCCGACGACGGACCCGAGGACGACGGGTGACAACCCCGACGACGGACCCGAGGACGACGAGTGACGGCCCGACGACGGGCCCGCGTCGAGGGGGTCAGTCTCCCAGCCGCTCCCCGCCCTCGATTCGCACCCCGCGCGCCCAGTCCGCCGCCTTCATCGGCTTCTTGCCCTGCGGCTGGACCCAGAGGAGTTCGACGGGGTGGCTGCCGGTGCCGGCGTACACCGCCTTCTTCGTGACGGCGAGCGCACCGGGCGCCAGGCCCAACTCCGCGTGGTCCACGGCGGAGACGGCCGACATCAGCTTGAGGCGCTCGCCGCGGAACACCGTCCAGGCGCCGGGCGCGGGCGCGCAGCCACGGATCACCCGGTCGACCCGCAGCGCGGGCGCCGCCCAGTCCACCTTCGCGTCCTCGACCTCGATCTTCGGGGCGAGCGTGACACCCTCGGCCGGCTGCGGCACCGCCTTCAGCGTGCCGTCCTCGATGCCGTCCATCGTCGCCACCAGCAGCCCGGAACCGGCGAACGCCAGCCGGGTGAGGAGATCGCCGCTGGTGTCCGTCGGCCGGACCTCCTCGGTCAGCACCCCGAAGACCGGGCCGGAGTCCAGGCCGGTCTCGATCTGGAAGGTCGAGGCACCGGTCACCTCGTCGCCCGCGAGCACCGCATGCTGCACGGGCGCCGCGCCCCGCCAGGCGGGCAGCAGCGAGAAGTGCAGATTGACCCACCCCATGGCGGGAATGTCGAGCGCGGCCTTCGGCAGCAGCGCACCGTAGGCGACCACCGGGCAGCAGTCCGGCGCGATCTCCCGCAGCCGGGCCAGAAAGTCCTCGTCGCGCGGCTTGGCGGGCTTGAGCACCTCGATGCCCGCCTCCTCCGCACGGTCCGCGACGGGGCTGGCGACCAGCTTCCGGCCGCGTCCGGCGGGGGCGTCGGGCCGGGTCACCACGGCCACGACCTCGTGCCGGTCGGAGGCGATCAGGGCATCGAGGGCGGGTACGGCGACCTCGGGGGTGCCGGCGAAGACAAGCCTCATGGGTGGCGAACTACCTCTCACACGCAGCGGAACGACGCACCAGTCTATGGGTCCGCCGCAGGCCATGGGCGGTGCATCCAGGGGGCGTGCAGGATTTCCCGCGCCTCGTACGGAAGCTCGTACGCCCCCATACCGTGACCAGAGCCGCTGCTGTCGCGTTGGTCAAACAGCATTGACCCGGACCGGGCCGCTCTGGCGGCCCGCTCGCTTTCATCCTTCTTCATCCTTCCTTTTCCACGCCGGTTCGAGAGGCTTGCTCATGGCCGACCACGCAACCCACGACGCCCAGGCGCGCGCCAGCCTGCATCTCCTGGTGCGGGACATCGAACGGGTGCGCCGGCAGGTGGACGCACTGCGCACGCTGACCGCTCAGCTCGGCAACGTCTACCGGCCGCGGCGTACCGGCCCGTCCGCGGGCTTCGTCGTCTACGGACGCGCACCCGCCCCGACGGTGCGCCTCGCCCAGGAGCTGCGGGACAGCGTCGAAACCCTTGTCACGGCCGCGGTCGACTTCGACCGCTCGCTGGGATTCTCGTGGGACGCGGTGGGCTCGGCGCTCGGCGTCACCAAACAGGCGGTGCACCGCCGTTACGGCGCCCGCAGAGCCGCTGCCCAGCCCGCCGCGGAGCCCAACGGCGCCGAGCCGGCGGTGCGTTCACCCGAGTCCTCCGCGCCCCGTGCGGTGACCGTGGCCGCGGGACTGCCCGGCCCCGCGGCCGTCCCGGCCGCCCGGTCCATGCCCGCTCAGCCCTCCGCGGCCGCCCGCGACGAGCCGGCCCGGCCGGGCGCCTTCCCCGGCCCCCGCAACGGCTGAACCACCCGCGACACCGGGCGCCTTCGCCCCCACGCCGCTCGCCAACGCCCTGGGACGCCGACCTCGGTCCCGGGGCGGCGCCATGTCAGGGGAAGCGCCAGATCCGGGGAACCGCCAGGTCCACGGAAGCGCCGAGTCCGGGGCAGCGCCGAGTCCGATGGCGGGTACCCACGGTTCGCGGCGCCGCGGTGTCGGGCTGCCGGGCCGCCGGACAGCCGGGCATTGCAGCGCCCAGCCTCGCGGAGTCGCAGCCTCGCGGTGCCCTTCGCAGTCCCGGGGCCGCCTCCCCACCCCGCAACGCGCCCTGCACTCCGCTCCGGACGGACCGCCCGCTCCGGACGGACCGCCGCTCGCCCCGGACAGACCGCCGCCCGCCCCGGGCCGACGCTCACCCCAGATCGGGCGGATCGATCCGGACCCGTACAGCCTCCCCCTCCCGCTTGACCAACCGGGCCGCGCGAGCGGCCTTGAGCGCGGCGGCGAGGGCCGCACCCTGGCCGGGGCGGACCCGGACCAGCGCGCGCTCCCACTGCTCGCCCGGCGGCGGGTCGCCCGGCCGGCGCGGGCGCGCGGGGTCCGGCACCGGCAGCGGTACGGGCCCCAACACCTCGGCGTCCGCGGGGAGTTCGGCGGATCTCAACAGTTCGGCGACATCCTCGCCGCGGCCGGCCACGGAGGCCATCCGCGACACCGGAGGGAAGCCCAGCTCGGCCCGCTCGGCCAGCTCACGGACCGCATGGCCGACCGGATCCCAGCGGACCAGCGCCTGCACCGGGCGCAGCGTCGGCTCCGCGATCACCGCGACCGTGCCGCCCTCCGCCTGGCCGCGGACCAGCGCGGCGGCGCCCAGCCAGCGGCGCAGCGCCTCCTCCCCCGCCCGCAGATCCGGCCGCCCCAGCAGCGCCCAGCCGTCCAGCAGCAGCGCGGCCGCATACCCGCCGCCCTCGGCCACCGGCTCCGCGCCCGGGGTACTCACCACGAGCGCGGGGACACCGGGCACCGTGGCCAGCACATGGTCCCGCCCCGAGGTCCGCACCGGAACCGCCGGGAACACCCGGCCCAGCTCCTCCGCCGTCCGCCGCGCCCCCACGATCTGGGCCCGCAGCCGCGCACCGCCGCACTCGGAACAGTGCCAGTCCGGCTCCTGCCGTCCGCACCATGCGCAGCACAGCTCGCCGGCGTCCTGCGACTCCAGCGGGCCCGCGCAGGCCCGGCAGCGCGCGGGGGTACGGCACCGTTCGCACGCCAGCCGGGGCGCATATCCGCGGCGCGGGACCTGGATGAGCACCGGTCCGCGCTGGAGGCCCTCCCGCACCACCTGCCAGGCCATCGTCGGCAGCCGGGCGGCCCGCGCGGCGGCGTCCCGGGCCTCGTCGCCGTCGCTGACCGTACGTACCAGAGGCGCCGCGGCCCGTACCTGTTCACGCTCGGCGGTCAGCGGGCGTGCCCAGCCCGTCTCGACCAGCTGGGCTGCCTCGACCGTGCAGCTCAGCCCGCCCAGCAGGAATCCGGCGCGCTCATTGACCGACCGCTGGATGAGGACCTCACGGGCGTGCGGCTGCGGCGCATGCGGATCGCTGTGGCTGGCGTCCCCGTCGTCCCAGAGGGCGACCAGGCCCAGGTCGGCGACCGGCGCGAACATCGCCGCCCGGGTCCCGACCACGGCGCGCACCGCGCCACGGCTGACCGCGAGCCAGCGGCGATAGCGCTCCTCCGGCCCGGCGTCGGCGGTCAGCAGCACATGCCGGTCCGCGCCGATCACGTCGCCGAGCGCCGCGTCCACCCGGGCCGCGGCCCGCCCGTCCGGCACCACCACCAGCGCACCACGCCCGCCCGCCAGTGCCGCGGCCACCGCCCGCGCCAGCTCCTGCGGCCAGGTCGCCCCGGGCAGCGCCGTCCACACCGCCCGCGGCGCGTCCCCCCGGGTCAGCGCCGCCAGAAACCCGGCGCCCGCGCCATAGCGCTCCCAGCTCCCGGGCTCCGGCGGTGGGTTGGGCGGCAGGGGGGCGGGCGACGGCTTGGCCTCCGCGCGCGCCCGTCGTGGTGGCACCGCCAGCTGCACCACATCGGCGAGCGTCCCGGCATAGCGGTCCGCAACCGACCGGCACAGTCCCAGCAGCTCCGGCGTCAGCACCTGCTCGGACGACAGCACCTGCGCGACCGGGGCGAGCACCCCCCGGTAGTCGCTCTCCGCGACCCGCTCCACGATGAACCCGCTGACCAGCTTGCCGCCCTCGCGGCGGCCGCCCTTCTCCCCCGCCCCGAAGCGCACCCGGACCCGCACCCCGGGCTGCGCCTCGTGGTCCATCGCCGCCGGGACCGCGTAGTCGAAATACCGGTCGAGGTGCACCAGCCCCTTGTCGACCAGCACCCGCGCCACCGGCAGCTCGGCGGCCAGCTCGGCCCCCCGCCAGGTCCGCGGCTTCGCCCGCTCGGCCTTGGTCTCCCGCACGGCCTCCCGGATGAGGGCCAACTGCTCGCCCGCATCCGACGCCCCCGCCTCCGGTCGCCCGTTCTCCCTGCTCACAGCGTCAGTCTTAGCAGACCGCACCGACAGTGCCCGGCGGGCTGTGGACAGCCGACGGCCCCGGACCGCCGAGCGGTCCGGGGCCGTGGCACCTCACACGGGCGATACGGGACTTACAGCCCCGCGGCCTTCTTCAGCGCCTCCACCCGGTCCGTGCGCTCCCAGGTGAAGTCCTCCAGCTCACGGCCGAAGTGGCCGTAGGCGGCGGTCTCCGCGTAGATGGGACGGAGCAGGTCGAGATCGCGGATGATGGCCGCCGGGCGGAGGTCAAAGACCTCGCCGATGGCCTGCTCGATCTTGTCGGTGTCGACGGTGGCGGTGCCGAAGGTCTCGACGAAGAGACCGACCGGCTCGGCCTTGCCGATGGCGTAGGCGACCTGGACCTCGCAGCGGGCCGCGAGGCCGGCGGCGACGACGTTCTTGGCGACCCAGCGCATCGCGTAGGCGGCCGAGCGGTCGACCTTGGACGGGTCCTTGCCGGAGAAGGCACCGCCACCGTGGCGGGCCATGCCGCCGTAGGTGTCGATGATGATCTTGCGGCCGGTCAGGCCGGCGTCACCCATGGGGCCGCCGATCTCGAAGCGCCCGGTCGGGTTGACCAGCAGACGGTAACCGTCGGTGTCCAGCTTGATGCCGTCCTCGACCAGCTGGTTGAGGACGTGCTCGACGACGAACTCGCGGATGTCGGGCGCGAGCAGCGAGTCGAGGTCGATGTCGCTGGCGTGCTGCGAGGAGACCACGACGGTGTCGAGACGGACGGCCTTGTGGCCGTCGTACTCGATGGTGACCTGGGTCTTCCCGTCGGGACGGAGGTAGGGGATGGTGCCGTTCTTGCGGACCTCGGAGAGACGGCGGGAGAGCCGGTGCGCGAGGTTGATCGGGAGCGGCATCAGCTCCGGGGTCTCGTCACAGGCGTAGCCGAACATCAGGCCCTGGTCGCCGGCGCCCTGCTTGTCCAGCTCGTCGTCATCGCCCTCGACGCGGTTCTCGTACGCGGTGTCGACACCCTGGGCGATGTCCGGGGACTGCGCGCCGATGGACACCGAGACGCCGCAGGAGGCGCCGTCGAAGCCCTTCTTGGACGAGTCGTAACCGATGTCCAGGATCTTGTTGCGGACGAGGTTGGGGATGTCGGCGTACGCCTTCGTCGTCACCTCGCCGGCCACGTGCACCAGGCCGGTGGTGATCAACGTCTCCACGGCGACCCGGGATGTCGGGTCTTCCTTGAGGAGAGCGTCGAGGATGGTGTCGCTGATCTGGTCAGCGATCTTGTCGGGGTGGCCCTCGGTGACGGACTCCGAGGTGAACAGGCGGCGGGACACATCGCTCCCTGGGGTTGCAGCGGCTGCTGGCTGATCATTGGCGGATGGGCCGAGAGCTGCGCTCGGCCCGATCCACTCGCCAGTTTATCGGTCGTATGCGGCGTTCGGACACACGGTCTCGTTTTATGGACCCCCCGTGACCTGGGACACCACGCTTCACGGTAGGACGATCACCTTGAGGATGTGCCGGGTCAAGGGGACATGCCCGATTTTGTAGGGCCGGCGGAGTGATTCCGGGGCCGGTTCGGCGCCTCAGTGACGAGTCTCGGCCAGGCGGGGCGCGACCAGGTCCCAGACCGTATCGGCCAGGGTTTCCTTGGGTCCGTACGGTACCGGGGTCTCGGTACCGTCGGTGGCGAGGATCACTGCTTCGTTCTCCGCCGAGCCGAAGGCCTTGTGCTCGCCGACCTCGTTGACGACCAGCAGGTCACAGCCCTTGCGGGCGAGCTTGGCGCGGCCGTTGGCGAGCACCTCGTCGGTCTCCGCGGCGAAGCCGACCACAAGCTGACCAGGGTGGGCCCGCTCGGCGGAGAGCTCGGCGAGGATGTCCGGATTTCGCACCAGGGCGACGGGCTCCGGTTCCTGGCCCTCGACCTTCTTGATCTTGCCGGTGGTGTAGACGGCGGGGCGGAAATCGGCGACGGCGGCGGCCATGACCACCGCGTCGGCATCCGCAGCGGCCTTCAGCACGGCCTCGCGGAGCTGACGGGCCGTACCGATGTGGATCACGTCCGCACCGGCCGGATCGGGCAGCTCGGTGTTGCCGGCGACCAGAGTGACCCGGGCGCCGCGGGCCACCGCGGTACGGGCGAGCGCGTAGCCCTGCTTGCCGGAGGAGCGGTTGCCCAGGTAGCGGACGGGATCCAGCGGCTCGCGGGTACCGCCCGCGCTGATGACGACATGGCGCCCGGCGAGATCCTGCTCGGTCGCCCGGGTGCCGCGGGCCAGCACCCGGCGGCAGAGTTCGAAGATCTCGGCCGGGTCGGGGAAGCGGCCCTTGCCGGTGTCGACGCCGGTCAGCCGGCCGACCGCGGGATCGATGACGACCGCGCCGCGGCGCCGCAGGGTGGCGACGTTCTCCTGCGTGGCGGGGTTCTCCCACATCTCGGTGTGCATCGCCGGGGCGAAGACCACCGGGCAGCGCGCGGTGAGCAGGGTGTTGGTCAGCAGATCGTCGGCGAGACCGTGGGCGGCCTTGGCCAGCAGGTCGGCGGTGGCGGGGGCGACCACGACGAGATCGGCGGCCTGGCCGATACGGACGTGCGGGACCTCGTGGACGGACTCCCAGACCTCGGTGGTGGCCGGGTTGCCGGAGAGCGCCGACCAGGTGGCCTCCCCGACGAAGTGCAGCGCCGAAGCGGTCGGCACCACCCGTACGTCGTGCCCGGACTCGGTCAGCCGCCGCAGCAGCTCGCACGCCTTGTACGCAGCGATCCCGCCGCTGACCCCCAGGACGACCCTGGGCCGCTCCCGCTCCCGCTTGTCCATCGCTCGCCGCTCCCCGGCCTAGGTCCATACGTATGCCCCTATGACACACCAAGGGCCCGGCGGTCGCTCCGCCGGGCCCTTGGTGCATTGTTCAGCTGCTTACTGGGCGGGGCCCTCGATGGCCTCGGAGGTCAGCAGGCCCGCGTTGATCTCGCGGAGCGCGATCGACAGGGGCTTCTCGTGGACGTGCGTGTCCACGAGGGGGCCGACGTACTCGAGCAGGCCCTCGCCGAGCTGCGAGTAGTACGCGTTGATCTGGCGCGCGCGCTTGGCGGCGTAGATCACAAGGCTGTACTTCGAATCGGTGGCCTCGAGAAGCTCATCAATGGGCGGGTTGATGATGCCCTCGGGTGCAGTGATGGAAGAGGACACTCTCTACCTTCCGAAGGGGGATGAAGCGTGGGTGTAACGCAGAAGTCCTGGTCGGCCGGGGAGCTGCGCGGTCAGCCGCTGGTGTTCGCGTCCCCGGATCGATTCAGCATCAAGGCTAGCAGCTCACGGCTGACGTCCTCGACGGAGGTGTTGACAAGCGTCACATCGAACTCTTTCTCCGCTGCCAGTTCGACCCTGGCGGCGGAGAGCCGGCGCTCGATGACCTCCGGCGCCTCCGTGCCCCGTCCGGTGAGCCGGCGGACCAGCTCGTCCCAGCTCGGCGGGGCCAGGAAGACCAGATGGGCCTCCGCCATGGACGCGCGGACCTGGCGGGCGCCCTGCAGATCGATCTCCAGCAGGACCGGCTCCCCGGACTCCAGACGGTCCAGCACCGCCTTGCGGGGGGTGCCGTAGCGGTTGCCCGCGAACTCGGCCCATTCGAGCAGCTCACCGTTGGCGATGAGCTTGTCGAACTCCTCGTCCTCGACGAAGAAGTAATGGACGCCGTGCTGCTCCCCGGGGCGCGGCTTGCGGGTGGTGGCCGAAACCGAAAGCCAGACCTCGGGGTGGACCTTGCGCATATGCGCGACGACCGTGCTCTTGCCGACCCCGGAGGGGCCGGAGAGCACGGTCAGTCGCGGTTGTCTGGCCGGGGGCGCGGGGGTCGTCCCCCGGGAGACTGCAGAACTCATGCAGCGATTATTCCAGCTTCCCGGTGATGCCGGAAAATTCAGGAAGCAGTGCTGCCGAACTCGCGCTCCAGCGACGCGATCTGGTTGGAGCCAAGACCCCGGACACGGCGGCTTTCGGAGATGCCGAGCCGCTCCATGATCTGCTTGGCGCGGACCTTGCCGACGCCCGGCAGGGACTCCAAGAGGGCGGAGACCTTCATCTTGCCGATGACGTCGTTCTCCTGGCCCTGCTTGATGACCTCATGGAGGGAAGCACCGGAGTGCTTGAGCCGATTCTTGACCTCGGCGCGCTCCCGGCGAGCCGCGGCGGCCTTCTCGAGCGCGGCTGCGCGCTGTTCAGGGGTAAGGGGCGGAAGAGCCACGCCTACGTCACCTCGGATGTCGAACTGTCGGATACGGACCAGTGTGGAACCTAGTCACCCCGCACCTGCGGAGCAACGAGCAACGCGCTTACGTGCAGTGCTCTCGACGGAGACTAGCGGCAGAGTGCGCCGGAGTCAGCGAGAACAAGCGAAAAGTCCTGGTCAGACTCTGCCGACCAGGACATTTCGGGACTAAAGTCCCCGTCTTTCCGGCGTCAGGCGAGCGCGGTGCGCACTTCGTCGGCGAATCGGTCCGCCGCAGCACGCAGCGCCGCGGTGTCCGGACCGTGCCGCAGCACCCCCCGGCTGACGCTCGGGACGACATTGCGTACGGCGTCCCCGAAGACCTTCGGCAGGTCGGCGGGCGTGGCGCCCTGGGCGCCGATGCCGGGGGCGAGCAGCGGGCCGTTGATCGCCAGATCGAACGAGGAGAGATCGCCGAGCGTGGCACCGACGACCGCGCCGAAGGAGCCCAGCGGCTCGGCACCGGCGTTCTCGGCCGCAAGATGGCCGAGCATCGTCGCCGCGAGGGTGCTGCCGTCCTCGCGCACCGCCCGCTGGACCTCCGCGCCCTCCGGGTTGGAGGTGAGGGCGAGGACGAAGAGCCCGGCGCCGCTCTCCCGGGCCAGGTCGACGGCCGGCCGGAGTGAGCCGTATCCGAGGTACGGGGAGACCGTCAGGGCGTCCGAGAACAGCGGCGAGTCCTGGCGCAGGAAGGTCTCGGCGTAGGCGGCCATGGTGGAACCGATGTCGCCGCGCTTGGCGTCCATCAGGACCAGGGCACCGCGCTCGCGCGCCTCGACGACCGCGGTCTCCAGGACGGCCAGGCCGCGCGAGCCGAAGCGCTCGAAGAACGCGGACTGCGGCTTGAAGACGGCGACCGTCTCGCCGAGGGCCTCCACGACCGTGCGCGTGAACCGCGCCAGGCCCGCGACATCGTCGTTCAGGCCCCAGTCGGCCAGCAGCGAGGCATGCGGGTCGATCCCGACGCAGAGCGGGCCGCGGTCGTCCATGGCCTGACGAAGGCGCGTACCGAAGGGCAGGGTCATGCGGTGACCTTCTTGTGCTCGGCGCCGACGGCATCGGCGAGGGTGGCGTAGGGGCTGTTGCGCAGACGGGCGGCCAGCCCCTTGTGGATCGCGCGGCACCAGAACGGGCCCTGGTAGATGAAGGCGCTGTAGCCCTGGACGAGGGTGGCACCGGCGAGGATGCGCTGCCAGGCGTCCTCGGCGTTCTCGATGCCGCCGACCCCGATGAGGGTGATCTTGTCGCCGACGCGGGCGTAGAGGCGGCGCAGGACCTCCAGGGAGCGCTCCTTGACGGGCGCGCCGGACAGTCCGCCGGTCTCAGCGATCAGCTTCGGGTCGGAGGTCAGACCGAGGCCGTCGCGGGCGATGGTGGTGTTGGTGGCGATGATCCCGTCCAGGCCGAGCTCGACGGCGAGGTCGGCGACCGCGTCCACGTCCGTGTCGGCGAGGTCCGGGGCGATCTTGACCAGCAGCGGGACCCGGCGGTCGGTGACCGTACGGTCGGCGGCCTCGCGGACCGCGGTCAGCAGCGGGCGCAGATGCTCGACGGCCTGGAGGTTGCGCAGCCCCGGGGTGTTCGGGGAGGAGACATTGACGACCAGGTAGTCGGCGTGCGGGGAGAGCCGCTCGGTGGAGGTGACGTAGTCGGCGGTGGCCCCGTCCTCCGGGACGACCTTGGTCTTGCCGATGTTGACGCCGACGGTGGCCGGGAAGACCGGGTTGCGGGCCGCCAGACGGGCCGCCACGGACGCGGAGCCCTCGTTGTTGAACCCCATCCGGTTGATCAGCGCGCGGTCCGGTACGAGCCGGAACAGGCGCTTCTTGGGGTTGCCGGGCTGCGGCTGGGCGGTGACCGTGCCGATCTCGACATGGTCGAAGCCGAGCATGGTCATCCCGTCGATGGCGACGGCGTTCTTGTCGAAGCCGGCGGCCAGGCCGAAGGGGCCGTGCATACGGCGGCCCAGGGCCTCGGTGCGCAGCTCCTTGTGGCGGGGCGCGAGGGCGGCCGCGAGGAAGGTGCGCAGCACGGGGAGGCGCACGGCCAGCTGGATCCAGCGGAAGGCCAGGTGGTGGGCCTTCTCGGGGTCCATGCGCTTGAAGATCAGTTGGAAGAAGAGGCGGTACATCGGTCGGGGGTGCCTTCCGCGCTGAGGAGGTACTGGGGGGCTCATGAAGAGGGGGACACCGTTTCGGTGTCCCCCTCCCTGCCGCTACTCCTGGCGGGCCGCGGTGAGATGTTCGGCGTGTTCCTGGAGGGAACGCACGCCCACGTCTCCGCGGGACATGGCCTCGATGCCCTGTACGGCGGCGGCCAGCGCCTGGACCGTGGTCAGGCAGGGGACGCCGCGGGCGACGGCGGCGGTACGGATGTCGTAGCCGTCCAGCCGGCCGCCGGTGCCGTAGGGGGTGTTGACGATCAGGTCGACCTGGCCGTCGTGGATCAGCTGGACGATGGTCTTCTCGCCGTCCGGACCCTCGCCCTCGGACTGCTTGCGCACCACGGTGGCGTTGATGCCGTTGCGGCGCAGCACCTCGGCGGTGCCGGAGGTGGCGAGCAGCTCGAAGCCGTGGGCGACCAGCTCACGGGCCGGGAAGATCATCGAACGCTTGTCGCGGTTGGCGACGGAGACGAACGCGCGGCCCTTGGTGGGCAGCGCCCCGTAGGCGCCGGACTGGGACTTGGCGTACGCGGTGCCGAAGACCGAGTCGATGCCCATGACCTCGCCGGTGGAGCGCATCTCCGGGCCGAGGATGGTGTCCACACCGCGGCCGTGGATGTCGCGGAACCGCGACCAGGGCATCACGGCTTCCTTGACCGAGATCGGCGCGTCCAGCGGCAGGGTCCCGCCGTCGCCCGCCTTGGGCAGCATGCCCTCGGCGCGCAGCTCGGCGATGGTGGCGCCCAGCGAGATCCTGGCGGCGGCCTTGGCCAGCGGTACGGCGGTGGCCTTCGAGGTGAAGGGGACCGTACGGGAGGCGCGCGGGTTGGCCTCCAGGACGTAGAGGATGTCCCCGGCCATCGCGAACTGGATGTTGATCAGTCCGCGGACGCCGACGCCCTTGGCGATGGCCTCCGTCGAGGCCCGCAGCCGCTTGATGTCGAAGCCGCCGAGGGTGATCGGGGGCAGCGCACAGGCGGAGTCGCCGGAGTGGATACCGGCCTCCTCGATGTGCTCCATGACGCCGCCGAGGTAGAGCTCACGGCCGTCGTAGAGCGCGTCGACGTCGATCTCTATGGCGTCGTCGAGGAACCGGTCGATGAGGACCGGGTGCCGGTCGATCAGGCCGGCGTGCCGGGTGAGGTACTCCCCCAGCGAGGGCTCGTCGTAGACGATCTCCATACCGCGGCCGCCGAGCACGTAGGACGGGCGGACCATGACCGGGTAGCCGATCTCGGTGGCGATCCGCTTGGCCTCGGCGAAGGAGAAGGCGGTGCCGTACTTGGGGGCCGGCAGACCGGCCTCGGTCAGCACCCGGCCGAAGGCGCCGCGCTCCTCGGCGAGGTCGATCGCCTCGGGCGAGGTGCCGACGATCGGCACCCCGTTGTCCTTGAGCGCCTGCGCCAGGCCCAGCGGGGTCTGGCCGCCGAGCTGGACGACGACACCGGCGACCGGTCCTGCCTGGGTCTCGGCGTGCACGATCTCCAGGACGTCTTCCAGCGTCAGCGGCTCGAAGTACAGGCGGTCGGAGGTGTCGTAGTCCGTCGAGACGGTCTCCGGGTTGCAGTTGACCATCACGGTCTCGTAGCCGGCGTCGCTGAGCGCGAACGAGGCGTGGACGCAGGAGTAGTCGAACTCGATGCCCTGGCCGATGCGGTTGGGGCCGGAGCCGAGGATGATCACGGCCGGCTTCTCGCGGGGCGCGACCTCGGTCTCCTCGTCGTAGGACGAGTAGAAGTACGGCGTCTTCGCGGCGAACTCGGCGGCGCAGGTGTCGACCGTCTTGTAGACGGGGCGGACACCGAGGGCGTGCCGGACCTCGCGGACGACGTCCTCGCGCAGCCCGCGGATCGCGGCGATCTGGGCGTCGGAGAAGCCGTAGCGCTTTGCTTCCGCAAGGATCTCCGGGTTGAGCTTCTCGGCCGCGGCGATCTCGTCCGCGATCTCCTTGACGAGGAAGAGCTGGTCGACGAACCAGGGGTCGATCTTCGTGGCGTCGAAGACCTCCTGGGGCGTGGCGCCGGCCCGGATCGCCTCCATGACGGTGTTGATCCGGCCGTCGGTCGGGACCTCGGCCTTCTCCAGCAGCGCGGCCTTGTCGCCCGGCTCGGTGACGAAGTCGAACTGGCTGCCCTTCTTCTCCAGGGAGCGCAGGGCCTTGTTGAGCGCCTCGGGGAAGTTACGGCCGATGGCCATGGCCTCGCCGACCGACTTCATGGTCGTGGTGAGCGTGGCGTCGGCGGCCGGGAACTTCTCGAAGGCGAACCGCGGCACCTTGACGACGACATAGTCGAGGGTCGGCTCGAAGGACGCCGGGGTCTTCTCGGTGATGTCGTTGGGGATCTCGTCGAGGGTGTAGCCGACGGCGAGCCGGGCGGCGATCTTCGCGATCGGGAAGCCGGTGGCCTTGGACGCCAGCGCCGACGAACGGGAGACCCGCGGGTTCATCTCGATGACGATGACCCGGCCGTCCTCGGGGTTGACCGCGAACTGGATGTTGCAGCCGCCGGTGTCCACGCCGACCTCGCGGATCACGGCGATGCCGACGTCCCGCAGGGTCTGGTACTCGCGGTCGGTGAGCGTCATCGCCGGGGCGACGGTGATCGAGTCGCCGGTGTGCACGCCCATCGGGTCGAAGTTCTCGATGGAGCAGACGACCACGACGTTGTCGTTCTTGTCGCGCATCAGCTCCAGCTCGTACTCCTTCCAGCCGAGGATGGACTCCTCCAGGAGCACCTCGGTGGTGGGCGAGAGCGTCAGGCCCTGGCCGGCGATCCGGCGCAGCTCCTCCTCGTTGTGGGCGAAGCCGGAGCCGGCGCCGCCCATGGTGAAGGAGGGGCGGACGACGACGGGGTAGCCGCCGAGCTCGTCGACGCCCGCCAGGACGTCGTCCATGGAGTGGCAGATGACCGAGCGGGCGGACTCGCCGTGGCCGATCTTGGTGTTGACGGCCGCGACGACCTCCTTGAAGAGGTCGCGGTCCTCGCCCTTGTTGATCGCCTCGACGTTGGCGCCGATCAGCTCGACGCCGTACTTGTCGAGGGTGCCGGCCTCGTGCAGCGAGATGGCCGTGTTCAGGGCCGTCTGACCGCCGAGGGTCGGCAGGAGCGCGTCCGGGCGCTCCTTCGCGATGATCTTCTCGACGAACTCGGGGGTGATCGGCTCGACGTAGGTGGCGTCGGCGATCTCCGGGTCGGTCATGATCGTCGCCGGGTTGGAGTTCACCAGGATGACGCGCAGGCCCTCGGACTTGAGGACCCGGCAGGCCTGGGTGCCGGAGTAGTCGAACTCGGCGGCCTGGCCGATGACGATCGGGCCGGAGCCGATGACCAGGACGGACTGGATATCGGTGCGCTTAGGCACGCTGGCCCTCCATCAGGGAAACGAAGCGGTCGAAGAGGTACGCGGCGTCATGCGGACCCGCGGCGGCTTCGGGGTGGTACTGGACGCTGAAGGCCGGCTGGTCGAGGAGGTGCAGACCCTCCACCACGTTGTCATTGAGGCAGACGTGGGAGACCTCGGCGCGGCCGAAGGGGGTGTCGGAGACCTTGTCGAGCGGGGCGTCGACGGCGAACCCGTGGTTGTGCGCGGTGACCTCGACCTTGCCGGTCGTACGGTCCTGCACCGGCTGGTTGATGCCGCGGTGCCCGTACTTGAGCTTGAAGGTGCCGAAGCCCAGCGCGCGGCCCAGGATCTGGTTGCCGAAGCAGATGCCGAACAGCGGCGTCTTCCGCTCCAGGACTCCGCGCATGACGGAGACCGGGTGGTCGGCGGTGGCCGGGTCGCCGGGGCCGTTGGAGAAGAACACACCGTCCGGGTTCACCGCGTAGACGTCCTCGACGGTGGCGGTGGCGGGCAGCACATGCACCTCGATGCCGCGCTCGGCCATCCGGTGCGGGGTCATGCCCTTGATGCCCAGGTCGATCGCGGCAACGGTGAACTTCTTCGTGCCGATCGCCGGGACGACGTAGGACTCCTCGGTGGCGACCTGCGTGGACAGGTCGGCGCCCTGCATCTCGGGGGCCTGGCGCACCTTGGCCAGCATCGTGCCCGCGTCGGGCAGCGCCTCGCCGGAGAAGATGCCGACGCGCATGGCGCCGCGCTCCCGCAGATGCCGGGTCAGCGCGCGGGTGTCGACACCGCTGATGCCGACGATGTCCTGGTCGACCAGCTCGTCGTCCAGGGAGCGCACCGAGCGCCAGTTGGACGGGATGCGGGCGGGGTCACGGACGACGTAGCCGGCGACCCAGATCCGCTGCGACTCGGGGTCCTCGTCGTTCACACCGGTGTTGCCGATGTGCGGGGCGGTCATGACGACGACCTGGCGGTGGTACGAGGGGTCGGTCAGCGTCTCCTGGTAGCCGGTCATGCCGGTGGAGAACACCGCTTCGCCGAAGGTCTCCCCCACGGCCCCGTAGGCGCGGCCGCGGAAGGTGCGGCCGTCCTCCAGGACGAGTACGGCGGGGATCTTGGCGGTCCCCCTGGTGGAGGTCGTCATCGTGCGCCTTCCGTTTCGGTGTGCTCGGTGGTGCTGGTGTGGTGCTCGGTGGTGCTGGGCTCGGTGGTGCCCTGCTGCGTGGTGCTCAGCCGGTCGATGGCCTCGACCCAGGCCGGGTGCTCGCCCGCCCGGTCGGAGCGGAAGCCGGAGTCGATCTCCTTGTCCCCGTGCCGCCAGGTGACGATCAGCAGCCCGCCCTCGGGCAGGACCTTGCCGGCGATGCCCTTGTCGAGACGGGCGCCGCGCAGTGCGGCGGCCGGCACGAAGAAGTCCTCGGCGCCCGGCCGTACGACGTCCAGGCCCTGGTCGGTCAGGGTCAGCTCGGCGCGGCTACGGGTGCCCAGACCGCGCGCCACGATCCGGTCGAGCCACTGTCCGGCGGTGGTGGACCCGTGGTAGCGGCCGCTGAGGGTCAGCTCGGGCTCGCCGGTGTCGTCCGGGGTGGCCGGCAGCTCGGGCAGATCGCCCTGGAGCGTGCCGCGCCACTTCCAGCCCTGGCGCATCAGCCAGTAGACGAAGACGACGAAGACCAGCAGACCGACGACCCAGCCGATCCGTGCGGCCCAGTCGGTGACCGGCGCGGACTTCTGCGCTTCGGCCAAGTGGATCAGTGGAGGAGTCACGCCAGCTTCCCGTCGACGACCGTTGCCCGGCCCCGCAGGAAGGTGTGGGTGACGCGTCCCGGCAGCTCACGGCCCTCGTAGGGGGTGTTGCGGCTGCGGGAGGCGAAGCCCGCGGGGTCCACCTCTCCACGGTAAGCGGAATCGAGCAGTGTGAGGTTGGCGGGCTCACCAGCCGAGACGGGGCGGCCGTGGCCCTCCAGGCGGCCGATGTGCGCGGGGCGGAAGGACATCCGGTCGGCGACGCCGGCCCAGTCCAGCAGACCGCTGTCGACCATCGTGTGCTGGACGACCGAGAGCGCGGTCTCCAGGCCGACCATGCCCATGGCCGCCGCGCCCCACTCGCAGTCCTTGTCCTCGTGCGGGTGCGGGGCGTGGTCGGTGGCGACGCAGTCGATGGTGCCGTCGGCGAGCGCCTCGCGCAGCGCCAGGACGTCGGCCTCGGTGCGCAGCGGCGGGTTCACCTTGTAGACGGGGTTGTAGCTGCGGACCAGCTCGTCGGTGAGCAGCAGGTGGTGCGGGGTGACCTCGGCGGTGACGTTCCAGCCCTTGGACTTGGCCCAGCGGACGATCTCGACCGAGCCCGCCGTCGACAGGTGGCAGATGTGCACCCGGGAGCCGACGTGCGCGGCGAGCAGCACATCGCGGGCGATGATCGACTCCTCGGCGACCGCGGGCCAGCCGCCGAGGCCCAGCTCGGCGGAGACGATGCCCTCGTTCATCTGGGCACCCTCGGTGAGCCGGGGCTCCTGGGCGTGCTGGGCGACGACACCGTCGAAGGCCTTCACGTACTCCAGGGCGCGCCGCATGATCACGGCGTCGTCCACGCACTTGCCGTCGTCGGAGAAGACCCGCACACCGGCCGCGGAGTCGTGCATCGCACCGAGCTCGGCGAGCTTCTTGCCCTCCAGGCCGACGGTGACCGCACCGACGGGCTGGACGTCGCAGTAGCCGGACTCCTTGCCCAGCCGCCAGACCTGCTCGACGACGCCCGCGGAGTCCGCGACGGGGAAGGTGTTGGCCATCGCGTGGACGGCGGTGAAGCCGCCGACCGCGGCGGCCTTGGTGCCGGTCAGCACGGTCTCGGAGTCCTCGCGGCCCGGCTCGCGCAGATGGGTGTGCAGGTCGACCAGGCCCGGCAGCAGGATCTTGCCGTCGGCCTCGATGACCCGGGCGTCCCCGGCGCTCAGCCCGGTGCCGACCTCGGCGATGGTCTCCCCGTCGATCAGCACGTCCTGCGGCTCGCCACCGAGGACCTTCGCCCCGCGAATCAGGATCTTGCTCATGGTTACTTGCTCTCCTCGGTGCGGGTGCTGGTGCCGTTGCCGGCGGTGAGGGCGGGCTCGTTGCCGCCCAGCAGCAGATACAGGACGGCCATCCGGATGCTGACCCCGTTGGTGACCTGCTCGACGGCGGTGCAGCGCGGCGAGTCGGCGACCTCGGCGGTGATCTCCATACCGCGGTTCATCGGGCCGGGGTGCATCACGATCGCGTGCTCCGGCATCCGCGACATCCGGTCGCCGTCCAGGCCGTAGCGCCGCGCGTACTCCCGCTCGGTCGGGAAGAAGGCCGCGTTCATCCGCTCGCGCTGGACGCGCAGCATCATCACCGCGTCGGACTTGGCGACCACGGCGTCCAGGTCGTACGAGACCTCGCAGGGCCACTGCTCGACCCCGATCGGCACCAGCGTCGGCGGCGCGACCAGGGTGACCTCGGCACCCAGGGTGTGCAGCAGATGGACGTTGGAGCGGGCGACCCGGCTGTGCAGGATGTCGCCGACGATGGTGATGCGGCGCCCGGCCAGGTCCTGGCCCAGTCCCGCATCGGCGCCGACGAGGCGGCGGCGCATCGTGAAGGCGTCCAGCAGCGCCTGGGTGGGGTGCTCATGGGTGCCGTCACCGGCGTTCACCACGGAGCCGCCGATCCAGCCGGAGGTCGCCAGGCGGTGCGGAGCGCCGGAGTCATGGTGCCGGATGACGACGGCGTCCGCGCCCATCGCCTCCAGGGTGAGGGCGGTGTCCTTGAGCGACTCGCCCTTGGAGACCGACGAGCCCTTGGCGGAGAAGTTGATGACGTCGGCGGAGAGCCGCTTCGCGGCGGCCTCGAACGAGATGCGGGTGCGGGTCGAGTCCTCGAAGAAGAGGTTGACGACGGTGCGTCCGCGCAGGGTGGGGAGCTTCTTGATCGGCCGGTCGGCGACCCGGGCCATCTCCTCGGCGGTGTCGAGGATCAGTACGGCGTCGTCGCGCGTGAGGTCGGCGGCCGAGATGAGGTGACGCTTCATCCGGTTTTCTCCGTGGGTGAAGGAGGTGTACGGGAATGTCCGTTGAGCGGGCATGCCTGCGGACCCGGGGTCACCGGGCCCGTACGCCGTGCGCTATCGCTCGCCGGCCGGGGCGGTGTGCTTCACGCCGAGCAGCACGGCGTCCCGGCCGTCCTCCTCGGTGAGCTGGACCTTGACCGTCTCCCGCAGCGACGTGGGGAGGTTCTTGCCTACGTAGTCGGCGCGGATCGGCAGTTCGCGGTGGCCGCGGTCGACGAGGACCGCCAGCTGCACGGCGCGCGGCCGTCCGATGTCGCCCAGCGCGTCCAGGGCGGCGCGGATCGTGCGCCCGGAGAAGAGGACGTCGTCGACGAGCAGGACGACCCGGCCCTCGATGCCGTCGGCGGGGATGTCCGTGCGGGCGAGCGTGCGGGCGGGGCCCAGGCGCAGGTCGTCGCGGTACATCGTGATGTCGAGCGAGCCGACCGGGACCGTGCGGCCGGTGATCTCTTCGAGCTTGGCGGCCAGTCGCCGGGCGAGGAAGACGCCGCGGGTGGGAATCCCCAGGAGCACCACATCGTCCGCGCCCTTGGCGCGCTCGACGATCTCGTGGGCGATACGGGTGAGCATCCGCGCGATGTCCGGGCCTTCGAGCACCGGGCGTGCAGGGAGCTGAGCCGTCGTGTCGGAACTGCTTGCGTCCATATGAAACGGACCTCCTTCTCCGCCTCACGGGACGGACCTTAAAGGACGTCGGAATTACGCGCCCCAGGCTACCAGGGGGCCCTCCAGGACCCGTCGGCACCCCTGACGGGTGAGGGTCTGCCCCGTTCCGCTTGACGAAGTCAGATTACGCTGCGTAACCTCACAGTGAGTTACCAGCCCGCGGCGGAGCCGCATGTCGATACAGCCGTCTGGGGAGTTTTATGTCCAGCGAATACGCCAAACAGCTCGGGGCCAAGCTCCGCGCCATCCGCACCCAGCAGGGCCTTTCTCTCCACGGCGTCGAGGAGAAGTCCCAGGGCCGCTGGAAGGCCGTGGTGGTCGGTTCGTACGAGCGCGGCGACCGCGCCGTGACCGTGCAGCGCCTTGCCGAGCTGGCGGACTTCTACGGCGTTCCGGTGCAGGAGCTGCTGCCGGGCACGACACCGGGCGGAGCGGCCGAGCCGCCGCCGAAGCTGGTGCTCGACCTGGAGCGCCTTGCCCACGTCCCGCAGGAGAAGGCCGGCCCGCTGCAGCGCTACGCCGCCACCATCCAGAGCCAGCGCGGTGACTACAACGGCAAGGTGCTCTCGATCCGCCAGGACGACCTGCGCACCCTCGCGGTCATCTACGACCAGTCGCCCTCGGTGCTGACCGAGCAGCTGATCAGCTGGGGCGTGCTCGACGCCGATGCACGCCGTGCCGTGTCGCACGAGGAGCTCTGACACCCTCGTACCTGCAGAAACGTACCGCCGCCCCGGGCTTCCGGGGCGGCGGTTCTGCATTCCGGGGCCGTCCCGGGGCGCTCCGGTATTCGCGGGCACTCGCCGGTGCCCTCACAAAAGCCCCTGACGGCGCTCTGCGGGCATGCGACGGGCCCGGAGCACTTGTCCCTCGCTCCGGGCCCGTTCACACGCTCTGCCGACCGCCTACGCCTCGCGCCGCAGACTCGGCTTCAGCTCCTTGAACCGGCCGAGGAGGCCGTTGACGAAGGCCGGGGAGTCGTCCGTGGAGAACTCCTTGGCGAGCTGCACCGCTTCGTCGATCGCCACCGCGTCCGGCGTGTCGTCCACCCAGAGCAGCTCGTAGGCACCGAGCCGCACGATGCTGCGGTCGGCCGCCGGCATCCGGTCCAGGTCCCAGTCGACCGCGTAGGTGGAGATCAGCTCGTCGATGCGGGTGACATGGTCCGCGTATCCCTCGACCAGCTGCAGGGTGTACTCGTTCACCGGCGGCTGCCGTGGATCGGTCCGGGCGTGCCGCATCCAGTCCGCGAGCACGGACTGCACATCGGCACCGCGCTGGTCGGCCTCGAAGAGAATCTGGAAGGCGCGCTTACGGGCCTTGGTACGGGCAGCCACGGTTAGCTGTTCACCCGGCCGAGGTAGTCGCCGGTGCGGGTGTCGACCTTGATCTTCTCGCCCTCGGTGATGAAGAGCGGCACCTGGATCTCGTAGCCGGTCTCCAGCGTGGCGGGCTTGGAGCCGCCGGTGGAGCGGTCGCCCTGGACGCCGGGCTCGGTGTGCTGGATGACGAGCTCGACGGCGGCCGGCAGCTCGACGTAGAGCACCTCGCCCTCGTGCTGCGCCACGACGGCCTCGAAGCCCTCAAGGAGGAAGTTCGCGGCGTCACCGACGGCCTTGCGGTCGACCATCAGCTGATCGTAGGTGTCCATGTCCATGAAGACGAAGTACTCGCCGTCCATGTACGAGAACTGCATCCCGCGCTTGTCGACAGTGGCCGTCTCGACCTTCACGCCGGCGTTGAAGGTCTTGTCCACCACCTTGCCGGAGAGCACATTCTTCAGCTTGGTGCGGACGAAGGCCGGGCCCTTACCGGGCTTGACGTGCTGGAACTCGACGACGGACCAAAGCTGGCCCCCTTCGAGCTTGAGCACCAGGCCGTTCTTGAGGTCGTTCGTGGAAGCCACGGTTGCGGAATCTCCTGGACTGCAGGTGGTGGGTACCTCGGAGCCGTCCGCCGCAAGCCGTGGGGCTCACAGCGCGAGCAGCTCCTTGGTCGTGATCGTGAGTAGCTCGGGCCCGCCGTCCGCCTCGGGGCGGACGACGAGTGTGTCGTCGATCCGGACACCCCCACGGCCCGGGATGTGAACCCCCGGCTCGACGGTGACCGGCACGCAAGCGTCCAGTTTACCCATGGCGGCAGGGGACAACTGAGGGTCCTCATCGATTTCGAGTCCCACACCGTGCCCGGTCCACGGTCCGAGCCGCTCGCCGTACCCCGCGGCATCCAGGACATGGCGGGTCACCCGGTCCACCTCGCGGCACTCCACACCCGGCGCGAGCGCCTCGCGTCCGGCCCGCTGGGCTGCGAAAACGAGATCGTACAGCTCGATCTGCCAGTCCGAGGGCGTGGTGCCGATGACGAAGGTCCGGCCGATCTCGCAGCGGTAGCCGCGATAGTTGGCGCCCAGCCCGACGCTGAGGAAGTCGCCCTCCTCGACCCGCCGGTCGGTGGGCAGATGTCCGGGGCGGCCGGCGTTCGGGCCGGTCGCGACGGAGGTGGGAAAGGCCGGGCCGTCCGCACCGTGGTCGACCAGCCGGCGCTCCAGTTCGAGCGCGAGATGCCGCTCGGTGCGGCCGACCAGGATCGATTCGAGAAGCTCCCCCAGGGCCTGGTCGGCGATCTCGGCGGCGATCCGCAGACAGGCGATCTCGTCGTCGTCCTTCACCAGCCGCTGTGCCTCGACCGCGCAGGCCAGATCGGACAGCCGCAGCCGGGGCGCGACCTGCGAGAGCGCCCGGTGCCGGGTGACGGTGAGGTGGTGTTCCTCGACGGCCAGGATGTCCGCGCCGGCCTTCGCGGCCAGGTCGGCGCCGGCCACGACCGGGTCGCCGCCACGCGTCGGCAGCACCGAGACCCGTACGTCCTCGGCCGGGCGCCCCTCGGAGGGATCGCCGCTCAGCGGATTGCCGCAGAGCAGCACATCGTCGGCCGGTCCCAGCAGCAGCGCGGCACCCGGCGGCGCACAGCCGGTGAGGTAGCGGACGTTCGCGGGGCGCGAGATCAGTGCGGCGGCACTTCCGGCCCCGGCTACGCGGTCGCGCAGACGCGTGCGTCGGGCCGCGTACAACTCGGACATATCACGAGCGTACGGCGACTCCCCCGAGGCGGCCGGTCGAGCGGGGCCGCCCGGGGGACCGGTGCCGTACCGTCTACCAGTTGGGCGGGCTGGCGATGCTGCGGGCGACGACGTCGTCCAGCACCCGCACCGTCGTGGCGACGTCGTGCTGGGAGTTGTCGATGATCGGCAGGCCGGAGCCGTACCAGCCGGCCATCCGCCCGTGGATCCTGGCCACCTCTTCGTCGGAGAGCCGGCGGTTGCCGCTGCGCCGGGCGTTGCGCTCCAGAACGATCTCCAGACCGGGCAGCAGCACGATCGGCAGCAGACCGGGGCCCACATGGCGCTTCCAGCCGCCGAGGCCGACGACCGGCCGGTCGGGGAAGACGGCGTCGTCGAGGATGCAGGAGATGCCGTTGGCGAGGAAGTTACGGGCGGCGAAGCCGCAGGTACGGCGGGCGAGGCGGTACTGCGCCTCGGAGTGGTCGTTCCAGCCGGTCTGCGGGTCGGCGAAACCGGAGCGGACCCATTCGCGGACGTCGTCGAGGCTGATGTGCGCGGTCGGCACCCGCCGGGTGTCGGCCCAGTGGCGCGCCACGCTGGTCTTGCCGGCCCCGGCCGGGCCGATGAGCAGCACCGCGACGGCCGCATGCGCAGCGTCCGGTGCGGCATCGGTGGGCGGGCTGGGCAGCGGCACCGGGGCGGCCGGGGGAAGCCGCACCTGGCCGGTGATGTCCGTGCTGTGCGGGGTGGGCGGGGCCTGCTGGGGAGTGGGCCCGTGCCAGCCCTGGCCGGGGGCGGGCTGCTGCGCGGGCGGCGGGGCAGCGGGAGCCGGCGGCGGGACCGGAGGGGCCTGCGGCGAGGTGGGCGGGGTGTGCCCTCCCGGGGTGTGCCCTCCCGGGTTGGGCGTCCAGTGCATGGCGGCCCCGGGTCCTGATGCCTGCCCGTGGGGCGGTGGCAGCGGAGCCCCCACTGCGTACTGCATCCGGTGGCTCTCCGTCTCGTGCGGTCGACGTGGTGCGGTGCTCCCCCGGCTCACGCCGGGTGGTGCCCCCAGGCGCCGGGCCCGTCTGCCCGGTGCGTCGTGCGGTAACCCACCGGCCCGGAGGGGCCGTTGTGCCCCACGGCCGTCGGCATGGAGGGTACCGCTGCGAACGGTACCCTCCCGGACGCGGCCGGCGGGCCTGCTGCCCCCGGCGCTCGCGGCAGGAACGGCCGGGGGCGCCGGGGTGTGCCCGAGGGGGCGTCAGCCGCTCAGTTCCTCGGCCAGCGCACGGAGCGCGAGACGGTACGAGCCGATGCCGAAGCCGGCGACCGTACCGCTGGCGATGGCCGCGATGACCGAATTGTGGCGGAACTCCTCGCGGGCGTACGGGTTGGAGATGTGCACCTCGATCAGCGGGGCGGTGCGCTGGGCGGCCGCATCCCGCATGCCGTACGAATAGTGCGTGAAGGCACCGGGGTTGATGATGACCGGAATCGATCCGTCGGCGGCCTCGTGCAGCCAGCGGATCATCTCCCCCTCGTCGTTGGTCTCCCGGACCTCGGCCTCGAACCCCAGCTCCTTGCCGAGCCTGGTGCACTCCTCGACCAGCCCGGTGTAGGAGGTGGCGCCGTAGACGTCGGGCTCACGGGATCCCAGCCGGCCGAGGTTGGGCCCGTTGAGGACGAGCACCCGGCGGGTCTTGCCGCTCATGCCGTGCCCCTTCCGCTCACCCTGGCTCACGCCGCGATCTCCGCGTGTGCCGCGAGCAGCATGGCCGGGTCCGGGCCCTCCAGGACGGTCGGCTTGGCGAGGCCGTCCAGGACGATGAAGCGCAGCCGGTCGCCGCGGGACTTCTTGTCGACCTTCATCGTCTCCAGCAGCTTGGGCCACTGGTCGCCCCGGTAGGTCAGCGGCAGCCCGACGGACTCCAGGACGGAGCGGTGCCGGTCGGCGGTGGCATCGTCCAGCCGGCCGGCGATCCGGCCGAGTTCGGCGGCGAAGACCATGCCGACGGAGACGGCCGCGCCGTGCCGCCAGTTGTAGCGCTCGTTCTTCTCGATGGCGTGCGCCAGGGTGTGGCCGTAGTTGAGGATCTCGCGCAGACCGGACTCCTTGAGGTCCGCGGAGACCACCTCGGCCTTGACCCGGATCGCCCGCTCGATCAGCTCGGCGGTGTGCGCACCGTCCGGGCGCTTGGCGGCCTCCGGGGCCGACTCGATCAGGTCGAGGATCGCCGGGTCGGCAATGAAGCCGGCCTTGATGACCTCGGCCAGACCGGAGACGTAGTCGTGCACCGGCAGCGAGTCCAGCGCGGCCAGGTCGCAGAGCACACCGGCCGGCGGGTGGAAGGCACCGACGAGGTTCTTGCCCTCGGCGGTGTTGATGCCGGTCTTGCCGCCGACGGCCGCGTCCACCATGCCGAGCACAGTGGTCGGTACGGCGATCCAGCGCACCCCGCGCAGCCAGGTCGCGGCGACGAAGCCGGCCAGGTCGGTGGTGGCGCCGCCGCCGACGCCGACGATCACATCGCTGCGGGTGAAGCCGGACTGGCCGAGCGCCTTCCAGCAGTAGGCCGCGACCTCGGCGGTCTTGGACTCCTCGGCGTTCGGCAGCTGGACGGCGATCGCCTCGTAGCCCTGGGAGGCCAGGTCTTCGCGCAGCGCCTCGCCGGTGGCGGCCAGCGCCTCCGGGTGCAGCACCGCCACGCGCTTGACGCCCTCGCCGATCAGACCGGGGAGTTCACCGAGCAGCTGCCGCCCGACGAGCACCTCGTACGGATCGGTGCCCGCCGTGCCGCCGACCTGGATACGGGTGGCCTGCTCCGTCATGCCTGTTCCTCCCTGTGGGCGGCCTGCGGGGCGTCTCCCGCGGCCTGGCGTAGCTCCAAAGCGTCCAGGATCGCCTCGGCGACCTGCTCGGGGGTCCGCTCCCCCGTGGCGATCACGGCGCGCGCGACCTCGGTGTACAGCGGACGGCGGCGCTCCATCAGCTCGCGCCACTGCTTGCGGGGATTGACGGCCAGCAGCGGGCGGGGCGCGTCGAGGCCCACCCGCTTGACGGCGTCCGCGAGTTGGACGTCCAGGAAGACCACCGGAAGTCCGGTCAGCAGCTTGCGGGTGCCGTCGTCGAGGATGGCGCCACCGCCGAGCGCGAGCACTCCCGGGTGGCCGTCGAGCGCGGCACGTACCGCGGCCCGTTCCAGGTCGCGGAAGTGCGGCTCGCCCTCGTCGATGAAGATCTCGGCGATCGGCCGGCCGGCCGTTTCGACGATATCGGCGTCGGTGTCCCGGTAGCCGACGCCCAGCCGCTCGGCCAGCAGTGCACCCACCGTCGACTTGCCGGCCCCGGGCGGGCCGATCAGCACGACGGCCGGCGACGTCATCGGATCGCCAGGTTGTCGAGGAAGTTCTGCACATTGCGGCGGGTCTCCGGCACGCTGTCGCCGCCGAACTTCTCCACCACCGCATCCGCCAGCACGAGGGCCACCATCGCCTCGGCGACGATGCCGGCGGCAGGCACGGCGCAGACGTCCGAGCGCTGGTGGTGCGCCTTGGCCGCCTCACCGGTGGTCACATCGATGGTCGCCAGCGCCTTCGGCACCGTCGCGATCGGCTTCATCGCGGCGCGCACCCGCAGCAGCTCGCCGGTCGTCAGCCCGCCCTCGGTGCCGCCGGAGCGGCCCGAGCTGCGCTTGATCCCGTCGTCGGTCGAGAGGATCTCGTCATGGGCCTTCGAGCCCGGCACCCGCGCCAGGTCGAAGCCGTCGCCGACCTCGACGCCCTTGATCGCCTGGATGCCCATGAGGGCGGCGGCCAGCCGGGCGTCCAGACGCCGGTCCCAGTGCACATGCGAGCCGAGGCCCACCGGCACGCCGTAGGCCAGCACCTCGACGACCCCGCCGAGGGTGTCGCCGTCCTTGTGGGCCTGGTCGACCTCGGCGACCATCGCCTTGCTCGCGTCCGCGTCCAGGCAGCGCACCGGGTCGGCGTCCAGCTTCTCGACGTCGGAGGGCTTGGGGACGACTCCGTACGGGGCCTTGGCCGCGGCCAGCTCGACGACGTGCGAGACGATCTCGATACCGGCCGTCTCCTTGAGGAAGGAACGGGCGACCGCGCCGAGGGCGACCCGGGCGGCGGTCTCGCGGGCGGAGGCGCGCTCCAGGATCGGGCGGGCCTCGTCGAAGCCGTACTTCTGCATCCCGGCGAGGTCGGCGTGGCCGGGGCGGGGACGGGTCAGCGGCGCGTTACGGGCCAGCGCGGCCAGCTCCTCCGGGTCCACCGGGTCGGCCGCCATGACCTGCTCCCACTTGGGCCACTCGGTGTTGCCGACCATCACGGCCACCGGAGAGCCCAGCGACAGACCGTGCCGCACCCCGCCCAGGAAGGTCACCTGGTCCTGCTCGAACTTCATCCGGGCACCGCGGCCATAGCCGAGCCGGCGCCGGGCCAGCGCGTCCGCCACCATCTCCGTGGTGATCGGCACTCCGGCCGGAAGGCCCTCCAGCGTCGCCACGAGTGCGGGGCCGTGCGACTCCCCCGCCGTCAGCCAGCGCAACCTGCTCAACGGTGCTCCTCATGTACTGCTCATCCGCGTACGGTCTTCCCCCGATCCTCCCACGTCGCACGGGACGACCGGCGCCCAGTCCAGGGTGCGGACCGGGCGCGCGGGGACGTACGGGACGGACCGGGCCGACCGGGCCCGGTACGGAGCGTCAGCGGGCGGCGAGCGCCGCCTCACCTGCCGTGCGCATCGCGGCCAGCGGCGCCGGTGACCGGCCCGTCATCTGCTCCACCTGCAGTACGGCCTGGTGGACCAGCAGGTCGAGGCCGCCGACCACGGCGCCGCCGCGGGCGGCCCAGGCCGCGGCCAGCGCCGTCGGCCAGGGCTCGTAAAGCACATCGAAGAGCGTGCCGGGCCGGTCGGGGACCGCGGCGGCGAGCGCGTCGGTGGTCCCTGCCGGGGTGGTGGCGACGGTCAGCGGTGCCTCGAAGGCCGCGGCGGCGTCCTCCCAGGCGGCGGTGCGGACCGTGACCCCGAGCCGCTCGCCCCAGCCGCGCATCTCGTCGGCACGCGCCGCGCTGCGGACATACGCGGTGACCTCGCCGGTGCAGATCCGGGAGAGCGCGGCGAGCGCCGAGGAGGCGGTGGCTCCGGCACCCAGGACCGACGCCCGCTCGACCTGCCGCACCCCGCGCTCACGCAGCGCGGCGATCATGCCGGGGATGTCGGTGTTGTCGCCGAGACGACGCCCGTCGTCGGTGAAGACCACCGTATTGACGGCCTCAACGGAGGCAGCGACGTCGCTGACCTCGTCGAGCAGCGGCATCACCGCTCGCTTCAGCGGCATGGTCAGCGAAAGCCCACGCCATTCCGGGCCAAGCCCCGCACAGAAACCGGGCAGTGACGCCTCGTCAACCTCGAACCGGCCATACGTCCAATTCCGCAGCCCCAATGCCTCGTATGCGGCTCGGTGCAACACCGGCGAGAGGGAGTGCGCAATAGGCGATCCGAGGACCGCCGCCTTCTTCGTATCCGACACGACCCGGCCTTAGTTCGCGTTCTTCTGCGCTTGCTGTCGCTTGTTGAATTCCCTGACAAGCTTCATGTGATCGGTGAGATTCGTAGTGAAGTCCGTCTTCTTCCCATCGACCGAAATGAAGTAGAGCCACCTGTTGGACTTGTCCGGGTTGACCGTCGCCTTCAAGGCATCGTCCCCGGGGTTTCCGATCGGGCCGGGTGGCAGACCTCGATAGAAATAGGTGTTGTACGGGTCGTCGTAGTTCCGGATCTCGTCCGTACTGATATTGATTTTACTCTGATTCTTCAGGTAGTTGAAGGCCGAGTCAAATTCGAGCTTCTGGTTGGTGTCCGTGTTACTCGGGTCGAGCCGGTTGTAGACGACCGCCGCCATCTTCCGGAAGTCATCGTGCGTCATACCCTCGGCCTGGGTGAGGCTGGCGACAGTAATCAGCTGCAACGGGGACTTCAGATGGAATTTCTTGGCGTTCGCCTCCAGGTCGTAATTCGCGTACACCTGCTTCGCCCGGGAGACCATCTGCTTCAGAACATCCGTCGGCTTGGCCTTCTCACCGACGCTGTAGGTCGACGGATAGAGGAAGCCCTCCAGCGGGTCCTTCAGCTTCGACGAGCTCTTGACCCACGACGGCAGCCCGAGGCTCTTGGTCTCGGCCTCGGCGGCGTCCTTGGTCGTGCCCTTCTTGAGGTGGAGCTTCGTGTCGATCAGTTTGTAGACGTCGCCGGAGCGCAGCCCCTCACGGATCGTGAGGCCGTTGCGGCTCTTGGGGTCCACCATCAGCTCGACGGCCGAGGCCGCGGACATGTGCTTGCGCAGGGAATATGTCCCGGGCTGCAGGACTTTATCCTTCTTGCTGTCGGTAGCGGCCTCGGAGAAGGCGTCAGCGCTCTTGACCACGCCTGCACGCTTGAGGGCCAGCCCCATCTGCAGGATCGTGGAATTCTCCGGGATGTCGACCTGGACCTCGCCGGTTCCTTCGCCCTCGTAGTCGGGGGCCGAGCCGAGGTGGCTCATGATGAAGTCATAGCCGAAATAGCCGACGGTGCCGACGGCTCCGGCGAAGAACAGGGTGACGACCAGGCAGGCCCGGCCGCTGCGTCGCTTGTTCTTCTTGTTCTTCTTGTTCTTCTTCCCGCGGCGCTCGCGGCCGCCCCGGCCGTCCTCGCGCGGGTCGAGGTCGTCACGGCCGTCGTCATCGCCGTGGTCCGCGAAGAACGCATGCTCCGGCTCCGGCTCGCGCGGCTCCGGATCGGCCCGCCAGTCGTCGCCGGCACCGGTGCCGTCGTCGTAGTGCGGCTCCGGGTGCTGAGGGTGCGGCGGCTGCTGGTACTGCTGTTGCTGCTGCATCCCCTGCTGGCCCTGCATACCCGGCTGCCGCAGCTGCTGGGCCTGCGGCGGCGGATAGGCGTCCGGAGCGGCGTAGTAGTCGGAACCCGTCCCGCCGTACGGGTCGGCCGGCGGCTGCTGCCCGTAGGGGTCGTACGGGTCGTACGGCGACTGCCCGCCCTGCGCACCGTCCCAGCCGCCGTTGTAGTGCTGCTGGGCATACGGGTCAGCCTGCTGCTGGGGATACCGGTGGGCCTGGTGTCCGTCCCACTGAGGCTGCTGCTCCTGGCCTCTGGAGGAACCCTGGTCTCCGTAGAGCGGGTCCTCGGGATGCCACGGTTCGGAGCCGTAGCCCCGGCCATACTCGGTCATCGATCCCCTAGAGCCGAGAGGCGGTGCACTCGGTCTGGCAGCGCGTCCTTGCTGTACCCGATCCGCCTCTACTTGCACGCGCGGCTGTTCGAACGCCGCACATCGCGCGGAACGTTACCGTACCGCGATCAGATGACCACTTCGACGCTCTCGCCCGGAGGTTCCCCGGAGACGCGTTCGGTCTCCAGCGCGCTCTGCAGGATGACCACCGCGGCCGCCTGGTCGACCACCGAGCGGCCCTTCTTGCTCCGGACGCCCGAGGCCCGCAGGCCCTGGGTGGCCGTGACCGTCGACATCCGCTCGTCGACCAGCCGGACCGCTATGGGGGCGATGTTCCGGGCCATTTCCTGGGCGAAGGCCCGGACCTTGGCCGCGGCCGGCCCCTCTCCCCCACTGAGGGAGCGGGGCAGGCCGACCACGACTTCGAGGGGCTCGTACTCCTCGACGATCGCCTTGAGCCGACGGTGCGCTGACGGAACATCACGTCCCGGCACGGTCTCGACGGGGGTGGCGAGGACCCCGTCGGGGTCGCACGAGGCGACCCCGATCCGGGCATCCCCGACATCCACGGCGATGCGCCGTCCGCGTCGCATCTCACTCACGCGCGTCAGGCCGCCTCGGCGACGAGGCGCTCGACGGCCTCGATGGCCTCGGGCACCGCGGCGGGGTTCTGACCGCCGCCCTGGGCGACGTCCGGCTTGCCGCCGCCACCGCCACCGAGCGTCTTGGCGGCCGTACGGACCAGGTCACCGGCCTTGATACCGCGCTCGCGGGCGGCCTCGTTGGTGGCGATGACCGTCACCGGGCGGCCGTTGGCGACCGAGAACAGCGCCACGACGACGGCACGGTCGCCCTGGATCCGGCCGCGGACGTCCAGCACCAGCTTGCGCAGATCGTCGGCGGAGGTGCCGTCCGGGACCTGCCCGGCGGCCAGCGCCACCCCGCGGACGTCCTTGGCGCCGTCGGCCAGCCCCGCGGCGGCCTGCAGCACCTTCTCGGCGCGGAACTTCTCGATCTCCTTCTCGGCGTCCTTCAGCTTGGCCAGGACACCGGAGATCTTCTCGGGCAGCTCCTCCGGGCGGCCCTTGACCAGCTCGGTGAGCTGGGAGACGACGGTGTGCTCCCGGGCCAGGAACTTGTAGGCGTCCACGCCGACCAGCGCCTCGACGCGGCGTACGCCGGAGCCGATGGAGGACTCGCCGAGCAGCTTCACCAGGCCCAGCTGAGCGGTGTTGTGGACGTGAGTGCCGCCGCACAGCTCCTTGGAGAAGTCACCGATGGTGACGACCCGGACGCGGTCGCCGTACTTCTCGCCGAATTCGGCGATGGCGCCCTGCTTCTTGGCGTCGTCCATGCTCATGACCTCGGCGTGCACATCGAGCTCACGCGAGAGCACCTCATTGATCTTCTGCTCGACGTCCGTGAGGACCCCGCCCGGCACGGCGGCCGGCGAGCCGAAGTCGAAGCGGAAGCGGCCCGGGGAGTTCTCCGAGCCGGCCTGCGCGGCCGTGGGGCCGAGGGCGTCGCGCAGCGCCTGGTGGGTGAGGTGGGTGGCGCTGTGGGCGCGGGCGATGGCGCGCCGGCGGGTGACATCGATGGTGGCGTACGCGGCCGAGCCGAGCACCACCTCGCCGACCTGGACGGCGCCCTTGTGGACCGTGACCCCGGGCACCGGCTGCTGGACGTCACGGACCTCGACGACGGCGCCGGAGTCCAGCTTGATCCGGCCGGTGTCGGCGAGCTGGCCGCCGCCCTCGGCGTAGAAGGGGGTGCGGTCCAGGACGACCTCGACCTCGTCGCCCTCATGGGCGGCGGGGGCCGGGGCGCCGTTGACCAGGAGGCCGACGACCGTGGACTCGCCCTCGGTGGAGCTGTAGCCGGTGAACTCCGTGCTACCGGACTTGTCGGCGACCTCACGGTAGGCGGACAGGTCGGCGTGGCCGCTCTTCTTGGCCTGGGCATCGGCCTTGGCGCGCTCCCGCTGCTCCTTCATCAGGCGGCGGAAGCCGTCCTCGTCCACCGAAAGGCCCTGCTCGGCGGCCATTTCGAGGGTGAGGTCGATCGGGAAGCCCCAGGTGTCGTGGAGCAGGAAGGCCTTGTCGCCGGGCAGGACCGAGCTGCCGGCGGCCTTGGTGTCCGTGACGGCGGTGTCGAGGATGTTGGTGCCGGCCTTCAGCGTCTTGACGAAGGCGGCCTCCTCGGCGAGGGCGACGGTCTCGATGCGGCGGCGTTCCTCCAGCAGCTCCGGGTACTGCTGGCCCATGGTCTTGATGACCACGTCCAGCAGCTCGCCGACGACCAGTCCGCTCGCGCCGAGCAGGCGCATGTTGCGGATGGCGCGGCGCATGATGCGGCGCAGGACGTAGCCGCGGCCCTCGTTGCCGGGGGTGACACCGTCGCCGATGAGCATCGTGGACGTACGGATGTGGTCGGCGACCACGCGCAGCGAGACATCGCTGTCGTGGGAGGTGCCGTAGTGGACGCCGGTCAGCTCGGTGGCCTTGTCGATGACGACGCGCAGGGTGTCCGTCTCGTACATGTTCGGGACGTCCTGCAGGATCATCGCCAGGCGTTCGAGGCCGAGGCCGGTGTCGATGTTCTTGCTGGGCAGGTCACCGAGGATCTCGAAGTCCTCCTTGCTGGTGCCCGCACCCCGCTCGAACTGCATGAAGACCAGGTTCCAGATCTCCACGTACCGCTCGTCGTTGACGGCCGGGCCGCCCTCGATGCCGAACTCCGGGCCACGGTCGTAGTTGATCTCGGAGCACGGGCCGCAGGGGCCCGGGACGCCCATGGACCAGTAGTTCTCCTTCTTGCCCAGGCGCTGGATGCGCTCCCTGGGCACCCCGACGACGTCGTGCCAGATGCGCTCGGCCTCGTCGTCGTCCAGGTAGACGGTGATCCAGAGCTTCTCCGGGTCGAGGCCGTAGCCGCCGTCGGCCTGCGAGCCGGTCAGCAGCTCCCAGGCGTACTTGATGGCGCCTTCCTTGAAGTAGTCGCCGAAGGAGAAGTTGCCGCACATCTGGAAGAACGTGCCGTGCCGGGTGGTCTTGCCGACCTCTTCGATGTCCGGCGTACGGACGCACTTCTGGACGCTGGTGGCGCGCGGGGCGGGCGGCTTGACCTCGCCGAGGAAGTACGGCTTGAAGGGGACCATGCCCGCGTTGACGAGCAGCAGCGTCGGGTCGTCCGCGATGAGCGACGCCGACGGCACGACGGTGTGCCCACGCTCTTCGAAGAAGCGCAGCCAGCGGCGGCGGATTTCAGCCGACTCCATCAGTGGTCCTCTTTTCCAGTCGGTCCGGTCAGACCGGTGTGTCCGGTTGTTCTCGTGGTTCGGTACTGCGGTTCGAGCACCGCGCGACGCGGCGCGGGCAGCTCACGGACCTCGTTCGGCTCGCCGAGCCCCAGGGCGTCGTGCAGCTGCTCTTCACGGTCCGCCATTCCGGTCCGTACGTCCAATGCAAATTGGCGCAGCCGGTGTCCGGTCTCGACGGCCTTGTCCGCGGCCTGTGCGGCGAGGCTGTCGGGCTGCAGCTTGCGCAGCTTGCGGTGGACCTTGTTGGTGGCCCACACGCCGGCGGCGGCGCCGGTGGTGAACCAGAATGCGCGGCGGAACATCGCTGTGATCAGTCCTTGGAGCGACGGTTGCGGCGCCCGCCGCGGCGGGCGCCGGGCAGGGTACGGCCGAGGACGACGGTGCGCTTCGGCTCCGGTTCGCCCTTCTTGCCGATCGCGCGGCGCACGCCGTAGCCGAACGCCGCCACCTTGACCAGCGGGCCGCCGAAGGCGGAGGACACGGTCGAGGAGAGCGCGGAGGCGTTGGCGGTGACCTCTTGGACGTCGGCGGCGATGGCATCGACGCGGGCCAGCTGGGTGTGCGCGGAGCGGACCGTTGCGGAGGCGTCGGCGAGGAGGGGCACGGCCTGCTCGGACACCTCGGCCACCATCTTGGTGGTCGCCTTGAGCGTCTGTGCGAGCCTCACCAGCACGAGGGCGAGGAACGACACAAGGATCGCCCAGAAGACGGCCACGAGGATCCCGGCCACCTCTCCACCGGACACGTTGGCACCACTCTCCGACTGGTTTGGTCTGGTTCTCGTCCTGCTCGAACGGCAACCTTGACCTTATCGCGCCGTGACTGTCCGTCCGTACCCGTTCCCGGTGGCGCGGAGCGGCCGCCAGGGGAATCCGGCGACGTGATTGTACGGTCCGCATCCTGCCGAGTACGCTCCGTGTGCCATGCGACGCCTCACGCGCCCCGGTCCCGTCTCCCGCCCTTCCCCCGAGCGTCTGCGGGCGCCGGGCAGGCCGGGGAACCTTCCCGCGGAACTCAACCGCTTCATCGGCCGCGACGACGAACTGGCCGCGCTGGCACGGCAGCTGGACTCGGCCCGGCTGGTGACGCTCACCGGCCTCGGCGGCGTCGGCAAGTCCCGGCTCGCCCGCCATGGCGCAGCGATCTTGCAGGATCGCTTCTGCGATGGGGTGTGGCTGGTCGAACTGTCTTCTCTGCGCGAAGCGCATCTCCTGGACCACACCGTCGCCGAGGCGCTGGCACTGGCCGACCACAGCGGCCGTCCGGTGCGCGCCGCACTGTGCGACCACCTCGCCGGCCGGGAACTGCTGCTCGTCCTGGACGGCCATGAGCATCTGGTCGACGCCTGCGCCGAACTGACCGCGGAGCTGCTGCGCCGCGCCCCCGGGCTGCGGGTGCTGGCCGCCGGACGGCGGCCGCTCGGGCTCACCGGCGAGCAGACTGTGGCGCTGGCGCCGCTGAACACCGCCGATGCGACCGCCCTGTTCGCCGACCGCGCCGCGGCCGTGCTCGGCGGCTTCACCGTCGAAGCGGCCAACGAGGCGGCGGTCACCGAGCTCTGCGAGCGGCTCGACGGGATTCCGCTCGCGCTGGAGCTGGCCGCCGGACGGCTGCGCGCGCTGTCCGTGGACCAGGTGCTCCACCGGCTCGACGACCGCTTCCGGCTGCTGACCGGCACTGCCCGCGGCGCCCTGCCGCGCCATCAGACTCTGCGTACCGCGATCGGCTGGAGCCATGAGCTGTGCACTCCCGAGGAGCGGCTGCTGTGGGCGCGGCTGTCGGTCTTCGCCGGGCAGTTCGACCTGGAGGCGGCCGAGTACGTCTGCTCGGGCCCTGAGCTGCCGGCCGCCGAACTCCTCGACGTCATCGCGGAGTTGGTCGCCCAGTCGGTGCTGGTGCGCGAGGAGACCGCGGCCGGGGTGCGCTACCGGATGCTGGACACCGTACGGGCCTACGGCGCGGGCTGGCTGGCGGCGACCCCCGACGGTGACCGGCTGCGGCGCCGGCACCGCGACTGGTATCTGGGGCTGGCCACCTGGTGCGAACTGGACTGGTTCAGCTCCCGGCAGACCGAGATCGCGGCCCGGATCGAGGCCGAGCTGCCCAATCTGCGGGTGGCGCTGGAGCAGAGCCTGGAGTGCCCCGCCGATACGCACCTGGGCCAGTACCTGGCGGGCACTCTGTGGTTCTACTGGGTGGGCTGCGGGCGGCTCTCCGAGGGCCGGCACTGGCTGGACCGGGCCCTAGAGCTGGAGAGCGACCACGACGACGCACGGCTGAAGGCGCTGTGGGTGGCCGGCTATGTCGCGGTGCTCCAGGGGGACACCGTCGGCGCGCTGGGGGCGCTGCAGGAGTGCCGCGACGAGGCCGAGCGGACCGGCAACGCCACCGCGGCCGCCTATGCGCTGCACCGCACCGGCTGTCTGGCGCTGGTCTGCGACGACATGCCGCGCGCCGAGGGGCTGCTGCGCGGGGCGCTGCGGCGCTACCGGGAGATCGGCGAGCTCAACAGCAATGTGCTGCTGGGGCAGGTCGAGCTGGCGATGGCGGTGGCCTTCCGGGGCGAGCCGGCGGACGCGGTGCGGCTGTGCGAGGACGTCCTGGAGGTGTGTGAGGACCACGGGGAGCGCTGGACGCGGGCGTACGCCCAGTTCGTGCTGGCGTACGCGGCATGGTCGCGCGGCGACGGCGAGCGGGCCCGGGCCCTGCTGGAGGAGTCCCTGGCCGTCCATCACGCCTTCCACGACCTGCTGGGCGTGGTGCTGGCGATCGAGCTGCTGGCGATGGTGACGCTCGGCGAGGGGGACGCGGAGGAGGCGGCGGTGCTCCAGGGCGCCGCGGGCGGGATCTGGCCTTCGGTGGGGCTGCCGCTGTTCGGTTCGCGCCACTTCCGCCGGCCGCATGCGCTGTGCGAGGAACAGGCCCGGCAACGACTGGGGGCCGAGGGCTACGGGCGTGCCCTGCGCGCGGGCGAGCGTCTCGGCCTGGACGCGGCGGTGGCCCGGATCCTGCGGTCCGGCGGTCCGGTGCCCGCCCGGCACCGGACGGTGTGGATCGTGCCGCCGGGCACGAACGAGCCCGCCGCCTCCCCCTCCGCGAGCGGCGGGGAGACGGCGGGCTGAGCGTGGTGCTGCGCCTGCGGTGGTGCTTAGCGGGCGTAGTACTCGACGACGAGCTGCTCGTCGCAGATCACCGGGATCTCCTTGCGGTTCGGGTCCCGGTCGAGGCGGAACGCCAGAGCCGGCAGGTTGACCTCGAGGTAGCGCGGGGTCTCACCGTCGGTGTCGTAGCCACCCTCACGGGCGACCTGGAAGGGGTGCTTCTCGCGGCTGCGCTCGCGGACCATCACGACGTCGCCGGGGCGGACGCGGAAGGACGGCTTGTCGACCTTGCGGTCGTTCACCGAGATGTGGCCGTGGACGACCATCTGACGAGCCTGGTAGATGGTGCGGGCGATGCCCGACCGCAGGACGAGCGCGTCCAGACGGCGCTCAAGCTCGATGATCAGCGCTTCGCCGGTCTTGCCTTCGACCTTCCGAGCGCGGTCGTAGGCACGCGCCATCTGGCGCTCGCTGATGTCGTACTGCGCACGCAGACGCTGCTTCTCGAGCAGACGGACCTTGTAGTCACTGTTCTGCTTGCGGCCACGGCCGTGCTCGCCGGGCGGGTAGGGACGGGCCTCGAAGTACTTGACGGCCTTCGGCGTCAGGGCGATGCCGAGCGCGCGGGACTTCTTGACCTTGGGACGCGACTGGTTCACGTGGAACGGACCTCCGTGTAAGTTAGGTGAGGCTTACCTTAGCGCGAGGAGAACGCATGTTTCGACCTGGGATCCCCCTGCCCGGTGCACACCGCACCGAGGCGGGTCAGCCGCGTCCCGTGGAAGACGCCCAGCAGCCCACTGCCGCCGAGCGCGTACGAACCCTCGTCGAGTCCAATGGTATGGCGTCTTTGGACATCCCCGGTGTCGAGGACCCTGACGAGAGCGGACTCTCGGCGCCGGTCTGCCGGACCGTGACACCCGACGGAGACGTGCTGTTGCTGGTTTCCGGCGACTCTGCGGCGGCTCGGGCGGCGGCACACGCACAGGACGACGACCTGACAGCCGTGATGGAGATCACGGATGTCGCGCCGGTTTCGGTGCCCCATCGCATCCGCGGACGGGCCTGGGTGGCCGGCTGGCTCACCCCCGTACGCAACGAGCAGCGCGCCGGGGCGGCGCTGCTGCTCGCGGAGCGGCACCCGGTCGGCGAGCTGCTCGGCATCGGCGAGGCACTGCAGCCGGAGCCCGCACCGGGCCTGTACGGGCGGACCGCCTGGATGATGCTGCGCCTAGAGGTCGGTGAGGGCGCGGTGGACGATCTGTGGGGCTCCGAGTCCGTCGAGCCGGACGACTTCGCCGCCGCGGCCGCCGATCCGCTGGCCGCCCACGAGGCGGAGCTGCTGCAGCATCTGCACGCCGCGCACAGCGAGCAGGTGCGCGGGCTGTGCGCCCTGCTGGGCGACCGCGAGGCGGCCTGCGGGCTGCGCGACCGGGCCGTGCCGGTGGGCCTGGACCGCTTCGGCCTGCGGGTCCGCTTCACGGACGCCGAGCAGCACTCCTTCGACGCGCGGTTCGACTTCCCCGAGCCCGTGCGGGACGTGAGGGAGTTGCGGCGGGCGATGCATCTCCTCTTCGAGGCGGCGGCCGAGTAGACCGGGTCCGCCGCCCGCTCGGCGGACGGTGGCCGGGAGACCGACGGGATCGGCGCCCGGCCCGGCCGGCGGCGGGGTTATTCGGCGGCGCTCTCGCCGGAGTCCGAGCGCAGGCGCACCCGCACCCGCTCGACGACATCGGCGTAGCGCGCCTCCGCACCGTGGCGGGTGGGCTCGTAATAGCGCTTGCCGTGCACCTCGTCCGGCGCATACTGCTGGGCCGCGATACCGCCCGGCAGGTCGTGCGGATACTGATAGCCCTGGCCGTGGCCGAGCTTCTGAGCGCCCTTGTAGTGGCCGTCGCGCAGATGCGGCGGCACCGCACCCGCCCGGCCGGCCCGGACGTCCGCCAGCGCGGCGTCGATGGCCATATAGGCGGCGTTCGATTTCGGCGCCAGGGCGAGCGCGATGGTGGCCTGGCTCAGCGTGATCCGCGCCTCCGGGAAGCCGATCATCGCCACGGCCTGGGCGGCGGCGACCGCGGTCTGCAGGGCCGCCGGATCGGCCAGGCCGATGTCCTCGCTCGCCGAGATCATCAGCCGGCGGGCGATGAACCGCGGGTCCTCCCCCGCCTCGATCATGCGCGCCAGGTAGTGCAGCGCGGCGTCGACGTCCGAGCCCCGGATGGACTTGATCAGCGCGCTGGCGACGTCATAGTGCTGGTCACCGTCGCGGTCGTACTTCACCGCCGCGCGGTCGACGGACTCCTCCAGGGTGGCGAGGGTGATCTCCTTCTCGCCCTTGGCCAGCGCGGAGCCCGCCCCGGCCTCCAGGGCCGTCAGCGCGCGCCGGGCGTCGCCGCCCGCGATCCGCAGCAGATGCCCCTCGGTGTCCTCGGGGAGGGTGACCGCGCCGGCCAGCCCGCGCGCATCGGTCAGCGCACGCCGCAGCAGCCCGCGCAGATCGCCGTCCGTGAGGGGTTCGAGGGTCAGCAGCAGCGAGCGGGACAGCAGCGGCGAGATCACCGAGAAATACGGATTCTCGGTCGTCGCAGCGATCAGGGTGACCCAGCGGTTCTCCACGGCCGGCAGCAGGGAATCCTGCTGGGCCTTGCTGAAACGGTGGATCTCGTCGAGGAAGAGGACGGTCTCCTTGCCGAAGCCGCCCGAGGCGCGCCGCGCACCGTCGATGACCGCGCGGACCTCCTTGACGCCCGCGGTGATCGCCGAGAGCTCCACGAAGCGCTTGTTCGTCGCCTGGCTGACGACATACGCCAGGGTCGTCTTCCCGATGCCCGGCGGTCCCCACAGGAACACCGAGGACGGCCCCGCGGGCCCCCCGCTGCCCTCGCCGACGAGGCGGCGCAGGGGCGAGCCCGGCTTGAGCAGATGCTGCTGGCCCACGACTTCGTCGAGGGTGCGCGGGCGCATCCGGACGGCGAGCGGGGACCCCGCGGGGTCCTTCTCCTGGCGGTCTTCGGCAGCGGCGGTGAACAGGTCGGGCTCCACGATCACGAGCCTAAGCCACCCCACTGACAACGCCCCGGCCGCCGTCAGGGACGGGCCGGGGCGTCAGGGCCGGACATGCGGGCCGAGGGGCGTTCTAGAGCAGGGTGCTCCAGTACGACGACCACCACCTGGTGAGGATCAGCAGCGCGATCACGCCGTACCAGAGCACCGGCACGACCCAGTGGAACTCCAGCACCGCCCGGCGCAGCCCCGCGGGGGCCGGGATGATGCCGTGCTTGACGTTGTGCACGGTGGTGTACCAGAACATCAGGATGGTGACGCACCAGGTCAGCGTGCACCACAGGCACAGCGAGTTGATGTGGTAAAGCGACTGGACCATCAGCCACATGCAGAAGACCGCGGCGAGCCCGGTGCCGATGTTCAGCCCGGTCCAGTACCAGCGGCGGAAGCGGGCACCCGCCAGCAGGGCCATACCGATCGCGATGACCACGCCGAAACCGACCAGCCCGGCCATCGGGTTCGGGAAGCCGAAGACCTCCGCCTGCTGGCTCTTCATGACGTTGGTGCAGGAAAGGATCGGGTTGAAAGTGCAGTCCGGCACGTATCCCGGGTTCTTCAGCAGCTCGAACTTGTCCAGCGTGATGATCCAGGACGCGAGGATGCCCAGCGCGCCGGTGATCACCAGGAGCAGCGAGAAGCCGCGACCCGAGCCGGTGGTGCCCGTGCCGCTCGCGCGGTCGTCGTCGGTGGACACGTCGTCAAGCTCTGTCGTCGTCATATCGCCGTTCCGTCGATCCCTTGGGAGATGGGGCTGAGCGCGGGCCCGGTCACGGGCACGCCGTTCATTCTGCCCCAACTCCACCATGACCCACTGTGCGACGAACATAAAGAAGAGCCCTCCGCACACAGCGTTCTCTCAGGTTCGCTCCACTCGCGCCTGCCCTGTCCGCCCGCCCGGCGGGCGGACACCGCGGGTGCTGCCGGGCCGGAATCCCTTCGCCGGGATGAACGCACGGCCGGCGTTGACACCGGACGCCCGGCGGCACGGGGGCCCGGCAAAGACGAGGGGCCCGGCCGGCCGCTCGCCGTCCGGGCCCCCCGGGGCCGCCGCCCCGCGGTCTCAGCCCAGCGTGCGCCGGACCTCCTCGACCGCGGTGTCCAGCGCGACCGCGGTCTGCTCACCGCTCTCCAGGTCCTTGAGCTGGACCACGCCCTCGGCCAGATCCCGCTCGCCCGCCACCAGCGCCAGCCGCGCGCCGGAGCGGTTGGCGGACTTCATCGCGTTCTTCAGGCCCTTGCCGCCGAACGCGAAGTCGGTGGCGACACCGGACCGGCGCAGCTCGGTGACCACACCGAACAGCACCCGGCGGGCCTCCTCGCCGAGCGGCACCGCGTAGACGGCCGTGGCGGCGGGGATGTCGAGCGTGATGCCCTCCGCCTCCAGCGCCAGCACCGTGCGGTCGACGCCCAGCGCCCAGCCCACGGACGGCAGTGCGGGCCCGCCGATCATCTCGGAGAGACCGTCGTAGCGGCCGCCGCCGCCCACCGCGGACTGCGAGCCCAGGCCGTCGTGGACGAACTCGAAGGTGGTGCGGGTGTAGTAGTCCAGGCCGCGGACCAGCTTCTCGTCGTCCTCGAAGGCCACTCCCGCCGCGGTCAGCAGCTCACGCACCTGCTCGTGGTACGCCTTGCAGGCCTCGCAGAGGTAGTCGCGCAGCTTGGGCGCCCCGTCGAGCTGCTTCTGTACGGCCTCGCGCTTGTCGTCCAGGACGCGCAGCGGGTTGATGTCGACCCGGCGCCGGGTGTCCTCGTCCAGGTCGAGCCCGCGCAGAAAGTCCTGCAGCACGGCGCGGTAGACGGGGCGGCACTCCTTGTCGCCCAGGGAGTTGAGCAGGATGCGGAAGCTCCGCAGCCCCAGCGCGCGGTAGGACTGGTCGGCCAGGATGATCAACTCGGCGTCCAGCGCCGGGTCTTCGGCACCGATGGCCTCGGCGCCGACCTGGGAGAAGTGGCGGTAGCGGCCCTTCTGCGGACGCTCGTAGCGGTAGTACGAGCCGGAGTACCAGAGCTTGACCGGGAGGTTGCCCGCCTTGTGGAGGTTGGCCTCCAGTGCGGCGCGCAGCACGGACGCGGTGCCCTCGGGGCGCAGCGCCAGCTGGTCGCCGCCCTTGGTCTCGAAGGCGTACATCTCCTTGGTCACGATGTCGGTGGACTCACCGACGCCGCGCGCGAACAGCTCGACATTCTCGAAACCGGGTGTCTCGATGTAGCCGTACCCGGAGTTCTTCAGCGGCGCGGCGATCGCCTCGCGCACCGCGAGATAGGTGGCGGACTGCGGCGGAATCAGGTCGTACGTGCCCTTGGGGGCCTTGAAGGTGCTCACGGAAGTCTCGTCACATTCCTCGTCGTGGAGCGGCGCTGAAGCCGTCTCCGAGGCCGGCGGCCACTTCCCGCAGGAAGGGGTTGGTGGCGCGCTCGCGGCCGATGGTGGTCTGGGGGCCGTGGCCGGACAGGACGACGGTCGAGTCCTCCAGCGGCAGGCACACACGCGCCAGCGACTGCAGGATCTCGCCGTGGTCGCCGCCCGGCAGATCGGTGCGTCCGATGGAGCCGGCGAAGAGCAGGTCGCCGGAGAAGAAGACCGGCGGAATGTCGGCCTGCTCGGGCATCCTGAACGTCACCGACCCCTTGGTATGGCCCGGGGCGTGCGCGACGGAGAATTCCATCCCGGCGAGTTCCAGGGCGGCACCGTCGCTCAGCTCCTTGACGTCGTCCGGCTCCCCCACGGTGAGTTCGCCCATGAGCTGCTGACCGATGGAGCGGCCGATGCCCTTCTCCGGGTCGCTCATCATGTAGCGGTCCGCGGGGTGGATCCAGGCCGGGACATCGTGCGCACCGCACACCGGGACCACGGAGGCGACATGGTCGATATGGCCATGGGTGAGAACGACCGCGACAGGCTTGAGCCGATGCTTTGCGACCGCGTCCTCGACTCCTTGGGCCGCCTGGTGGCCCGGGTCGATGATGACGCACTCCTCGCCGGCGGCGGGGGCGACCAAGTAGCAATTGGTGCCCCAGGCCCCGGCGGGGAACCCGGCAATCAGCACGTTCGTCCTTAAAGGTCGGTGGTGGGGGGCGGTCCGCGGGACCGCTCCCGGACATCTCGGCAGCTCCAGAGCCTACCGGCGGGACTCCCGACAGGGCGAACCCGTATACGGTACGGCCACGGCCGACGACAACGATCGGTGACCGGACTAAGGAGACGACCGGTGGTCAGCAGAGATCAGCGGCGGCGGCAGCTCGCCAGGGAGAAGTACGAGCGCCAGCAGCAACGGCGGTCCGTGGCCCAGCACAAGGCCAAACGCCGCACGGTGGTCATCGCGTCCGCGGTGGCCGTCGCACTGGCCGCCGGCGTCGCCGCCTACGCCTCCGCCGGACTGGCCGGCAACGACCAGGAATCCGACCGGGCGGCGGCAACCCCGTCCCCCGCCAAGGCGCCGGACCCGTGCGGCAGGCCCGCCCCGGGCACGCCCGCCACCAAGACCTGGAAGAAGGAGCCGGCGATGTCCCTCGACACCTCGGCCCCCTACTCCGCGAAGCTGGCGACGACCTGCGGCACGATCGAGCTGAAGCTGGACGCCGGCAAGGCACCGCACACGGTCAACTCCTTCGCCTTCCTGGCTGGCCAGGGCTACTTCGACCACAGCAAGTGCCACCGCCTGGTCGACCAGGGCCTCTACGTCCTGCAGTGCGGCGACCCGATGGGCACCGGCCAGGGCACCCCCGGCTACACCATCCCGGACGAGAACCTCAACGACTCCCGGCTCAAGGGCGGCGTCTATCCGGCGGGCACGGTCGCGATGGCCAACCGCTATGACGGCCGGAGCGACCGGACCCGCAATTCCGGGGGCAGCCAGTTCTTCCTCGTCTACCGGGACAGCAAGCTGCCCCCGAACTACACACCGTTCGGCACCGTCACCGGTGGTATGGATGTGCTGAAGAAGATCGCCAAGGCCGGTTCGACGCCCGACCGGCAGACCGGCAACACCGCGCCGAACGCCACCGTCGTGATCGACAAGGCATCCGTCAAAAGGTCCTGACCTGCCGGGCGACCTGGGGTGGTGCATCGGCGCCGCCGTGCGCACCGCGGAATTTCGGTCGTGCTGGATGCGGACAGCCGACCGCCGGTCGCCTAGATTGGCGTTGTGTAGGGTGCCTGCTCCGACGGCTGCCACCCTCACCCGCAATTCAGCCCGTCGGACCGGTCAGGGCGCGGCTCTGCCGGACAGAAACTGTGGACGATGCCGGGGGGCCGCACGCCCCCGTCGGCATCATGTGGAGGAGGCGCTGTGAGCAGCGACCCATGGGGCCGCGTCGACGAGACGGGGACCGTGTACGTGCGTACCGCCGAGGGCGAGCAGGTCGTCGGATCGTGGCAGGCGGGAACCCCCGAGGAGGCCCTCGCCTACTTCGAGCGCAAGTATGAGGGCCTGGTCGTCGAGATCGGCCTCCTCGAGCGCCGGGTCAAGACCACCGACCTGTCGGCGAAGGACGCCACGACCGCGATCGAGCATCTGCGCACCCAGGTCGACGAACACCACGCGGTGGGCGATCTGGACGCGCTGCGGAAGCGGCTCGACAAGCTCGTCGAGTCCGTCGAATCGCGCCGCGAGGAGCGCAAGGCACAGAAGGCGCGGCAGAGCAACGAAGCCCGGCAGGCCAAGGAGAAGCTGGTCGCCGAGGCCGAGGAGCTGGCGGCCAGTGAGCAGTGGCGGGCGGCCGGCGAGCGGCTGCGCGCCCTGGTCGACACCTGGAAGGGCCTGCCACGGCTCGACCGCAAGGCGGACGACGAACTGTGGCACCGCTTCTCGCACGCCCGCTCGGCGTTCTCCAAGCGGCGCAAGGCGCACTTCGCGTCGCTGGACGCGCAGCGCGAGGAGTCCCGTAAGGCGAAGGAGAAGCTGGTCGCCGAGGCCGAGGCGCTGTCGAACTCGACGGACTGGGGGGCCACCGCGGCCCGCTACCGCGAGCTGATGGCGGACTGGAAGGCCGCCGGACGCGCCCAGCGCGAGCACGAGGACGATCTGTGGAACCGCTTCCGCGGCGCCCAGGACATCTTCTTCCAGGCGCGCGGTGAGGTCTTCGCGGAGCGCGATGCCGAGCAGCGGGAGAATCTGACCCGCAAGGAGGAGCTGGCCGTCGAGGCCGAAAAGCTGCTCCCCGTCTCGGACCTGAAGGCCGCGCGGGCGGCGTTCCGCTCGATCAATGAGCGGTGGGAGGCCATCGGCCATGTCCCGCGGGACGCCCGCCCGAAGATCGAGGGCCGGATGCACGCCGTCGAGCGGGCCATCCAGGAGGCCGAGGAGACCGAGTGGCGCCGTACGAACCCTGAGGCGCGGGCCCGCGCCGCGGGGCTGACCGGCCAGCTCCAGGACGCGGTCGACAAGCTGGAGAAGCAGATCGACACGGCCCGGGCGGCCGGCAACAACGCCAAGGCCGACAAGCTCGGCCGGGAGCTGGCGGGCCGCAAGGCACTGCTGGACCAGGCGCTCAAGGGCCTGGAGGAGTTCGGCGGCTGAGAGTGACGCACCGAGGGCCCCGGTACGGATTCCGTACCGGGGCCCTTCGTGCGTGCGGCCTATGGCCTCCGGGCCGACGTCACCCGGTACACGTCGTACACGCCCTCCACGCCCCGGACCGCCTTCAGCACATGCCCCAGATGCTTCGGATCGCCCATCTCGAACGTGAAGCGGGAGGTGGCGACGCGGTCGCGGGAGGTCTGGACGGCCGCTGAGAGGATGTTGACGTGCTGGTCGGACAGGATCCGGGTGACGTCCGACAGGAGCCGGGAGCGGTCCAGGGCCTCGACCTGGATGGCGACCAGGAAGACCGAGGACTGGGTGGGCGCCCACTCGACCTCGAGTATCCGCTCCGGCTGCCGGGACAGCGAGTCGACGTTCACGCAGTCGGCGCGGTGCACCGAGACGCCGTTGCCGCGGGTGACGAAGCCGATGATGGGGTCGCCCGGCACCGGCGTACAGCAGCGGGCCAGCTTGACCCACACATCGTCGACGCCCTTGACGACCACACCGGGGTCGGCACTGGAACGGCGCTTGGAACGCGGCCGGATCGGGGTCGACTCGGCGATGTCCTCGGTCGCCTCGTCCTGGCCGCCGAGCGCCTGCACCAGCTTCTGGACGACGCTCTGCGCGGCGACATGGCCCTCGCCGATGGCGGCGTACAGCGAGGAGATGTCGGGGTAGCGCATCTCGTGCGCGAGGGTGACCAGGGAGTCGCCGGTCAGGATCCGCTGGATCGGCAGGTTCTGCTTGCGCATGGCGCGCGCGATGGCGTCCTTGCCCTGCTCGATGGCCTCGTCGCGGCGCTCCTTGGAGAACCAGCCGCGGATCTTGTTGCGGGCGCGCGGGGACTTGACGAAGCCGAGCCAGTCGCGGGACGGCCCGGCACCCGCCGCCTTGGAGGTGAAGACCTCCACCAAGTCGCCGTTGTCCAGGGTCGATTCGAGCGGTACGAGGCGCCCGTTGACCCGTGCCCCTATCGTGCGGTGGCCGACCTCGGTGTGCACCGCATAGGCGAAGTCGACGGGGGTGGCACCGGCCGGCAGCGCTATGACATCGCCCTTGGGCGTGAAGACGAAGACCTCGTTGCGGGACAGGTCGAAGCGCAGCGACTCCAGGAACTCGCCGGGGTCCTCGGTCTCCTTCTGCCAGTCCAGCAACTGCCGCAGCCAGGCCATGTCGTTGACGGTGTCCTGGCCGGCGCCCTTGCCGACGCCCTTGGGCACGTCCGTACGCACCTTGGACGTGCCGGCGACCGCCTCCTGCTTGTACTTCCAGTGGGCGGCGATGCCGTACTCGGCACGGCGGTGCATGTCGAACGTACGGATCTGGAGCTCAACGGGCTTGCCGCTGGGGCCGATCACGGTCGTGTGCAGCGACTGGTACATGTTGAACTTCGGCATCGCGATGTAGTCCTTGAACCGGCCGGGGACCGGGTTCCATCGCGCGTGGATGGTGCCGAGCGCGGCGTAGCAGTCGCGGACGGTGTCGACGAGGACGCGGATGCCCACCAGATCGTAGATCTCGGCGAAGTCGCGGCCGCGCACGATCATCTTCTGGTAGACGCTGTAGTAGTGCTTCGGGCGGCCGGTGACGGTGGCCTTGATACGGGCGGCACGCAGATCGGCCTGGACCTCGTCGGTCACTATGGCCAGATACTCGTCGCGCTTGGGCGCCCGCTCGGCGACCAGCCGCACGATCTCGTCGTACATCTTGGGGTAGAGGATCGCGAAGGCGAGGTCCTCCAGCTCCCACTTGATGGTGTTCATGCCCAGGCGGTGGGCGAGCGGAGCGTAGATCTCCAGCGTCTCGCGGGCCTTCTTCTCCTGCTTCTCCCGCTTGAGGTAGCGCATGGTGCGCATGTTGTGCAGCCGGTCGGCGAGCTTGATGACCAGGACGCGCGGGTCCTTGGCCATCGCGACGACCATCTTGCGGACGGTCTCGGCCTGCGCCGCCTCGCCGAACTTGACCTTGTCCAGCTTGGTGACGCCGTCGACCAGCAGCGCCACCTGGTCGCCGAAGTCGCGGCGGAGGGTGTCCAGGCCGTACTCGGTGTCCTCGACGGTGTCGTGCAGCAGGCCCGCCATCAGCGTGGCCGGGTCCATGCCCAGCTCGGCGAGGATGGTGGTGACCGCGAGCGGGTGGGTGATGTACGGGTCGCCGCTCTTGCGCTTCTGGCCGCGGTGCCAGCGCTCGGCGACCTGGTAGGCCCGCTCGACCTGGCGCAGCGTCGCGGTCTCGATCTTGGGGTCATTGCCGCGGACGGCCCGCAGCAGCGGCTCCAGGACCGGGTTGTACGGGCTGGAGCGCTGGACACCGAGGCGGGCCAGGCGGGCGCGTACCCGGTTGGGGGAGCCGGAGCGGCCGGCGGGGGCGGGCGGCAGCGGCTTGGGAGCGGCGGGCTGGTCGGCCTTGGCGGGCGGCTTGGCCGCCCGGGACGGCGCGGAGGCCGACCGGGACGACGAGGAGGCGGGCCCCGGCTTGGGCTCCGTACGGGGCCGCTCGGCGGGCGCCGGGGACGCGGAGGTGGGGCCGGCCGGCGGCCGGGGCGTGGCGGTGCCGTCGGGCGCGCCCTGCCGCTCGGGCTGGGGCGCGTCCGCGGAAGCCACGTCCGTGGGCTTCGGCTCGTCCGGGCGCGCGGCGTCGGATCCCGTCGGACGCAGTCCGGGGGAGAGCGGCTGGGCCTCGTCTGGCAAGAGCACTCCTCAGGCGGTTCCGGACCCCAGGACCTCGTACGGGCCGGGGTGCCATGGTATCGACCCCGGGGCCGCGGCTCCCCCGCGGCCAGGGGTCCGTACATGACACAGCAGCGGGGGCACCCGGATTCTTCCGGATGCCCCCGCTGCAGAGGTGCTGTGGTGCGAGCCGCTCAGACCGTGATCAGGGCCTCCAGCGGAGCGCCCTTCAGCCCCGGCTCCAGCCGCTGCCGCCCGGCGAGGAAGCCGAGCTCCAGCAGCACGGCCAGGCCCGCGACCTCGGCGCCCGCGCGGCGGATGAGCTGCATCGAGGCGTCGGCGGTACCGCCGGTGGCGAGGACGTCGTCGATCACCAGCACCCGGTCGCCCGGGGCCAGCGCATCGGCGTGGATCTCGATCTCGGCCGTGCCGTACTCCAGCTCGTAGGCCTGGCCGAGCGTCGTGCCGGGCAGCTTGCCCGCCTTGCGGACGGGGACGAAGCCGACACCGGCCCGGACCGCGACCGGAGCGGCGAGTATGAACCCGCGCGCCTCCAGGCCCACGATCTTGTCGACGCGGTGCCGCCCGCACAGCTCGGCGAACGCCTCGGTGAGCGCGCCGAAGGCGGCCGGGTCGGCCAGCAGCGGGGTGATGTCCTTGAACACCACACCCGGCTGCGGGTGGTCCGGGATGTCCGCGATCCGGCTGAGCAGGAGCTCACGCAGTTCGGCGGGGGCGCTCATCGGCGCTTGCCCGACGGGCGGCCGCGTCCGCGGTTACGGGAGGCGGGCTGGTGGCGCGGCCCGACGACCGCGGCACCACCGTCCTCGGCGTCCGCCGTGGCGGGGGCCGGGTCCTCGGTGTCCTCCTGGCTCGCGTCCTTGGCCGCGGCTGCCGCGCGCTTCGCCTTCACCCGCTTGGCCAGTGCCTTTATCTGCGGCTCGCGGCCCTTCAGATCGGCGACCAGCGGGGTCGCGATGAAGATCGACGAGTACGCACCGGCGGCGAGACCGACGAACAGGGCCAGCGAGATGTCGTTGAGCATGCCCGCGCCCAGCACACCGCCACCGACGAACAGCAGACCGGCGACCGGGAGCAGCGCCACGACCGTGGTGTTGATGGAGCGCACCAGGGTGCTGTTGATGGAGCGGTTGGCGATCTCGCTGTACGTGAAGCGGTTCTGCTTGGTGATGTCCTTGGAGGCTTCCTTGAGGCTGTCGAAGACGACCACCGTGTCGTACAGGGAGTAACCGAGGATCGTCAGCAGACCGATGACCGTGCCGGGAGTGACCTCGAAGCCGACCAGGGCGTAGATGCCGACGGTGATCGTGAGGTCGTGGATCAGCGCGATCAGCGCGCCGAGCGCCATCCGCCACTCGAAGGCGATCGCGAGATAGAGCACCACGAGGACCATGAAGATCCCCAGGCCCAGCCAGGCCTTGTTGGCGATCTCCTCACCCCAGCTCGGGCCGACCAGCTGGGTGTTGACGTCCTTGACCGGGATCTTCAGGTCCTTGGCGAGCTCTTCCTGAACCGGCAGCGCCTGCTTGGTGTCCAGACCGCTGATCTGGATGCGCAGCGAGCCGCCGCCGAGCTTCTGCACCACGGCCTGGTGGCCGCCCGCCGCCGACTCGGCCTGGTGCTGGGCCTGCGTGGCGGACACAGAGGTCGCAGGCGTGGTGAAGACCGCGCCGCCGGAGAACTCGATGCCCATGTTCAGGCCGCGCACCGCGAGGCCGACGATGGCCGTGATGGTGATGAGGATCGAGATGCCGTACCAGATCTTCCGCTTGCCGATGAAGTCGTAGCCGACTTCCCCGCGGTAGAGCCGGGCGCCGAGGTTGCCGAGCTTGGACATCTCACGCCTCCTTCGTCTGGGTGGGGGCGGCGCCGCGACGACGGCGCAGCGGCGGCTTGGCGCCCAGGCGCTTGGGATCGAGGCCGGACCAGGGGTGACCGTCGGAGAAGAACTTCCGCCGGGCCAGCATCGTCATCAGGGGCTTGGTGAAGTAGAAGACCACGACGACGTCGAGGACGGTGGTCAGGCCGAGCGTGAACGCGAAGCCCTTCACCTTGCCGACGGTGACGATGAACAGCACCGCGGCGGCCAGGAACGACACGAAGTCGGAGACCAGGATCGTACGGCGGGCCCGGGGCCAGCCGCGCTCGACGGCCGGGCGCAGGGTGCGGCCCTCACGGATCTCGTCCCGGATGCGTTCGAAGTAGACGATGAACGAGTCGGCGGTGATACCGATGGCCACGATGGCGCCGCAGACCGCCGGGAGGTTCAGCGCGAACCCGATGGTCGGGCCGAGCAACGTCATGATCGTGTACGTCAGGATCGCCGAGACGAACAGACTCGCCAGCGCGACCAGGGCCAGGCCCCGGTAGTAGGCGACGAGGTAGACGATGACCAGTGCGAGGCCGATGGCGCCGGCGATCAGACCGGCCTGCAGCTGCTCGCCGCCGAGTGCCGCGGTGACCGTGGTCTCGTCGTCGATCTTGAAGGAGAGCGGCAGGGAACCGTAGGACAGCATGTTGCCGAGGTCTTCGGCGGACTGCTGGGTGAAGCCGCCGGAGATCGTGGCGTTACCGCCGTTGAGCCGCTCGGTGACGCGCGGGTCGGAGACCACCGCGCCGTCCAGGACGATCGCGAACTGGTTCTGCGGCGGCGCCTGGGTGGCGAGCTTGCCGGTGACGTCCGCGAACTTCTTGCCGCCCTCGGAGGTGAAGTCCATCTGGACGATCCAGCCCCCGCCCTGCTGGCTGTCGAAGACCGCCTTGGCGTCCTTGACGTCCGTGCCCTCGACGCCGACCGGGCCGAGCGCGTACTTCTGCTTCCCGTCGTCACCACAGGCCACGACCGGGTCGGACGGCTTGGTGTTCGCGGCCTTGTCGCCGGCGGTGGCGCGGCTCTGCTTGCTGGAGCAGTCCAGCGCGTTGAGCTGCTTCTGCAGGGCCGGCGGGATGTCCGCACCGGCCGGGGGCGTCGGCGGCACCTGAGGCGCGGAGGGCTTGGCCGGGCCGGAGGGGGTGGGCTTGGCGGACGGTGCCTTCTTCAGCGCGTCGGTCACCGCGCGGCCCTGCGTCGTCGGCTTGGCGCTCGGCGACGGCGAGGACGAGGCGCTCTGCTGGGTGCCCGGCTGGTCCTTGGCCTGGTCACCCGCGGCCTTGTCGCCCTTGCCCTGGTCGCTCGCGCCGCTCTTGGAAGGGTTGGGCTTGGGCTCGGGGGTCTTGACGCCCGCCGTGGTGGTGAGTACCGGCCGGAACCCGAGCTTGGCGGTGGTGCCGACCTGCTCGCGGGCCTGCTTCGCGTCCGTCCCCTTGGGGATGTTCACGATGATGTGGTCGCTGCCCTGGGTCTGGACCTCGGCCTCGGACACTCCGAGACCGTTGACCCGTCGCTCCATGATGCCGGCGGCGGTCTTCATATTGGTCTCGTTGATCGCGTTGGGCTTGCCCGGCTGGTTCTGGGCCGCCAGCGTGAAGCTGGTGCCGCCGGCCAGGTCGATGCCCAGTCGCGGCGTCAGCGTGCCGGAGTAGAACATCCCTCCGATCAGCCCCGCCATGGCGATGAGGACCAGGATCAGGGTGCGGCCCGGATGCCCCTGGCTCGCGGGCGCCCTGCGGCCCTTCTTCGGTGCTGCCACCTTCTCGTATCTCCCTGTCCAACCCCTCGGCCCGGGTTTCCGGCCGAGGGGCCACGAAGTCTTGTGGGGACGTGCCCCCGCCGGAGCCTAGACCGTCCCGGAACCGCGGTGCACGACACACCACGCGTGCTCCGCGGTTCCGTGGGGGGGACTACTTCGCGTCGCCGCCGGACTTCTTGTCGTCCTTGGCGGTGTCGGCGTCCGCCTTGACGGTGTCCTTGGCCTCGTCGGCGGGCTTGGCGTCCTTGGCCTCGTCGGCCGCGGGCGCGGCGTCGGCCGGAGCCCCGGCGGCCTTGCCCAGGTCGATCTTGTCGGCCTTCTCGGCCTCGGCGGCGGTGCCGCCGGTCAGCGAGGAGGCGTCATCCGGAACGACCGGCTCGTCGGCGTGGATCGGGTCGGCACCGTCCAGGATGCGGTTGTACTCCTCGTCCGCGAGCACGGCGCCGATGGCGTTCTTGGCGTAAATGGCGTGCACGCCGGGGGCGACCTCCAGGAGGACGGTGTCCTCGTGGACTTCCTTGACAGTGGCGTACATACCGCCGATCGTCCGGACGCCGGTGCCGGCCTGCATTTCGTTGCGCATCTGCGCGGCCGCCTGCTGCTTCTTCTTGGCAGACCGAGTCATCAGGAACATGGCCCCGATGAGGACGATGAAGGGGAGGAGAGTCACGATATTCACGGGACGGAAATTCCTTCGCACGACCGCTGATGCGCGATCTCATATACGGGGGTGGGAATGCCGCCCATACGAACGGCATCGGCGGAGTCTAGGCGAGTCCCCACCAGTGGAACAACGCACAGCATCCCACCGCAGTTCCTGGCCGGGCGAGTATCCGCGCCGTCACGCTCCGAACAAGCCCTGCTGTCCGGCGGCGCCCGCTTGCTGCTGCGGCGGGACGAGCCCCAGATGGGTCCAGGCCGCCGGGGTGGCGATCCGGCCCCTGGGCGTCCTGGCCAGCAGCCCTTCCCGTACGAGGAACGGCTCGGCGACCTCCTCGACCGTCTCCCGCTCCTCCCCCACCGCGACCGCGAGGGTGGACAGGCCCACCGGGCCGCCGCCGAACAGCTTGAGCAGGGCCGTGAGCACGGCGCGGTCGAGGCGGTCCAGGCCGCGGGCGTCGACCTCGTAGACCCCGAGGGCCTGGGAGGCGATCTCGCGGGTGATGAAGCCGTCGGCCTTGACCTGGGCGTAGTCGCGGACCCGGCGCAGCAGACGGTTGGCGATACGGGGCGTGCCGCGGGAGCGGCCGGCGATCTCGGCGGCGCCCTCGGCCTCTATGTGGACGTCCAGCAGCCCGGCCGAGCGGTGGATCACCCGCTCCAGCTCGGCGGGGGCGTAGAACTCCATATGGGCGGTGAAGCCGAAGCGGTCACGCAGCGGGGGCGGCAGCAGACCGGCCCGGGTCGTGGCGCCGACCAGGGTGAACGGGGGAAGTTCGAGCGGGATGGCGGTGGCTCCCGGGCCCTTGCCGACGATGACGTCGACGCGGAAGTCCTCCATCGCCATATAGAGCATTTCCTCGGCGGGCCGGGACATCCGGTGGATCTCGTCGAGGAAGAGGACCTCGCCCTCCTGGAGGGAGGAGAGGATCGCGGCGAGGTCGCCGGCGTGCTGGATGGCGGGCCCGGAGGTGATCCGGATCGGGGCGCCCATCTCAGCGGCGATGATCATCGAGAGGGTCGTCTTGCCGAGGCCCGGCGCCCCGGACAGCAGGACATGGTCGGCGGTGGCGCCGCGGGCGCGGGCGGCACGCAGCACCAGGTCGAGCTGCTCACGCACCCGCTCCTGGCCGACGAATTCTTCGAGGTCCTTGGGCCGCAGTGCGGCCTCGACGGCGGTGTCCTCACCGTCCGCGTCGGCCCCGACCAGCCGGTCGGGGGCGCCCGTGGCGGCGTCCTCGGTGGGGGGCGGTGCGGTGTCGTCCCAGTTCACTGCGGAATGCCTCGCGGGGTCGGGGCGGCCGGGCCGCCTGCGTGGTCGAACGGTCGGGGGCGCGGGGCCCGGGTGGCGGCGGTCATCGGGCGCGGTTCAGGGTCTGCAGAGCGGCCTTGAGCAGCTGCGGCACCTGAGGCGTCCCGCCGCCGGCGACCGCCGCGTCGGCCTGCGGGGCGACCGCGGAAACCGCTTCGTCCGCTTCCCGGGTGGCGTAGCCGAGGCCGATCAGGGCGGCGTGCAGCTGGTCGCGCCAGCCGGCCGTGACGGCACTGCCGACGCCCGCGCGGCCGGTGCCCACCGGCTCCCCGAGCCGGTCCTTGAACTCCAGAAGCAGCTTCTGTGCGCCCTTCTTGCCGATGCCGGGCACGGCCGTGAGGGCCTTCTCGTCACCGGTGGCGACGGCCAGCCGCAGCGCGTCCGGGGAGTGCACCGCGAGCATCGCCTGGGCGAGCCGGGGGCCGACGCCGCTGGCGGTCTGCAGCAGCTCGAAGGTCTGCCGCTCGTCGTCGTCGGCGAAGCCGTAGAGGGTGAGCGAGTCCTCGCGGACGACGAGGGAGGTGGCGAGCTTGGCCGGCTGTCCGATGCGCAGCGCGGAGAGGGTGTCCGGTGTGCACTGGACGGCCATGCCGATACCGCCGACCTCGACGACGGCGGAGTCCGGTGCGAGGGCCGCGACCGGGCCGGAGACGAAGGCGATCATCGGGTGCCCTTCTGGGGTGTCGCCCGGCGGACGCCGGGAGCGCGGACGGGGGCGGCGCGACGGGCCGCGGCGTGCGCCTGCTGGAGGCGGTTGACCGCGGGGGCGCGCCAGATGTGGCAGATGGCGAGGGCGAGGGCGTCGGCGGCGTCGGCCGGTTTCGGTGGCGCGTCGAGCCGCAGCAGCCGGGTGACCATCGCGCCGACCTGGGCCTTGTCGGCCCGGCCCGATCCCGTGACGGCGGCCTTGACCTCGCTGGGGGTGTGCAGCGCGACCGGCAGTCCACGACGGGCCGCGCACAGCATGGCGACCGCGCTGGCCTGGGCGGTGCCCATGACCGTACGGACGTTGTGCTGGCTGAAGACCCGCTCCACCGCGACGTACTCGGGGCGGTGCTCGTCGAGCCAGGCGTCTATCCCGCGCTCGATCTCGACCAGGCGCTGGGCGATGTCGGCGTCCGCCGGCGTGCGGACGACGCCGACGCCGACCATCGTCAGCGGACGCCCCGCGACGCCGTCGACCACCCCGACCCCGCAGCGTGTCAGCCCCGGGTCCACCCCCAGCACCTTCATCGGTTCCCCGCCCCTCGCCGTATCGGTCAGCTGTGCCTGTCCCGGAAGCGCATGCCCCCTGATCAGCACAGTAGTGGCTGCCACTGACAAACCGACGGGCCGACGGGGTGTGTCCCCGTCGGCCCGTCAGTCGACCGAGCGTGCCGCGCCGTTCAGGCGTCGACCTTGGCCATCACATCGTCCGAGACGTCGAAGTTGGCGAAGACGTTCTGCACGTCGTCGCTGTCCTCCAGCGCGTCGATCAGCTTGAAGATCTTGCGCGCGCCCTCTTCCTCCAGCTCGACCTGCATGGTCGGGACGAAGTTGGCGTCGGCGGAGTCGTAGTCGATGCCGGACTCCTGGAGGGCACTTCGGACCGCGACCAGGTCGGTGGCCTCGCTGAGCACCTCGAAGGACTCGCCGAGGTCGTTGACCTCTTCGGCACCGGCGTCCAGGACCGCGCCCAGGACGTCGTCCTCGGTCAGTTCACCCTTGGGGACGATCACCACGCCCTTGCGGTTGAACAGGTACGACACCGAACCCGGGTCGGCCATCGAACCGCCGTTGCGGGTCATGGCGACGCGGACGTCCGAGGCGGCGCGGTTGCGGTTGTCGGTGAGGCACTCGATGAGCACCGCGACACCGTTGGGGCCGTACCCCTCGTACATGATGGTCTCGTAGTCGGCGCCGCCGGCTTCGAGACCCGCACCGCGCTTGACCGCGGAGTCGATGTTCTTGTTGGGCACCGAGCTCTTCTTGGCCTTCTGGATGGCGTCGAAGAGAGTGGGGTTGCCGTCAGGGTCGGCACCGCCGGTACGGGCCGCGACCTCGATGTTCTTGATCAGCTTCGCGAAGAGCTTGCCGCGCTTGGCATCGATCACGGCCTTCTTGTGCTTCGTCGTAGCCCATTTAGAGTGGCCGGACATCCGCCTGTCTCCTTCGCGTAACCAACGTCTGAAACGAACGCCTTAGATCCTACCGGGGCCAGGTCACACGGTGTTACTCCCGCCCGTCACCCGGCAACGACCCTGATGGAGCGCTGTGGCCCGCCCTTCGGATCAGCCCTGGGCCCGCCGCACCATGTCCACGAACAGGGCGTGGACCCGGTGGTCGCCGGTGAGCTCCGGGTGGAAAGACGTGGCGAGGACGTTACCCTGCCGCACGGCCACGGTGTGCCCGTCGTACGTCGCCAGGACCTCGACCGCGCCACCGACCGACTCGACCCAGGGCGCCCGGATGAAGACGCCCTCGACCGGTCCGCCGGGGATCCCGGCGATGTCGATGGCCGCCTCGAACGACTCGTTCTGCCGCCCGAAGGCGTTACGGCGCACGATCATGTCGACGCCGCCGAACGTCTCCTGGTCCTCACGGGCGTCCAGCAGCTTGTCGGCGACCATGATCATGCCGGCGCAGGTGCCGTAGACCGGCTTGCCCGCACGGACGAACGCGCGCAGCGGCTCCAGCATGCCGAAGGTGACGGCCAGCTTGGACATGGTGGTGGACTCGCCGCCCGGTATGACCAGGCCGTCGATCCCGTCCAGTTCCTCGGGGCGGCGCACCGGCCGGGCCAGGGCGTCCGCCTCGGCGAGCGCAACGAGGTGCTCACGGACGTCGCCCTGGAGGGCCAGCACACCGATGGTGGGGGTGCTCATCTAGGTGTCCTACCAGCCGCGGTTGGCGTAGCGCTCGGCCTCGGGGAGGGTGTCGCAGTTGATGCCGACCATGGCCTCGCCCAGGTTGCGGGAGACGTCCGCGATCACCTTCGGGTCGTCGTAGAAGGTGGTGGCCTTCACGATCGCGGCGGCGCGCTTGGCGGGGTCGCCGGACTTGAAGATGCCGGAGCCGACGAACACGCCCTCGGCGCCGAGCTGGCGCATCAGCGCGGCATCGGCCGGGGTGGCCACACCACCGGCGGAGAACAGCACCACCGGCAGCTTGCCGAGCTCGGCGACCTCCTTGACCAGCTCGTAGGGGGCGCGCAGCTCCTTGGCGGCGGCGAACAGCTCGTTGTTGTCGTAGCCGCGCAGCCGGGCGATCTCGCCCTTGATCTGGCGCATGTGGCGCACCGCCTCGACGACATTGCCGGTGCCGGCCTCGCCCTTGGAGCGGATCATGGCGGCGCCCTCGGTGATCCGGCGCAGCGCCTCACCCAGGTTGGTGGCACCACACACGAAGGGCGTGGTGAAGGCCCACTTGTCGGAGTGGTTGACCTCGTCGGCCGGGGTGAGGACCTCGGACTCGTCGATGTAGTCGACGCCGAGCGACTGCAGGACCTGCGCCTCGACGAAGTGGCCGATCCGGGACTTGGCCATCACCGGGATGGAGACGGCGTTGATGATGCCGTCGATCATGTCGGGGTCCGACATCCGGGCCACGCCGCCGTCCTTGCGGATGTCGGCGGGGACCCGCTCCAGGGCCATGACGGCGACGGCGCCCGCGTCCTCGGCGATCTTCGCCTCTTCCGGCGTGACGACGTCCATGATCACGCCGCCCTTGAGCTGCTCGGCCATACCGCGCTTGACGCGCGCGGTTCCGGTCTCGGGGTTCTGGGGCGTGGTGGGCGTGCTGGACACGGTTGACCTCACTCAGTGCGGGTGGCTGTACTGATGCGCCCACACAACCGTTGGTGAGTGGCCCGGGAAAAGGGCCAATTACAGGTCAGTGGCTCGTCACCGCCGGGAGTCGCCGTCTGCGGCCCCGCCACCGGCACCCGCCGCCCGGCTCAGTTCCCGGCCGACCGATCGTCCAGCACGGCCGGCGGCTCGTCATCCATCTCGAAGGCCAGCGGGAACGGCGCATGGCCGGCGAGCCGGAAATAGCGCACCACCCGGTGACGGCGGACGGCGCGGGCGGCCCGTACGGCGTCGTTGTGGAAACGACGGGCCATCGGGACGCGGCGCACCGCGGCGGTGAGCTCGGTGACCGTCTGCTCGCCACCGGGTGCCTCCCGTACGGCCTCCAGCTGCGCCTCCTCCCCGAAGATCGCCCGCAGTGCCTGGCTCAGCTCACTCTCCGCGACCTCACGGTGGTCCTCCTCCGCCTGCCGGGCCTCGTGCGCGGCCTGGTAGAGCACGATCGAGGCGGCCGGGTCGAGGATCCCCGAGGTGCCCACCTCCTGCGCGACGGAAGCCCGTCGCAGCAGCTGGGCATCGAGGGCCGCCCTGGCCGCGTCGATGCGTGCGTGCAGGCGGTCGAGACGGCCCGCCGTCCAGCTGAGGTAGATGCCGATGAGGACGATCGCGACGGCGATCCAGATGAACGTGGTCACGGCGCGTCACCTTACGCGTCTTCCGCGCGTTGTTTTCCGCCCGACGTTTTTGTCTTACCCGCCGTGTGGGTTGCTCGCCGCTGCGCTTGGCCCGCTTCCCACGTTTTTGGCTTTCCCGCCGTGTTGGTTTCTCGCCGTTGCGCCTGGCGGCGGGCCGGGTCCGCTGCGCGGGGCTGTCGGGGTGCGGTGACGGGCCTCCGCGGGTGGGGGTGTCCGGACTGCTTCGCTTTACGTCCGGACACCCCCACCCGCTCCGACCCGTCCCCTCCCGTGGGGGGATGAATAAACCTTGGTGGGGG
>NZ_JBEZHQ010000049.1:0-57266 GCF_040650675.1 Streptomyces sp. NPDC048637
ATGACCAGCTCGCCTATTCCGATACCTGAAGGAAGATCCATGCCCCCGCCGTGCTGTCGGGGGCGGCCTCGGTCCTGTCCGGGCACCTGCGCGGTGGCGGGCTCAGCCCAGCTCGTGCATCCAGCCGTGCGTGTCCTCGGCGACACCCCGCTGGATGTCCAGGAGCGCCTCGCGCAGCTTCAGCGTGACCTTGCCGGGCTCGCCGTCGGACTGGGTCCACTCGCCGCCCGCGCTCTTGACCGTGCCGACCGGGGTGATCACGGCGGCCGTGCCGCAGGCGAAGACCTCGGTGAGGGTGCCGTCCGCGGTGTCGGTCTTCCACTGGTCGATGGAGACCCGGGCCTCCTCCGACGTGTAGCCCAGATCGCGGGCGACGGACAGCAGGGAGTCACGGGTGACCCCGGCGAGCAGCGAACCGGTCAGGGTGGGGGTGACGATCTTGTCGCCGTACACGAAGTACAGGTTCATCCCGCCGAGCTCCTCGACCCACTTGTGCTCCACGGCGTCGAGGTAGGCGACCTGGTCGCAGCCCTGCGCGGCGGCCTCGGCCTGTGCGAGCAGCGACGCGGCGTAGTTGCCGCCGGTCTTGGCGTCACCCATGCCGCCGGGGACGGCACGCACCCGGTTCTCGGACAGCCAGATGGAGACCGGCTTGACGCCACCGGCGAAGTACGCGCCCGCGGGCGAGGCGATCACGACGAAGAGGTACTCGTTGGCGGGCTTCACGCCGAGGCCGACCTCGGTCGCGATCATGAACGGGCGCAGGTAGAGCGACTCCTCGCCGCCGTGCGCGGGCACCCAGTCCTTGTCCTGCTGGACGAGCAGGTCGCAGGCCTCGATGAAGGTCTCGACGGGCAGCTCCGGCATGGCCAGCCGGCGTGCGGAGGCCTGGAAGCGCCGGGCGTTGGCGTCCGGGCGGAAGGTGGCGACGGAGCCGTCGGGCCGGCGGTACGCCTTGAGGCCCTCGAAGATCTCCTGGGCGTAGTGCAGGACATTGGTCGCCGGGTCGAGGGAGAGCGGCCCGTACGGCACCAGCTGTCCGTCGTGCCAGCCGCGGCCCTCCGTCCACTTGATCGTCACCATGTGGTCGGTGAAGTGGCGGCCGAAACCGGGGCCGGCCAGGATCTGCTCCCGCTCCGCGTCGGACAGCGGGTGCGAGGAGGGCTTGAGCTCGATCGTGGGCGTCGTCATGAATGCATGTCCTTCACTGCGTGTGCGATACCTGGGGGTACCTCCCAGCGTCGGCTGGGGAGCATCACCGGCCCAGCCCTCCGGCCGGGGGTAAGGGGTTCGGCCCCCACCGTGCGGTTTGTGGCGGCCGCCCATGAGGCCTCTTGAACGTACCGGCCGTTACTGGGACGTCCGAGTTTCCTCGCGGGCAACGATGCCACGTCCGATTATCGCCCGTGGGTCCGCGCCGCCGGAACCGCGTACGCGGTCCGGGTCCGATGGTCGCACCCCGGCCGGGCGGTGACCCGGGCCGGGCCCACGCACAGCGCCGGGCCCCCTGAAGGCGGCCCGGCGCTGTGCGTGGTGCGTGTCTGCGCGGTGGGGCCTCAGCCCGCTACCCGTGCGACCAGCGCATCGCCGATCTCGTCCGTGCTCCGCGCCGAGCCTCCCCGGGCCTCCAGGTCGGCGGCCACGGCCTCCTCGATGCGGGCGGCCTGCGGCTCGTAGCCGAGGTGGCGCAGCAGCAGGGCGACGGAGAGGACCGTCGCCGTCGGGTCGGCCTTACCGGTGCCCGCGATGTCCGGCGCGGAACCGTGCACCGGCTCGAACATCGAGGGGAAGTCGCCGGTCGGGTTGATGTTCCCGGAGGCGGCCAGGCCGATACCGCCGGTGACGGCCGCGGCGAGGTCGGTGAGGATGTCACCGAAGAGGTTGTCGGTGACGATCACGTCGAAGCGCTCGGGCTGGGTGACGAAGAAGATCGTCGCGGCGTCGACATGCAGGTAGTCGGTGGTGACCTCGGGGTACTCCTGGCCGACCTTGTCGAAGATGTTCTTCCACATGTGGCCCGCGTACACCAGCACATTGTTCTTGTGCACCAGCGTGAGCTTCTTGCGGAGGCGGGAGTTGGCCCGCTCGTACGCGTCGCGGACCACGCGCTCCACACCGTAGGCCGTGTTGAGGCTGACCTCGGTGGCGACCTCGGCGGGGGTGCCGGTGCGCAGCGAGCCGCCGTTGCCGGTGTACGGGCCCTCGGTCCCCTCGCGCACCACCACGAAGTCGATGTCGGGGCGGCCGGCGAGCGGGGTGGAGGTGTTCGGGAAGAGCTTCGACGGGCGCAGGTTGACGAAGTGGTCGAAGGCGAAGCGGAGCTTGAGCAGCAGACCGCGCTCCAGCACACCGGAGGGTACGGACGGGTCGCCGATCGCGCCGAGCAGGATCGCGTCGTGCTGCTTGAGCGACTCCAGCTCCGCGTCGGGGAGGGTCTCACCGGTCGCATGCCATCGCCGGGCACCGAGGTCGTACTCCTTGGTTTCCAGCTTGACGTCCTGCGGGAGGACCGCGGTCAGGACCTTCAGGCCCTGGGCCACGACTTCCTGGCCGATACCGTCACCGGGGATCACTGCGAGGCGAATGCTGCGAGACATGCCTGGACCCTACGCTCCGTCCCATGGATTGACACGTAACGTCCGCCATACGGACACATGGGAAGGCGGTCAGCTGCCGTTCACCCGCTGTCCCCACAACGGTCGGGTCGCGCTGGGAAATTCGGCGGCATGACTGGAAATACCCGGGGGGCCGCCCCCCAGCCCTCGCACACCCCGCGCGTCGGCATCCCGGAGCAGCTGGCGGCCCGGATGAGCATGCCGGAACAGCATGACTACCTCCGTACCAAGCTGAGCCGCAGAGGTCTGCTGCGCACCTCGGCCGCCACCGCGGGAGTGGTGGCCGGCTCCGGGCTGCTGGCCGGTTCGGCCCAGGGCGTCTCGCCCACCCTGCTGTCCTCGCCCGCCACGGCCGCCGTGGACGGTTCGCTGGTCGCCCCGTTCGGCCGCCATCTGGCCTTCGGCGCCGACCCCAAGCACCAGATGCGGGTGAGCTGGCAGGTGCCGCTCGCGGTCAAGCGGCCGTATCTGCGGGTGGGTCTGAAGCCGTGGGACCTGGGGCGCAAGATCGAGGCCGAGGTCCGGCCGCTGCACACCCCGTCGCTGTCCGCGAAGCTGCCGGCCGTGCAGCAGTACTACCTGCACGCCGCGCTGGACGGGCTGCACCCGGGGACGACGTACTACTACGGCGTCGGCCACGAGGGCTTCGACCCGGCCGACCCGCGCCACTTCTCCACCGTCGGCACCTTCCGTACCGCCCCGGCCCGTCCCGAGGCGTTCGTCTTCACCGCCTTCGGCGACCAGGGCGTGAGCTACCACGCCCTCGCCAACGACCAGTTGATCCTGGGTCAGAACCCGTCCTTCCACCTGCACGCGGGCGATATCTGCTACGCGGACACCGACGGCGACGGCTCCGAGCACGACGCCTACGACGCCCGGGTCTGGGACCAGTTCCTCGCGCAGACCGAGTCGGTGGCCAAGTCCGTGCCGTGGATGGTGACCACCGGCAACCACGACATGGAGGCCTGGTACTCCCCCAACGGCTACGGCGGCCAGAACGCCCGCTGGACGCTGCCCGGCAACGGCCCGGACGCCGAGAACGCCCCCGGCGTCTACTCGTTCACCTACGGCAACACCGCCGTCGTCGCCCTGGACGCCAACGACATCTCCTACGAGATCCCCGCCAACCAGGGCTACACCGACGGCCGGCAGACCCGCTGGCTCGACCGCCGGCTGGGCGAGCTGCGCGCCGCCGACGGCATCGACTTCCTCGTGGTCTTCTTCCACCACTGCGCCTTCTCCACCACCAACTCGCACGCCTCCGACGGCGCGGTGCGCGACGCCTGGCTGCCGCTGTTCGACAAGCACCAGGTGGACCTGGTCGTCAACGGCCACAACCACGTCTACGAGCGGACCGACGCCCTCAAGAGCGGTCGGGTCGCCAAGAAGATGCCGATCGGCGCGAGCGTGGACACCACCCGCGAGGGCATCGTGTACGTGACCGCGGGCGGCGCGGGCCGGGCCCTCTACGACTTCCCCGTGCCGGACAGCTACGAGGGGCACGTCAAGGACCTCGACCACGTGGACACCTACCACTGGTCCAAGGGCCAGAAGAAGACCAAGGAAACCGTCGAGTGGTCCCGGGTCCGCTACACCGGCTACTCCTTCATCGCCGTCGAGGTCACACCGGGCAGCCACCCGCGGATGAAGGTCACCGCCCTCGCCGAGTCCGGCGAGCGCATCGACCACTTCGAGGTGACCCGCTCGCCCGCGCAGTAGCCGGGGAACGATCACCTGCAGGGGCGCCCGGGATCCGGGCGCCCCGCACGTTCAGGAGAGAAAGAGCCACCGGGCCACGGACAGCCGGATCCGCCAGCAGCAGCGGCAGGGCATCGACGCCTGCCTCGGCAGGACCGCCCCGCTTCGTGCGCGCAGCATCTCAGTGCCCGGTCGAGCCGCCGTTGTCCCGGCGGTCGAGAGCGCGCTGGAGGGCTGCGGCCGCGTTCCGGCGGTCGGCGTCGCTGGTCGTACGGGCGGAGTGACGGGTCCTGCGGACGGCAGTCTCAGCCATGATTCACGTCTCCTATGCCAGAGCCCCGAGAAGAAATGGGATGCGTCGATCCAGAAGCGGCCGGAAAACGCGGGGGCCTCGGCACGGCAGGGGTCACCTGCGCTTGCGCACGGGGCCGCATCCGCAATCGCTCGATGGAGCGTTACGTTCGGCTCCTACAACGCTAGGACAGCTCGGCCGTGATGTCTGCACAATTACTTGGGCTTCCTACTATCTGAGACGGCGGGCAGGCGGCGGGCGTGTGCTCGAACGAGTGATCCCCGGATATTTGCCGGTCACGGCCCTCCCGGCGCTCGCTAGCGTGGCGGTGTCGCTTGTGCCATGAGGCCGAGCCCGCCCACACTTAGGAGGAGGTGCTGCACCATGACCGCGCTCGCGCAGGAGGCGCCCGTGACAATGCCGGAGATCACGACACCGGAGGACACGCCCGCCGGACCCGAGGTGGACGAGGTCCTGTGGCAGACATGGAAAGCCATGGAACTCCCCGAGGGCCTTCACGCCGAGATCATCGAGGGGTTCATCGAGGTGTCGCCCACCGGACGCTTTGCACACGGTCAGATCGCCAACCTGCTTCGCCGCGCCATCGACAAGCACCTGGACGAGGGTGAGTGGGCCGCGTACCAAGACATCAACGTCGTCCACGATCGCAAAGTCTGGATCCCCGACTGCTTCATCGCGCCCGAAGATCCCGAGACACATGTCACCGATGACGGCATCGGCATCAAGGCATCCGCCGTCCAGTTGATCGTGGAGGTGGTCTCGCCGGGTCACGATGGCATCGAGCGTGACCGGGAACGTAAGCGCCGCGCGTACGCCGGCGCCGGCATCCCCGTCTACGTGCTCATCGATGACTACGACGGCCACGGCACCGTCACCGTGCTCGCCGCGCCCCGCCCCGACGAGGCGGTCTACACAGACGTGCACCGCGTGGCGTACGGCATCGACGTGATCATCCCCGAAGGCCCCGCCAAGGGCTTCGTCATCGGCGAGGCGATCACCGGCCCCCCGCGCAACGCCTGAAGCAACGCCGACGGCCCGGCACCCCCACGCGAGGGGTGCCGGGCCGCCGTCCTGCGCCAGGGCCGTCAGCCCATGTGCGGGTAGCGGTAGTCCGTCGGCGGGACCAGGGTCTCCTTGATGGAGCGGGTGGAGGTCCAGCGCATCAGGTTCTGCTTGGCGCCGGCCTTGTCGTTGGTGCCGGACGCGCGGCCGCCGCCGAAGGGCTGCTGGCCGACGACGGCGCCGGTCGGCTTGTCGTTGATGTAGAAGTTGCCGGCCGCGAAGCGCAGCAGCTCGCAGGTGCGGGCCGCCTCGGCACGGTCCTGGGCGATGACGCAACCGGTCAGGCCGTACGCCGAGGCGGACTCCATCTGGGTGAGCATCGCGTCGTAGTCGGCGTCGTCGTAGACGTAGACACCGAGGATCGGACCGAAGTACTCGTCCTTGAAGATCTCGTTCTCCGGGTCGGTGGAGACCAGGACCGTCGGGCGGACGAAGTAGCCCTCGCTGTCGTCGTACGTACCGCCGGCCACGACCTCGACGGTCGGGTCGGCCTTGGCACGGTCGATCGCCGCCTTGTTCTTGGCGAACGAGCGCTCGTCGATGACGGCGGACATGAAGTTCGACAGGTCCGAGACATCGCCCATGGAGAGGGAGTCGACCTCGGCGGCGAACTCTTCCTTGAGGCCGGAGTTCCACAGCGACGCCGGGACGTAGGCGCGGGAGGCGGCGGAGCACTTCTGGCCCTGGAACTCGAAGGCGCCACGGGTCATGGCGGTCTTCAGCACGCCGCGGTCGGCCGACGGGTGGGCGACGATGAAGTCCTTGCCGCCGGTCTCGCCGACGAGCCGCGGGTAGGTCTTGTAGTTCTCGATGTTGAGACCGACCGTCTTCCACAGGTACTGGAAGGTCTTGGTCGAACCCGTGAAGTGGATGCCCGCCAGGTCGGGGTGGGTCAGCGCCACCTCGGAGACGTCCTTGCCGTCGCCGGTGACCAGGTTGATGACGCCCTTGGGCAGCCCGGCCTCCTCCAGCAGCTGCATCAGCAGCACGGCGGCGTAGGTCTGCGTCGGGGACGGCTTCCAGACGACGACGTTGCCCATGAGAGCGGGCGCGGTCGGGAGGTTGCCGGCGATCGCGGTGAAGTTGAACGGCGTGATCGCGTAGACGAAGCCCTCAAGAGGACGGTGGTCCGAGCGGTTCCAGACGCCCGGGGAGTTCGCCGGGGGCTGCTCGGCGAGGATCTGGCGCGCGAAGTGCACGTTGAAGCGCCAGAAGTCGATGAGCTCACACGGGGTGTCGATCTCGGCCTGCTGGGCGGTCTTGGACTGGCCGAGCATGGTGGCGGCGGCCATCGTCTCGCGCCAGGGGCCGGAGAGCAGGTCGGCGGCCTTGAGGATGATCGCGGCGCGGTCGTCGAAGGACAGCGCGCGCCAGGCCGGGGCGGCGGCCAGCGCGGCGTCGACCGCGTCCTGGCCGTCCTTGACCGTGGCGTTGGCGTACGTGCCGAGACGGGCGGAGTGGTTGTGCGGCTGCACGACGTCGAAGCGCTCGCCGCCGCCCATCCGTCGTTCGCCGCCGATGGTCATCGGCAGCTCGATCGGGTTGCCGGCCAGCTCCTTGAGCTTGGCCTCCAGGCGGGAACGCTCCGGGCTGCCGGGGGCGTAGGTGTGGACCGGCTCGTTCACCGGCACGGGGACCTGGGTCACAGCGTCCATAGCGGCCGTGTCTCCTTCGATTTCGCTCGTCGCTTTTCGTACGTCGGTGGTGCGGCCGCGGCCGCTTCGGGTGGGCGGCTGCAGGCGGCGCCGTCCGGGATCATCCCCCCGGCTTCCAGCATCCACCCGCGCCCGCCTCCGCGGGGCGATCGGGCGCGAGGCGATCAGCCGCGGGTCGCCGGCGACCTCAGGCTGCCGTCTCCCGGGGGATGGCCCCCGGGACCCCGGCCGGGCCCCCGGCCGTCAGCCGCGGGTCGCCAGCGACCTCAGGAAGAACCCGAGGTTGGCGGGGCGCTCGGCCAGTCGGCGCATGAAGTAGCCGTACCAGTCGGTGCCATAGGGGATGTAGACCCGCATACGGTGCCCTTCGGCGACCAGCCGCTGCTGCTCGGCCTCGCGGATGCCGTACAGCATCTGGAATTCGTAGTCGGCCGGCTTGCGGCCGTTGCGGTGCGCCAGCTCCTGGGCGATGGCCACCATCCGCGGGTCGTGCGACCCGATCATGGGGTAACCCTCCCCCGCCATCAGGATCTTCAGGCACCGCACATAGGCCTTGTCGACTTCCCGCTTGTCCTGGAAGGCGACGGTCGCGGGCTCCTTGTACGCACCCTTGACCAGCCGCACCCGGGAGCCTTCCCCGGCGAGCGCATGGCAGTCGTCCTCGGTACGGAAGAGGTAGGACTGCAGCACCGCACCCGTCTGGGGAAAGCGTTCCCGCAGGTCGGCGAGGATCGCGAGGGTGGAGTCGACCGTGGTGTGGTCCTCCATGTCGAGGGTCACGGTCGTACCGGCCTCGGCGGCGGCCTCGACCACCGGGGTGACGTTCTTCAGCGCCAGTTCATGGCCGCCGGCCAGCGCCTGCCCGAAAGCGGACAGCTTGACCGACATCTCGGCCTTGACGCCGAGTCCGTGCTCCTTGAGGGCCGCGGCCAGCTGGAGGTAGGCATCGCGGTTGCGCAGCGCCTCGGCCGGGTCGGTGATGTCCTCGCCCAGGTGGTCGAGGGTGACCTCCAGGCCTCGCGCGGCCAGGGACCGCACGGCCGCCATGGACTCGTCCAGGCGCTCGCCGGCGACGAACCGGTCCACCACGGGCCGGGTGACCGGAGCGGCCGCCACGAGCCGGCGGATGCTGTCGCTGCGCGCTGCGGCCAGGAGCACGGGACCCAGCATGGGCACCTCCACGAATCAGAGTGACAAGTACCGGGCGGACACCGGGCGGGCGAACGCGTCGGCAATATTGAGCCACCTGAAACTTAAGGATCGCGCTACTTCCCGGCCATCGACAGCTGTCACGCCTTCGTGGTCGGGATCTCAGACAGATGTATGAGAATGGGGGTGAGGTGACCGTGTCAGTGGTGACAGTGGTGTGAGAGGTGTCCGAGACACCGGCGGTGCCGGTGGTGCGGCGACCAGGAGAGGAGCAGGGCGGCCGATGCGGGGCGACTACCAGCAGCTCGTGGACGAGATCTCGGCGGCGCTCGGCGCACCGGCGACGCTGGAGGACCGGGATTTCGGCCTGATCGCGTTCGGCGCGCACGAGGGCGACGACGACGAGGTGATGGACCCGGTCCGCACCCGCTCGATCCTCCAGCGCCGCTCCTCGGCGGCGGTACGGGCCTGGTTCGAGGCCTTCGGCATCGCCCGCGCCAAGACCGCGCTGCGCATCCCGCCGGACCCGGCCGCCGGGGTCTTCAGGGGCCGTATCTGCCTGCCCGTACGCCATCGGGGCATCGTGCACGGCTACGTCTGGCTGCTGGACGACGGGCATCTGACCGATCTCGAACTCGGCAGCCGGGGGGCGCCGCCCGACCCGCGGATCGCGCAGGCGATGGAGACCGCCGCCCGGATCGGTGCGCTGCTGGCCGACGAGGCCCGCGCCGGGTCCGAACTCGGCGATCTGCTGCGGGAGTTGCTGGTCGCACAGCCCGACGGGCAGCCGGCCGCGGCGGCCGCGCTGCGCGATGCGCTGCGGGACAGCCTGCGCTTCACCGCGGGCGCCCCGCTCACCCTGGTCGCGGTGCTGCCCTGGGACACCTCGGACACCGATGTCGCGCCGCTGCCGAGCCTGCCGGGCCTGCTCGCGGCGTGTGCGCTGCCGGCGGGCGGCGGCCCGGCGGACGGTCCGGCCGTGGGGGCGGACGACACCGAGCCCGCCGCACGCCATGGCTCGGGGCACCACGGCCGCGCCGGGTCCGCCGGCCGGCCTCAGCCCGCGGCGCCGGTGCCCGCCCTGGCCGCGCTGGTACGGCTGCGCGCGTCCGGCGCGCCCGCCCCGGCCCACACGGTGGCCGAGCATCTGCTGCGCTCCCCGCGCGCGGCCGCCGGACCGGCCGCGGGGCAGGCACCCCGCGGTGGCGGGCGCGGCGGAGGCTCCGGGCACTCTCCGCCACCCCGGCCGGGCGCCGCCGGAATCGGCGCCGGCACAAGGGAGTTGACCGACCTCCCGGCCACCTGGCGGGAGGCACTGGACGCGGCCCGCGCGGCGCACGCCGAGCCCCGGCTGGGCCCGATCACCCAATGGGACGCCATCGGCCCGTACCGCATGCTGACGGCTCTGCCGGACACCGCACCCGACCCGGCCATCGGCCCGCTGCTGGCCCCCGCACACGCGGAACTCGCGCGCACCGCCGAGGTGTTCCTCGACTGCGCGGGCCAGGCGAGCCGCACCGCACAGGCCCTGGGTATCCACCGGCAGACGCTCTACTACCGCCTGGGCCGGGTGGAGAAACTGACCGGCCTCGATCTGGACGACGGCGAGCACCGGCTACTGCTGCACATGGCCCTCAAGGCGGCGCGGCTGTGAACGGCCCGGGATCCGCGACGCCTTGAGCCGGCCGGCGGCTCATGGCGTCACACCGATCGCTCCGGAAGCGCGGCGGCCGGCTGCCGGGGCGTACGTCACTCCTTCTTCGTCAGCACCTCGCCCGCGGTGACCCGGCGCAGCGCCGTCGCCAGGTCCCGGCCGGAGGGCATGGCGTCGGGTGTGAGCAGCGACTGGACCATCAGGCCGGTGAGCAGGGCCTGGTAGAAGGAGCCGACGACGCGTGCCGCCTCCGCGTCGACCTCGGTGTCCGGCACCCCTTCGAAGATCGCGACGAGCCCCTCGCCGCCCTCCGGGAGCACCTCACCGATCGCCTCGCGCAGGGCCGTGTCGCGCGGCAGCAGCCCCAGCACCTCGACCTGCGCGGCGATGAACTCCCGCTCCGTCGTGATCCGTTGGAGGAAAAGGTCCCATACCGCGGCGAACCGCTCCAGCGGATCGCCGCCGTCCGGCATCGCCTCGTCCGCGGCCGGCACCTGTCCAACGCCGGACCCCCACTCCTCGCTGGACGCGATGATCGCCTGGCGCATCAGGGCGTCCTTGGAGCCGTAGTGGTATCCGATGGAGGCGAGGTTGGCGCCGGATGCGGCCACGATGTCGCGGGCGGTGGTGCGCGCATATCCCTTCTCCAGGAGGCAGCGCTTGGCGCCCTCCAGAAGATCTTCACGGTGTCCCATGAGGGCAGCCTATCGCCGCACATACGCTCGTACCAGACACCCGTTTTAGACGTACGTATATGCCCTCGGCGCGGCCCCGCGAAGGGCGGCGACCGGAGGGCCGGATGCGCGGCCGCGGCCTCCGCCGCTCCGGAGACCCCACCCGGGTCACCGCGGCCGGTCCGGCCCCTCGCGCCGGCCGCCCGTACCCTCGTCGAGCCCCCTTTCCCGCTCGCGCGGGTGGGTCCGGCCGCTCTCGTGCTCCTCGGCGCCGGTCTCGGGCGTCTGCTCCTTGCCACGCGCGGTGTCGCCGCTGTCGCCCGCCCCGGGTCCGGCCCGCGTACCGGCGCCGGCTCCCGCCCCTGCGCCCGCCCCGGCCATCGGCCCGTCGACCAGCTTGTTGCGCTCGCCGCCCGTGGGGGTGGGCGGTGCGGTGTCTCCTGTCGCCCGGGGGCCGGGACGGGGCGTGGGTGCGCCCTGGTCGGCGGTGCCCTGGGGGTCCGTACCCGGCCGGGTCATCCCGTAGTGGCGGTAGAGCTCGGCTTCTTCGGAGGGGTCGAGATGGCCGTTGGCGTCGATCCGCGGCGCGTCCTTGATGGTGGCCTTGGCGTGCGGAACATGCAGTTCGTCGCCGGTCCGCCGGGCGCCGGCGAGCGGGATGAAGGTCTCCTTCATGCCGAACAGCCCGGTACGCACCGTGATCCACTCGGGCTCGTTGGTGGCATCGTCCCGGTAGACCTGCTGGACCGTGCCCACCTTTGCGCCGTCCGCATCGACCACGTGCAAGCCGGTCAGACTCTGCGGGGCGTCACCCAGGGGTGCATTCATGGCGTCTCTCTCCTTCCGCACGCACCGGCGGGGGCACGCGCAGTTCCCATTGCGCGACGCGAACATCTCCCCAGCGACTCGGGAGGACCGGCGGCCGACGGCCCCGGCGGCCCCACGGCGGTGCCGACGGCCCCCGCACCCTCACCCCCGGATAGGCCATCCGGGTGAATGGTTGGCGTATGAGACCTCGCCGGGCGCCCGGTCGCGGACCGCTACGGCAGCCGTACGATGCGGGCACGCACACGGGCCCGGACCCCGCAAAAGCGGAGCCCGGGCCCGTTGACCTGCGAAAACCTGGCGATCAGTCGCCGAGGTTCACCGCGCGCACCGAGGTCGCGCCGATCTCCTCGGCGATCTCGCTGAGCACATTCGGCGGAATGGTGTCGTCGACGGTCAGCGCGACCAGCGCCTCACCACCGACATCGGCCCGCGAGACCTGCATATTGCCGATGTTGATACCCGCCTCGCCCAGGATCCTGCCGACGGTGCCGACGACACCGGGGCGGTCGCTGTAGCGCAGGAACGCCATGTGATCGGCGAGCGCCAGGTCGATGGAGTGTTCCCCGACGGCGACGACCTTCTGGATGTTCTTGTGCCCGGCGAGCGTGCCGGAGATCGAGACCTCGTCGCCGCCCGCGAGGGTGCCGCGCACAGTCACCACATTGCGGTGCTCAGGCGACTCGCTGCTGGTCGTCAGCCGCACCTCCACACCGCGCTCCTGCGCGAACAGCGGGGCGTTGACGTAGGACACCGTCTCGTCCACGACGTCCTCGAAGACGCCCTTGAGCGCGGAGAGTTCCAACACCTTGACGTCGTGCTGGGTGATCTCGCCGTACACCTCGACATCGAGGCGCATGGCGACCTCGCCGGCCAGTGCGGTGAAGATCCGGCCGAGGCGCTCGGCCAGCGGCAGTCCGGGCTTGACGTCCTCGGCGATCACCCCGCCCTGGACGTTGACCGCGTCCGGCACCAGCTCACCGGCCAGCGCCAGCCGCACCGACCTGGCGACCGCGATACCGGCCTTCTCCTGTGCCTCACCCGTCGAGGCACCGAGGTGCGGGGTGGCGACGACCTGGTCGAACTCGAAGAGCGGCGAATCGGTGCAGGGCTCGGTCGCATAGACGTCCAGGCCCGCGCCGGCCACCCGGCCCTCCTTCAGCGCGCTGGCCAGCGCCGCCTCGTCGACGATCCCGCCACGCGCGGCGTTGACGATCCGGACCGACGGCTTGACCTTGTGCAGCGCCTCGTTCCCGATGAGACCGACGGTCTCCGGCGTCTTGGGGAGGTGCACCGTGATGAAGTCCGCGACCTCGAGCAGCTCGTCGAGGGTCAGCAGCTTGACGCCCATCTGCGCGGCACGGGCCGGCTGGACGTAGGGGTCGTAGGCGACGACCTTCATTCCGAACGCCGACATCCGCTGGGCGACCAGGACGCCGATCCGGCCGAGGCCGACCACGCCGAGGGTCTTCTCGCTGAGCTCGACGCCGGTGTACTTGCTGCGCTTCCACTCGCCGTTCTTCAGGGCGGTGTTGGCCTGGGGGATGTTGCGGGCCGTGGCGACCAGCAGACCGCAGGCCAGCTCGGCGGCGGTGACGATGTTGGAGGTCGGGGCGTTGACGACCATCACGCCGGCCTTGGTGGCGGCGGAGACATCGACGTTGTCCAGGCCCACGCCCGCGCGGGCGACGACCCGCAGCTTCTTGGCGGCGGCAATGGCCTCGGCGTCGATCTTCGTCGCGCTGCGCACGAGGACGGCGTCGACGTCGGCGATGGCGGGGAGCAGCTCGGCGCGGTCCGCGCCGTTGCAGTGCCGGATGTCGAAGTCCGGGCCGAGGGCGTCGACCGTGGCGGGCGACAGCTCTTCGGCGATCAGTACGACAGGTTTCGAGCTCACGTGGTCTTCAGTCCTCACTAGTCCTTCGCGGACGGCCGTCCCGACGGCCGAAGGCGGTGAAGGGGGCATGCCGCGTGGAAGACGCACGACGCTGTGAGCCTGACGCGCTTGTGCTTGGCAGTGTAGTGGCGGTGGGGGGCGCGTCCTGTGCCGATGCGGAAGGATCACCCGTGCGTGGTTCTACGTGGCGGACAAGGCGCCGCGGGGCGCCATGGACGAGGGGGCCGCAGCTTCCGCCGCGACCCCCTGTCCTCGGGCTTACGCCTCGTCGTCCACCCAGCTCATCAGCTTGCGGAGCTTCTTGCCCGTGGTCTCGAGCAGGTGGTCCTCGTCGGCCTTCTTGTACTCGTTGTACTTCGGCAGGCCGGCGTTGTACTCCGCCATCCAGTTGTTGGCGAAGGTGCCGTCCTGGATCTCGGCGAGCACCTTCTTCATCTCGGCCTTGGTGTTCTCGTTGATGATCCGCGGGCCGGTGATGTAGTCGCCCCACTCGGCGGTCTCGGAGACCGACCAGCGCATCTTCTCCAGGCCGCCCTCGTACATCAGGTCCACGATCAGCTTCAGCTCGTGGAGGCACTCGAAGTACGCGATCTCGGGCTGGTAGCCCGCCTCGACCAGGGTCTCGAAGCCGGCCTTGACCAGCGCCGACGCGCCACCGCAGAGCACGGCCTGCTCACCGAACAGGTCGGTCTCGGTCTCCTCGGTGAAGGTGGTCTTGATGACGCCGGCGCGGGTGCCGCCGATGCCCTTGGCGTACGAGAGCGCCAGGGCGAACGCCGTGCCGGAGGCGTCCTGCTCGACGCCCGCGATGCACGGCACGCCGCGGCCTTCCTCGTACTGGCGGCGGACCAGGTGGCCCGGGCCCTTGGGGGCCACGAGGGCGACATCCACGTTGGCCGGGGGCTTGATGAAGCCGTAGCGGATGTTCAGACCGTGGCCGAAGAACAGCGCGTCGCCGTCCTTCAGGTGGTCCTTGATGGACTCCTCGTAGACCTTGGCCTGGATCGGGTCCGGCACCAGGATCATGATGACGTCGGCCTCGGCGGCCGCCTCGGCCGGCGTCACCACGCGCAGGCCCTGCTCCTCGGCCTTGGCCTTGGACTTGGAACCCTCGTGCAGACCGACCCGCACATCGACGCCCGAGTCACGCAGCGACAGCGCGTGGGCGTGGCCCTGGCTTCCGTAGCCGATGACCGCGACCTTGCGGTTCTGGATGATGGACAGGTCGGCATCGTCGTCGTAGAACAGCTCGGCCACTTCGGGTATCTCCTTGGATCTAGCGGGGTGCCCACACAGTACGTCGGGCGGGGTGGGGAAGGGCGGTGGGTCTCGCCATACGGTCCGGTTGGACCGCGGCGGTCAGGCCGTACGGTCCAGCGCGCGCAGCGAGCGGTCGGTGATGGACCGGGCGCCGCGGCCTATGGCGATGGTTCCGGACTGCACCAGTTCCTTGATGCCGTACGGCTCCAGCATCTTGAGCATCGCCTCCAGCTTTTCACTGGATCCGGTGGCCTCGATCGTGACGGCCTCGGGCGAGACGTCGACGGTCTTGGCGCGGAAGAGCTGGACGATCTCGACGATCTGCGAGCGGGTCTCGTTGTCGGCGCGGACCTTGACCAGGACCAGTTCGCGCTGGATGGCGGAGCCCGGCTCCAGCTCGACGATCTTCAGGACGTTGACGAGCTTGTTGAGCTGCTTGGTGACCTGCTCCAGCGGCAGCGACTCGACGCTGACCACGATGGTGATACGGGAGATGTCGGGGTGCTCGGTGACACCGACCGCGAGGGAGTCGATGTTGAAGCCGCGGCGGGAGAACAGGGCGGCGATCCGGGCGAGGATGCCGGGGGTGTTCTCCACCAGGACGGAGAGCGTGTGCTTGGACATGGTCTTCTCTCTTCTTCCGTGCGTCCGTGACGTCCTGGGCTCAGTCGTCTTCGTTGTCGCCGAAGTCGGGACGCACGCCCCGGGCGGCCATGACCTCGTCGTTGGAGGTGCCGGCGGCGACCATCGGCCACACCTGGGCGTCCTCGTGGACGATGAAGTCGATCACGACCGGGCGGTCGTTGATGGCGTTGGCCTTGGCGATGACCGCGTCCAGCTCCGCCGGGTCCTCACAGCGCATCGCGACACAGCCCATGGCCTCGGACAGCTTCACGAAGTCCGGGACGCGGGTGCCGCCGCTGGCCTTGCCCGCCGTCACCAGGCCGTTGGACTCGGGGCCGCTGTGCAGCACGGTGTTGGAGTAGCGCTGGTTGTAGAACAGGGTCTGCCACTGGCGGACCATGCCCAGCGCGCCGTTGTTGATGATCGCGACCTTGATCGGGATGTTGTTCAGCGCGCAGGTGACCAGTTCCTGATTGGTCATCTGGAAGCAGCCGTCGCCGTCGATCGCCCAGACCGTACGGTCCGGCTGCCCGGCCTTGGCGCCCATCGCGGCGGGGACCGCGTAGCCCATCGTTCCGGCGCCACCGGAGTTCAGCCAGGTGGAGGGCTGCTCGTAGCCGATGAAGTGGGCGGCCCACATCTGGTGCTGGCCGACGCCCGCGGCGTAGATGGTGTCGGCGGGGGCGAGCTTGCCGATCCGCTCGATGACCTGCTGCGGGGAGAGGCTGCCGTCCTCCGGCAGGTCGTAGCCGAGCGGGTAGGTGTCGCGCCAGCGGTTGAGGTCCTTCCACCAGGCGCTGTAGTCACCCTTGTGGCCGGCTTCGTGCTCGGCCTGGACGGCGACGATCAGGTCGGCGATGACCTCGCGGGCGTCCCCGACGATCGGGACGTCCGCGGCGCGGTTCTTGCCGATCTCCGCCGGGTCGATGTCCGCGTGCACGACCTTGGCGTACGGCGCGAAGGAGTCCAGCTTGCCGGTGACCCGGTCGTCGAAACGGGCGCCGAGGGTGATCAGCAGGTCCGACTTCTGCAGCGCGGTGACGGCGGTGACCGAGCCGTGCATCCCGGGCATCCCGACGTGCTGGGGGTGGCTGTCGGGGAAGGAGCCCAGGGCCATCAGAGTGGTGGTGACGGGGGCGCCGGTCAGCTCGGCGAGCACCTTGAGCTCGGCGGTGGCACCGGCCTTCATCACCCCGCCGCCGACGTAGAGCACCGGGCGCTTGGACTCGGCGATCAGCCGGGCGGCCTCGCGGATCTGCTTGGCGTGCGGCTTGGTCACCGGGCGGTAGCCGGGGAGCTCGGTGTGCGGCGGCCAGACGAAGGTGGTCTGCGCCTGGAGGGCGTCCTTGGCGATGTCGACCAGGACCGGGCCGGGACGGCCGGTGGCCGCGATGTGGAACGCCTCGGCGATCGTCCGCGGGATCTCGGCCGGGTCGGTGACCAGGAAGTTGTGCTTGGTGATCGGCATCGTGATGCCGCAGATGTCCGCTTCCTGGAACGCGTCCGTGCCGATCGCCTTGGACGCGACCTGGCCGGTGATCGCGACCAGCGGGACGGAGTCCATGTGGGCGTCGGCGATCGGGGTGACGAGGTTGGTGGCACCCGGACCCGAGGTCGCCATGCACACACCGACCTTGCCGGTGGCCTGCGCATATCCCGTAGCGGCGTGGCCGGCGCCCTGCTCGTGGCGCACCAGGACGTGCCGGACCTTCGAGGAGTCCATCATCGGGTCGTACGCGGGAAGGATCGCACCGCCGGGGATGCCGAACACGGTGTCGGCCCCGACCTCCTCGAGCGAACGGATGAGGGACTGCGCACCCGTGACGTGCTCGACGGTGGCGGGCTGCTGCGGTCCGCCGGCGTTACGGGCCCGCGGCTGCGGATGGTGGGCCCCGGAGGCCTGCTCGGTCATCTGCGTCTCTTCTCGAAGCTGAGGGTTTTGACGGGATTTGTGAGGTTGCTGTGCAACAAAAAACCCCCCGTGCCAAGTGGCAAGCGAGGGGAGCGCGTCGGTGCGATGAGCTGGTTTCGTCAGGGACCAGCTTCAGCCGACGCGCTTTCCAAGTACGAGAATTCGGGTGCGCATGGCACTGACCCTCCCCCCGCCGTGCACCGAGTGTCAAGTGGGTGGGACGGAGGTCTCACTATTTGAGCGCAATGGCGGATGCACGAGCGATTCCGGACCGACGGGACCGCCCTGTCGGCCGGGCAGACCGCTGCCGGTGAGCACCACCGCGCGCCCCTGGCCCGCCAGGTCCGGCACCGGATAGTGGGCATGCGTCAGGGACCGCCGCAGCCGGTGTTCGTCGAGCGGCCCGGAGAACGCCGTGCCCATCCCGTGCGTGCAGCCCATGGAGCGCAGCGCGAGGACCTGCTCGGGCAGATCGACGCCGTCCGCGACGGACTGCATGCCCAGGTCGCCGGCGATCCGCAGCAGCCCCGCGGTGATCTTGTGCAGCCGGGCGGACTCCACCACACCGTCCACCAGCCCGCGGTCCAGCCGCAGTACGTCGACCGGGAGCCGGCGCAGCGCGCTGATGGCGGCGTACCCGCTGCCGAAGCCGTCGAGGGCGATCCGTACGCCCAGTCGGCGCAGCGCGACCAGCCGGCGCTCCAGGTCGTCCAGCGGGATACGGGGATCGCTTTCGGACAGTTCCACGACGAGCGCGCGCGAGGGCAGTCCGTGCCGGGTGAGCAGCGACTCGACGCCCTTGGGGGACAGTGCGTGGTCCAGCAGCCGGCGGGCGGAGAGCCGGACCGCGACCGGGACCGGATAGCCGGCCCGGTGGCGCGCCGCGGCCTGCTCGACGGCCTCCTCCAGCTGCCAGCGGTCCAGCTCCGCGGCGCGGTCGCCGTCGTCGGCGAGCCGGCCGCGGTCGCCGACCCGCAGGAACTCGGCCGGGGTGAAGAGAATGCCCTGGGCGGAGCGCCAGCGGGCGTGTGCCGCGACCGCGGTGACCCGTCCGGTCGCCAGCTCCACCACCGGTTGGTGCAGCAGCGCGAACGCGCCGTCGTTCAGGGCCGTACGGAGTTTGCCGGCGAGCTCGGCGCGGTGCGCGACCTCGTTCTGCATCTGCGGGGCGTAGAGCTCCACCCGGCCCTTGCCAGCCTGCTTGGCGCGGTACATCGCGAGGTCGGCGTTGCGCAGCAGGCCCGCGGGGCTCACCCCGAGGTCGGCGAAGGCGACGCCGATGCTGGCCGCCACCCGCACGTCCCGCCCGTCGATGCGGTACGGCTCGGAGAGCTTGATGCGCAGCCGGTCGGCGATCTCGTGGATGCGGAACTCACGGGCGGCCCGGTCGCGGGTGCCGTCGCCGGTGATCAGCGCGGCGAACTCGTCGCCGCCCAGCCGCGCCGCTATGTCACCGGAGCGCACCGAGTCGGCGAGCCTGCGGGCCGCCTGCACCAGCAGTTCGTCGCCCGCCTGATGGCCGATGGTGTCATTGACCTGCTTGAAGCCGTCGAGGTCGATATAGAGCACGGCGGTGTCGTGGTCGCTGGCCCGGCGGCCGGTGACGGCCTGGGTGACGCGTTCGGTGAACAGCGCGCGGTTGGGCAGGTCGGTGAGCGCGTCGTGCGAGGCGTTGTGCTGGAGCTGGGCCTGCAGCCGGACGCGTTCGGTGACATCGCGGGAGTTGAAGATCAGGCCGCCGTGGTGGCGGTTGACCGTGGATTCGACGTTCAGCCAGCCGTCGCCGCCGGAGCGTTGCTCGCCGGCGCGGAAGCGGCATTCGATACGGGTGGTCGGTTCGTCCTCGGGGGCCGCGGCGAGGAATCTGCGGACCTCGTGCACCACCCGGCCCAGGTCCTCGGGGTGGATCAGCGAGGCCAGCTCGGAGCCGACCAGTTCCTCGGCGTCGCGGCCGTAGACACCGGCGGCGGCCGGGCTCACATAGCGGAGCACACCGGTCGGGGCGGCGATCATGATGACGTCGCTGGAGCCCTGCACCAGGGAGCGGAAGTGGTTCTCCTTCTGCGCCAGTTCCTGGGTGAGCGTGATGTTGTCGAGCAGCATGATGCCCTGGCGGACGACCAGCGCGAGGACGACCGTGCAGCCGGTGAAGAGCACCACGCGGTCGATGCGCCGCCCGTCCAGGACGTTGGTGAGGATGCCCAGCGTGCAGACGGCGGCGGCGAGATACGGGGTCAGCGCGGCGAGCGAGCCCGCGATGGGGCGGCTGCCGTGCGGCTGGACCCGGCGGGCGGCGGGTTTGACGTCCTCCTCGGTGCACTCCTCACCCGCGCGGCGGGCGACCCAGGGCGCGTAGGCCAGCAGCATCGAGCCGGCGAACCATCCGGCGTCCAGGATCTGGCCGGAGCGGTAATGCTCGCGCAGCAGCGGCGAGCTGAACAGGGCGTCGCACAGCACCGTCAACGCCAGCGCCGCGACCGCGGTGTTGATCGCCGAGCGGTGCACCGAGGAGCGCCGGAAGTGCAGCGCGAGCACCATGCTCACCAGCACGATGTCCAGCAGCGGATAGGCCAGCGACAGTGCGCTCTGCGCCACGCTGCGGCCCTGGAAATGGGCGGTGTGCGCGAGCGCGAGGCTCCATGAGAGGGTGACCAGCGACCCTGCGATCAGCCAGGAGTCGAGGCCCAGGCAGACCCAACCGGCCCTGGTCACCGGCCTCTTGGCGAGCACCAGCAGGCCCACGATGGCCGGCGGCGCGAACAGCAGGAAGCAGAAGTCGGCGAGGGAGGGGCTGGGTACCGTGACCCCTTCGATGACCTCGTACCAGCCCCATACGCCGTTGCCGAGACCGGCCATCCCGGAGGACGCGGCGAACAGCATCCATGCCGGACGGAACCGGCTGCGGCGCTTGCGTGCGTACAGCCCGCAGGAGACGGCCGCCAGGAACGCCGCGAAACTGAGGCCGAAGTCCCCCATGATGGCGGCGACTTCGGGCGACCCCCAGCCGCACGCGGCGCCGATGGCATAGCCGCCGCAGAGCACGGCCAGCACGACCTGCGGCACCGCGCTCGGCGGATTGCCGGCCGGCGCCGGTGGCCTGGAGAGCATCGCCCCGGGGGCGCTCACCGGATTCTCCCGCTCACCCGCACCGGGCGCCGTCGCGAGCGGTGCTCCTGGGGGCCTCGCAGTATTCCCGCGGGCGCTCGTGGATCGTGCTTCTCGCTACTCGTCCATCGACCGTACATCGCCCGTCGCCCCCCTCGAGTCCCGGATCGTTCGCACGCGCCGCGTCGCTCCCGGCGTCGTCCCCGCTCGGACGATACACCAGTTCCGTCACTCAGGGACATAGCGTCTCTACGGAGCGTGACTACGAGCGAATGGCGAACACTCCTTGCAGTCGTACGGCCTCGTAGTGCTACGCGCAACCGCTTTCAGTCGGCGGTCGCGACCACGTTCCGCAGGGGTTCTCCGGCCGCGAAAAGCGTCAACTGGTCCCGCAGCAGCCGCTTCGCACGGGGCAGGAAGGCAGAGCTGGGGCCACCGACGTGTGGAGTGATGAGTACGCCGGGAGCGTGCCACAGCGGATGCCCGGCGGGCAGGGGTTCCGGGTCGGTGACATCGAGCGCCGCGTACAGCCGTCCGGATTCCAGCTCGGCGAGCAACGCCCCGGTGTCGACGACTCCGCCGCGCGCGACGTTCACCAGCAGTGCGCCGTCCTTCATCCGCGCCAGGAACGTGCTTCCCACCAGGCCACGGGTGGCGTCGGTGAGCGGAGTCGCCAGCACGACGACGTCCGCGTCGGGCAGGTGGGCGGACAGGTCGGAGAGTGGATGCACAGGGCCGCGCACTGTGTCACGCGCGGTGCGTGCGATGCGTACGACCCGCGCACATTCAAAGGGTGTGAGCCGGTCTTCGATGGCACTGCCGATCGAACCATAGCCCACAATGAGGACCGATTTGTCGGCCAGCGCCGGCCGGAAGTCCGGCCGCCACTCCCCCGCTTCCTGGGCCCGGACGAAGCCGGGGATGTCGCGCAGCGCCGCGAGGATCAGGGTGAGCGCCAGCTCCGCGGTGCTGGCGTCGTGGAGCCCGCGGGCGTTGCACAGTTGGGCACCGGACGGCATGTCGGACAGCACGGGGAGCAGGTGCTCGACGCCGGCGGTGAGCGCCTGCACCACCCGTACCCGGCTCATCCGGGACAGCGGACGCAGGAGGACCTCCGCGCTCTTCATGTAGGGAACGGCATAGAAGGCGCACCGGGCGGGGTCGGCCGGGTAGTCGGGGCCGGCGTCCCAGTGGACGTAGTGGAGACCGTCGGGAAGGCCCTCGATCTCGTCGGGCGGGATCGGGAGCCATACGTCGTGCGCCTCGGTGCGCTGGTCTGCTGGTGCCATGGCCCGAGGCTATGCGAAGAGACGTTCTGTTCAGACGTTAGTTTGGTCTGGCCCTTGACCGGGGGCGAGGGGACGGAGGCACAACCAGGTGGAGCGCAGGACAATCGGTGCGGCGGCCCTCGAAGTGGGCGCCATCGGGCTCGGCTGTATGCCGATGAGCTGGGGGTACACCGAGTCGCAGCGCAGCTTGGACAGCTCGCTGCGGGCCGTGCACACCGCGCTGGACCGGGGCTGCAGCCTGCTGGACACCGCCGACATGTACGGCCCGTTCACCAATGAGCTGCTGGTGGGGCGGGTGCTCAAGGAGCGGCGGGCGGACGCGTTCGTGTCGACCAAGTGCGGACTGCTGGTGGGTGAGCAGCACATCGTGGCCAATGGGCGGCCCGGCTACGTCAAGCGGGCCTGCGATGCCTCGCTGCGCCGGCTGCAGACCGACCGTATCGATCTCTACCAGCTGCACCGGGCCGATCCCGAGGTGCCCGTCGAGGAGACCTGGGGGGCGATGGCGGAGCTGGTGGCGGCCGGGAAGGTGCGGTCGCTGGGGCTGTGCGCGGTGGGCGCGCGGGCGGTACGGCCGGCCCGCGCGGCCCGTACGGAGCGGCGGCCGGGCGGGCGGGCGCGTCCCAGGTCCCGGATGCACGACGGCACGCTGGCCCAACTGGAGCGGATCCAGCAGGTGTTCCCGGTCAGCAGTGTGCAGGCCGAGCTGTCGGTGTGGTCGCCGGAGGCGCTGGAGGCGCTGCTGCCGTGGTGCGCGTCGCGGGGCGTCGGCTTCCTGGCGGCGATGCCGCTGGGGAACGGCTATCTGACCGGCACCCTCACCCCGGGGCAGGGCTTCGAACCGGAGGACATTCGGGCCCGCCACCCCCGCTTCACCGCCGAGATGATGGCCGCGAACCAGCCGGTGGTGGCCGGGCTGCGGCGGGTCGGCGCCCGGTACGGCGCGACGCCCGGGCAGGTGGCGCTGGCGTGGGTACTGGCGCAGGGCCGGCATGTCGTGCCGGTACCGGGCACGAAGAAGGAACGCTGGGCCGCGCAGAACGCCAAGGCCGTGGATCTGACGCTCACCCGCGAGGATCTGGCGGAGATCGCCGCGCTGCCGCCGGCCCGCGGGTCCTGGTATTAGGGCCTGGCCGATGGGCCGCCGGCTCGGGGCGTGTGGGAGAAGTCCGGCCCGCCCCGCGACGCCCCGGGCGATTCATCGCTGCCCGTCCGTCAGCGGATTCCGTCGGCTCCCCGGCGTCCGTCCGGGGCGCACGCTGTCGGCTCAGGACGCCGGTGTGGGGGTGGGGCAGCCGGTGGTGATAGAGCCGACGGTGTCGGCGGCCAGTTCGGTGAACCACATGGAGCCGTCCGGGCCGGAGATGATGCGGTGGCCGACCGGGGCGGTGGTGGGCAGGGTGTAGCGGCTGGTGGTCAGGTCCGGGCGGACGCGGTCGATCAGTCCGGGCTGGTTGTACTGGACCCACAGGTTGGTCCTCGCCTGCAACAAGGGGAGGAGCCGGGCCCAGGCGCCCTCGCGCTGCTGCTCCCACGGCGCTCCGCCATGCGGTGGATCTCCGTGGCGGCGCCGCCACACGGGGGAAGCGGACCGCGCGCCGTCCTGCTCCCTACGCGTCGGGGATCCAGAACAGTGAGCCCATGGCGATCAGCGAGAGGAGTCCCACGACCCCGTTCGCGGCCCGGCCGTCTGCGCCGGATCATGGCAGGTGGGAGTGGCTTCGGCACGCACAAGGCGCGGCGGGGCGGCGCGCGATGTGGTGTTCTTGTCCACGCCCTGCCGACGAGAGGACCCCTGCCGTGCAACGCCGTTCCCAGACCGCCGTGTTGGCCGCCGCTTCGCTGCTCCTGGCAGCGGGCTGCTCGTCCGGCGGCGCGCAGCCCCAGGGCGGGGGCAGCTCCTCCGCCGCCCCGTCGAAGAGCTCCGGCGCCGCCGCCTCGCCGGGCGCCACCCCGTCGTCCACCGCACCGCCCGCCAAGGGTTCGGTGAAGGTGACCAGCACCCTGACCACCGGTCTCACAGCGCCGTGGGGCGTGGCGGTGCTGCCGGGCGGGGATCTGCTGGTCGCCTCCCGTGACACCGGAAAGATCGTCCGGGTCTCGGCGGACAACGGGAAGAAGACCGAGCTGGGGTCGGTGCCGGGGGTGGACCCGGGGGGCGAGGGCGGGCTGCTGGGGATCGCGGTGTCCTCGACGTTCGGTGCGGACCACCAGGTGTACGCGTACTTCACCACCGCGTCCGACAACCGCATCGCCCGCATGAACTACGACGAGAAGCGTCCGCCGGGCAATCAGCTGGGCGCGCCCGACACGATCTTCAAGGGCATCCCCAAGGGTCAGGTCCACAATGGCGGCCGGATCGCGTTCGGCCCGGACAAGATGCTCTACGCCGGCACCGGCGAGACCGGCGACACCGGGCTGGCCCAGGACAAGGACTCCCCGGCCGGCAAGATCCTGCGGATGACACCGGACGGCGAGCCGGCGCACGGCAACCCCGAGGCGGATTCGGTGGTGTACGACTACGGCCACCGCAATGTGCAGGGGCTGGCCTGGGACGACGACAAGCGGCTGTGGGCCTCGGAGTTCGGGCAGGACACCTGGGACGAGCTCAATCTCATCGAGCCGGGCAAGAACTACGGCTGGCCGGAGGTCGAGGGCCGGGCCAAGGGCGGGGCGAAGGGCCCCGGGTTCGTGAACCCGGTCGAGCAGTGGAAGACCGCGGACGCCTCGCCCAGCGGTATCGCCTACGCCAAGGGCTCGATCTGGATGGCCTCGCTGCGCGGCGAACGGCTGTGGCGGATCCCGCTGAACGGGACGAAGCCGGTGGCCGCTCCGCAGGCCTTCTTGAAGGGCACCTACGGACGGCTGCGGACCGTCGTGGCGGCCGGCGACGGTGCGTTGTGGCTGGTCACCAGCAACACGGACGGACGGGGCACGCCGCACAAGGGCGATGACCGGATTCTCCGCCTCACAGTGAGCTGATCCGGCAGATCCCCTTTCCGGTTGTCCTGCCTACACTCGGGGGGCCAGGGGGACGGGTGCGCTCACGCCGAAGAGGGGGCAGGGCACCATGTTCAACATCGCGGAGGAACTGTTCGCACCGGGGCGCAAACACACCGACGAGGAGCGGCAGAAGATGTCGCTCGTCGTCGATGACGTGGGCGACGGCGATCCCGGGAAGGGCCCGATCGATCTCTCCTCGGGCACCGTCGTCGTCAGGACGGCCCCGCCGCGGCCGGACGAGACCCCGCGGTCCCAGGCCCCGAACCCGGACCCGGACCCGGACCCGTCCTAGCCGGGCGTCGGCTCGCCGAACAGGCGCAGGCGGTGCGCCACCGCGCCCGCCTCGCCCCGGCCGGAGACGCCCAGCTTGGCAAGGATGTTGGAGACATGGACGCTGGCCGTCTTCGGGGAGATGAACAGGGCGTCGGCTATCTGGCGGTTGCTGCGGCCGTCGGCGACGAGCCGCAGCACATCGCGTTCGCGCGGGGTCAGACCGAGGGATTCGACGGGGGCGGCGCCGGAGGGTGCGGACGCCTCGGCGGCAGCGCGGCCGTTACCGGTGGACGTCCCGGCCGTGGCCGCCGGTGTCAGGCCCGGCAGGGGGATACGGGCCCGCTGGGCGAGGAGTTCGAGTTCGTCGGCGAGCGGGCGGGCGCCCATCGTCACGGCGGCGGTGTGCGCCTGGGTGAGCAGGAGGACGGCGGCCTCGCGCGGGGTGCGGCCGTGCAGTCCGGTGGTGGCCCGCTCGCTGCCGTGGAGGAGTGATTCGGCCCAGCGGTAGCAGGCCCGGGCGAGTTCGTGCGGGCGCTCCAGGGGCTCGAAGGCGGCGACCGCCCCGGCCCAGGCGTCGGGGGTCTCGCGGCCCTCGGCACGGCGGAGTTCGGCGTCGACCGCGAGGCCGTACGCCGACCAGACCGGGCTGAGCTGCGGCAGCCGCTTGGCGGCGTCCCGGATGCGGGCGAGGATCGCGGCCCGGCCGGGCTCGGCGGCGGGCAGTCCGCGGGCGTCCGCTTCGGCGGTGGTGGCCGCCCACAGCAGCGGCCAGGCATAGCGCTGGGTGCCGGGCGGAAAGCCGGCGTCCAGGGCCTGCTGGAGGATGCTGCGGGCATCGAGGAGGCGGCCCTGGCGGGCGGCGACGCGCAGGGCGTGCTGCGCCATGACGATGGCGTGCTGCGGCTGGGGATCGTGGGTGCCGTAGTGCTCCTGGGCGACGGCCAGTTCGCGCTCGGCCTCGGCGAGGTCTCCCTCGTTCAGCGCGAGATCGATGCGCCGGCTGGCGGCCAGGGCGATGGCCCGGTGGCTCTGCGCGAGGCGGCGGGCGTCGGCCACGGCCCGGCCCGCCTCCTCCCAGCGGCCCAGTGACTGCAGGGATTCGGCGCGGTTGCCCAGGACCCAGCTGGTGCTGTCCTTGAGGCCGTAGCGGGTGGTGAGTTCGACGCCCCGCTCGGTGACCTCGACGGCTTCGCGGGAGCGGCCGACGCCTTCCAGGGCGGACGGGAGGTTGGTATGGCCGCGGGCGATGACGGCGAAGTAGCCGCGGCTGACGGCGCGGTCCAGGCTCGTCCGGAAGTCGGTGAGGCCTTCGTCGACCTCGCCGGAGTCGACCCGCAGCCCCGCCAGGGTCAGCCGGGAGTTGAGCTCGGCCTCTTCGTCGCCGACCAACTGGGCGAGTTCCACGGCGCGTTCGGCCGTGGTGAAGGTGTCCGGTCCCGGCTCGTGCAGGACCGCCCAGCTGGCGACGGCGGCCATCACCTCGGCGTGCACGGAGGACGGCGGCAGCCCGCGCACCAGCTCCTGTGCGGTGCCCAGGTCATCCCAGCCGTTTCCGCGGCCGGTGCCCTGGCAGAGCCGGGAGCGCTGTACCAGGAACCATGCCTTGCGCAGGGTGTCGTTCTCGTCGCGCAGCGAGCGCAGGGCGCGCCGGGTGATCGTGAAGGCGCGTTCGTTGTCACCGGACAGCCGGGCGGCCACCGCGATCTCGGCGAGCAGGTCGAGGAAGCTCAGGGCGTCGCCGTCGTGGCAGCCGCAGGCCGGATACGCCTCGGCGTAGTCGACCGGGCGCACCCCTTGGCGGACCTCCGTGGGCGCGTCGTCCCACAGCTCCAGGGCGCGCTCCAGCAGCCGCAGTTGTTCGGCGTAGGCATGGCGGCGGCGGGCCTGGACGGAGGCGGCGAGGACGGCGGGCAGGGCCTTGGCGGCGTCGTGGGCCTTGTACCAGTAGCTGGCCAGCCGGGCGGCGCCGGCCTCGGCGCGGACCAGGGAGGGGTTGGCCTCCAAGGCCTGGGCGTAGCGGCGGTTGAGGCGGGTGCGCTCACCGGGCAGCAGGTCGTCGACGACGGCCTCGCGGGCGAGGGCGTGCCGGAAGCGGTAGCCCGTGCCGTCCTGGGTGGGTACGAGGGTGTTGCTGCCGACGGCCGCCCGCAGCGCCTCGATGAGGTCGTCCTCGGGCATCCGGCAGACGGCGGCGAGGAGTTCGTGTTCGACCGTGGAGCCGCCCTCGGCGGCCGTGCGCACCACCCGCTGGGCGTCTTCGGGCAGCGCCTCGACGCGCACCAGCAGCAGATCGCGCAGGGGGTCGCTGAGGCCGTGCAGAGCGCCGTCGGCGAGGCCGCGGGCCAGTTCCTCGACGAAGAAGGCGTTGCCCTCCGAGCGCTTGTAGACCCGGTCGACGGTGTCCTCTTCGGGGTCGCTGCCGTTGATCCCGGCGATCTGGGAGCGGACCTCCTCGCGGTTGAAGCGGGCCAGCTCGACGCGCCGGACCGTGCGCATCCGGTCGATCTCGGCGAGGAAGGGGCGCAGCGGGTGGCGGCGGTGGATGTCGTCCGAGCGATAGGTCGCCACCAGGAGGACGCTGGCGTCGTGCAGGGCCTTCAGGAGGTAGGCGAGCAGCTCGCGGGTGGAGCGGTCGGCCCAGTGGAGGTCCTCGACGACGATGACCAGGGTGCGGTGCGCGGCGAGCCGCTCCAGGAGGCGGGCGGTCAGCTCGAAGAGGCGGGCGCGGCCGATCTCCTCGTCGTGGGCCTCGCCGGGGGTCTCGCCCAGTTCGGGCAGGATGCGGGAGAGTTCGCCCTCCTGGCCGGCGACGGCGGCGGCCAGCTCGTCGCGCAGATGCCAGTTGAGGGTGTGCAGGATCGCGGAGAACGGGGCGAAGGGCAGGCCTTCGGAGCCGATCTCGATGCAGCCGCCGAGTGCGACGAGCGCACCGCGGGCGCGGGCGGACTCGCCGAACTCCTCGATGAGACGGGTCTTTCCGACCCCTGCCTCACCCCCGATCAGCAGGGCCTGGGGCTCGCCGGATGCCGCGATGCGGTCGAGCGCGTCCCCCAGCACGGCGAGTTCGGCCGCGCGGCCGACGAACACGGGACTGACGGACCTGGTCTCCACGCTGCCGAGCATGGCACAGGGGTCCGACAATCCGGCAGTGGATTTCGGTAAGCGGAATGAGTGGCCCGTGACGCGGAACGCCCGGCCCGGTGCGGTGAGCACCTGGGGCCGGGCGTGCGGCGGTCGGGCCGGCTGCGGTGCCGGCGTGTGGCGTGGCACGGGAGTCTCGCGGTCAGGCGGTGGCGCGGCGTACCCGCGCCCGCCGGCCCCGCGCACTCACCCGCCCTTCGGGTTCGTTCGCCCCGGATCGGGCGGCGCCGCGGGTCTCGGTCGCCTCGCGCACCAGGCGCCGCCGGGCGGCCTCGCGGCGCAGCTCTTCATAGCGGACCCGGAGCTCCAGTTCGGAGTGGTACATGGTGTCTCCCCTGACGGCGGTGAGGTGCTGCCCCGACGTTTTGCCGAGTGGCTCCAGCCTCGTCGCCAAGGGGGGTCCGCCACATCGGGAGAGTTCCCGATCTCCGGCCCGTACGGTCCTTAGGAACCGGTACCGGCGGACGGGCGGATACCTAGGGCCGGTGTCCGGGGGCCGTAGGGACCCCGGACACCGGCCGCGGTGAAGGTCAGTGGGGGCACGCCGGATCCTGCTCCGCCGTCTTCACCGACTGGCTGTAGGCGCCGCAGGCGACGACCGCTTCGGGACCGGAGGCCGCCTGCCTGAGGATCACCAGGGTCTTGTGCTCCGGGGGGCCGCTGCTGAACTCGGAGAACCGGACGAACCCGGTGGCGCCGTCGAAGCTGATGCCGTTCCTCAGCCCGGTCACGATGGACTGCCGGTAGACGCTGTTGCCCGTATGGGCCTCGTCCACCGCCTTGGAGAGGACGTGGAACGCGTCGTAGGAGACCGCGGAGTGTCCGTCCTGCCGCCAGGGGTCGTGCGCATAGTTCCGGTTGTAGAGGCGGACGAACTCCTGGGTCTTCGCGCTGGCTCGGGTGTCTTCCTCGGGCAGCCGGTGTGCGGAGTGGTACAGCCGGAGCCAGCCCTTTCCCGCGTACTCGCCGGTGAGTGCCACATTCGTCAGCTCATTGCCGCCGAGCACGGTGAGGCCGTTCTCGATGCAGGTCCCGTTGACGTTCATGGCGTTGACGAAGGCCGTGAAGTCCCGTGCCCGTGCGGTCCAGTAGACAGCGGTGTCCGGGTCGGCCTTCAGGGCCTGGCAGACCTGGCTGGCCAGCCGGTCCGGCGAGGTCGCCTTCTGTGTGCCCGCGGGTGTGCCGATGAGCTGTGAGCTCTGGGAGAAGTTGATGACCGTCTTGTCCCCCTTGAAGAACTGCTGGAACTTGTCGGCGAGGCTCTCGCTGTAGAGGTCGCCGGGGGTCCGTACGATCACCGCCTTGCCGGCGGGAACACACTCCACCGGCGCGTTCGGCTTGGCCTGCGCCGCCTTCGCCACGATGTTGGAACGGGAGGCGAAGGCGGCCTCGACGCGGGCCTCTTCGCTGTTGTCGGGGGTGAAGGGCCAGTAGGTGTCGCTGCGTTGCATCTCGTCCGCCGTCGCGGTCGTGCCGACCATCGGCATCTGGATGCCGGCCCGGCCCAGCAGTTCCACGGCGTCCCGCGTCTCCTTGGTGCTCTGCGCGAAGCCCAGGACGCCGACGATCTTCTCGTACTCCTCTCCGGAGTCCTCCTGCTTGACTTCCTGGATGAGGTGACGCACGGCGGGGACCGCGTTGCGGAAGCCCGCGCCGACCGGCCGTACCTCCACCCGCAGCGGTACCCGGGAGGAGTTCGAAGCGGCATCGTTGATCAGCCACTCCTGCCACATGGCGATCCCGCGCAGCTCGGGGATGGCCCCGTCGAAGATGGTGTCCCGGACGTCCGTCGGCGGGTCCGATTCGAAGACCACGACGGTACGCACCGCCCGGTCCTTGGCGTACTTCTCGGCGTCGCGGTTCTGCGCCTCGATGCGGTCCAGCGTCGCCCGGTACCACTCCTTCGGCTTCACTTCGACCATCTTGTTCTGACCGTCGGACGCGACCGGACGGTCCCCGCCGACGCACCTGGTGTCCGGCGGCGCGTCCCAGAAACTGGGGGCAGCCGCGCCGCCCACCAGGACCGCGGCCAGCGCGGTCAGTTCGACAGCGGTCACGGCGCGCCAGCCCATCATGAACTTCCGCGGCTGCACCGGGGGAATCTGCAGCCCGGGGCGCTCGAAGGGCTCGTCCTCCAGCGGCACCACGACCGGCCGCGGGTTGCTGGAGTGGAGCAGGCTGCTCGCCCGGCGGAGGTTGGTGCGTTCCACCCCCAGGTCCGACTGCAGGGAGCCGGAGGGCCTGCCGACCGCGATGACGAGCGGACCCGGTCCGTCCAGACCGGACTGGAGGGTGTGGAACGCGCGCAGGAACCGCTCCGCCGCGTCCGCCCCCGGGGCTCCCTCCGGCGGGATCTCCAGCAGCAGCACGGGGCGTGACACCCGGCGGCGGCGCTTGGGCAGCAGCCGCCCGACGGCCGGTTTTTCCAGATCCTCCAGCAGGGCGCGCAGCAGGAGGAGTTCGAGGGCGGCGAGTCCCTCCTTGTGCCGGGGATGATCGGGTTCCAGGCTGAGCCGGGGCGCCTGGCGGGCCCCTACCTGGTCGAGGAGTTCGAACACCGGCGCTCCGCCGGCGGTCGCGTTGAGGTGTTTGCCGAGCCAGCCGCTCCGTTTGGATCTCACCAGTCGCCGGTTCTGCCGGCGGGCCCAGATCCAGCGGGGCAGGGTCCGGGTCACCGAGTGCCAGACGAGGCCGACGAAGAAGCCGCGCACTCCGCCGATCGGTGCGGTGTCCGTGCCGCCCATGTGCCACAGCACGCCGGGGAGTCCGCCCCGTTCGGCGCGCTGCCGGTAGACGTGGTCGCGTAACTTGCGCGCCCCGAGCCCGCCGCTGCCGGCCCGGCTCTCCTGTATGTGGTCGACGGCGTCCGCCATCAGCCAGAAGTCGGGGAACCGGTCGGGGGCCGAGCGCCGGGGAATGTCGAACCCGAGCCCCGCGCCCGCCCGCACGCTCAGGAGCGGCACCTCTTCCTCGGCGTGCAGCACGGTATGGAGCACCCGCTTGTGCTCGGGGCCGAGGGCCCAGCGCAGTGCTTCCAGGACCCGGTGGGTGTGGGATTCCGGGGCGTTCGCCGACGTGGTCAGGATGAGCAGGGGCGGCTTGCTCTCCAGGAGGTCCCGCCGGGCGGGATTCACGGCGGTGCGGTACTCACGGATGAAGTAGTCCGCTCCGGCATCATCAGGGAAGGAAGGTGTTTCGACTGGGTTGTTCGCTGATCTCACCCCAACAGCCAACTGTTGATCTACGCACGGTAGTTACCCATGTTAGATCGGTGACCGTGAGGGCTCAATCAACTTGCGGATTCCCGTGTGACGCAGGGGAAGCGCACGGTCGCTCCGGCCGCCCGGGCGGCCGCACCGGGGCCGCCGCGTCCCCGCCGACGGCAGAAGACCCACCGGGCGGACCGGTGGGTCTTGGCGGGCGTCGGCCTCGGTGTCCTACGGAGCAGCAGGTCCGCCGCCACCGCCGGCCGGCATCTTGGGGACGGTGGGCATGCTGCCGAAGAGGTCGAGGTACATGCCCGCGGAGATCAGGATGCCCAGCGCACCCAGCGCCAGTCCGCCCCAGGCCACGGCCCGCACCCAGGTGGCGCGCGAGCGGGTGAGCACCACGGCGGCGGCGATCACGGCGAGGAGTGCGAAGAAGCCGTTGACCAGGGCATTGGTGTGCCAGGAGGCGCCGTAGACGGCGGAGATCTGCTCGGCGGCCTGGGCCTTGCCCGACTGGAGCTTGATCTGGCCCATCAGGTTCGCCCGCTCGGCCAGCGTCGTGCCGAGCCAGGTGCCGGAGACGGACGCGACACCGAGCCCCGCGGCGACGACGGCACCGGCGCCGGCGGCGATCCCGGTGGACGTCGTCACGGGGGCGGTGTCCGGGCCGTTGCCGGGCTCGTCGGTGCCGTCGCCCGCGTCGAGGTCACTGGCCTCGTCCTGCGCGGCGAGAGCGGCGTTGTCATCGGCCTGCTCGTCGGCCTTGGCGGCGGCCTTCCCGGCCGCCTCGGCCTCGGTGGCCTCCGGAATCGCGGCTGTCTCCGTGGCGGCCTGGGCCGGCACGGTCGTCTCGTCGTCGGTCTGCTTCTCGGTCGTCCTGGTACCCATGGGCGCGACGGTAGGTGCCGTGTCTGAGAGTCGGATGAGAACCGCGGCGGCGCACGGGCGGCGAAGGGCGACACGCCGGCTGCGGACACCGTGCACGGGGCGGTCCGCGGGAGGTCGCCCGGGCGCCGGACCTACACCTGCACCAGCGGTTTCTCCCCGTCCTGGGGGCCGGGCAGCCGCACCCCGGCCGGCTCCGGCGGCGGCTCGATGCTGATCCGGGGCAGCCACCGGTCGAGCCAGGACGGCAGCCACCAGTTGGCGCCGCCCAGCAGATGCATCAGGGCGGGCACCAGCAGTGTGCGGAGCACAAAGGCGTCCAGGGCGACGGCGCAGGCCAGGCCGATGCCGAACATCGCGATGATCCGGTCGCCGCTGAGGACGAAGGCGCCGAACACCGCGATCATGATGACCGCCGCCGAGTTGATCACCCGGCTGGTCTCGGCGAGGCCGACCCGTACCGCCCGGCGGTTGTCGTGCGTCAGCTGCCACTCCTCGTACATCCGGGAGACCAGGAACACCTGGTAGTCCATGGACAGGCCGAAGAGCACCGACACCATGATGACCGGCAGGAACGGTTCGATCGGGCCGGCGCTGCCCAGCCCCAGCAGTTCGCTGCCCCAGCCCCACTGGAAGACCGCGACCACGATCCCGAAGGACGAGGCCACGGCTGCGACGTTCATCAGCGCGGCCTTGAGCGGAATGCCGATGCTGCGGAAGGCGAGCAGCAGCAGGACCGAGCCCAGGGCGATCACGACGCCGATGAAGAGCGGCAGCTTGCCGACGATGACGGCGGCGAAGTCGTCGTAGCCGGCGGTGATCCCGCCGACCTGCACCCGCAGCGTGGTCGCGCCGCCGGCCTCGGGCAGCACCTCCGTCCGCAGGCGTTCCACCAGGTCGGAGGTCTGCCGGGACTGCGGTGAGCTGGTGGGGACGACGGTGATCACGCCGGTGCCGTGGCCGCCGTCGAACACGGGACGGCTGACCCCGGCGACGCCGGGCGTGTCCCGCAGCCGGTGCGGCAGCTTCTCGAACGCGATCCGGTCCTTGGCGCCGTCCATCGTGCCGACGAGCGTCAGCGGCCCGTTGAAGCCGGGCCCGAAGCCGCTCCCGTGACCGGCGCCGGGGCCGTCGCCCGCAAGCAGGTCGTACGCCTTGCGGGTGGTCGACGTGGCCGGGTTGTTGCCCTGGTCGGAGGTGCCCAGATGCAGACCGAAGGTCGGCAGGGCCAGGGCGAGCATGACGGCCGCCGCCACGGCGCCCAGCAGCTTGGGGTGCCGCTCGACGAAGCCGGACCAGCGGGCGGCGATACCGGTGGGCCGCTCGGGCCGCGGTCCGTGCTCGGCCAGCCGGCGGCGCTCACGGCGGCTCAGCGCCCGCATCCCGATCAGTCCGAGGAGCGCCGGCAGCAGGGTGACGGCGGCGGCCACGGTCAGCACGACGGTGAGCGAGGCGGCGAGGGCGACACCGTTGAGGAAGCTCAGCCGCAGGATCAGCATGCCCAGCAGCGCGATACAGACGGTGGCACCGGCGAAGACGACCGCACGCCCGGACACCGCGAGGGCCCGGGTGGCGGCCTCGTCGACCGGCAGGCCCTCGCGGAGGCCCTTGCGGTGCCGGGTGACGATGAACAGCGCATAGTCGATGCCGACGCCGAGCCCGATCAGCATGCCGAGCATCGGGGCGAAGTCGGCGACGGTCATGGCGTGGCTGAACAGGGTGATACCGCCCGAGGCGGTGCCGACGGCGGCGAGCGCGGTGATGATCGGCAGGAAGGTCGCGGCGAGCGATCCGAAGGCGAGGAAGAGCACCACGGCCGCGGCGCACAGCCCGATGATTTCCGGGAGCTGAGCGCGTGGCGCCTCGGTCAGCGCGATACCGGCGCCGCCCAGCTCGATCTGGAGGCCCGGCCGGGACGCGGCCTGCGCGGTGTCGACGACCTTCTGGACCTGCGCGGCGTCCAGGTCGTCGGTGGGCCGGTCGAAGAGCACGGAGGCGTAGGCGGTGTGCCCGTCCTTGCTGATCTGCCGCGCGCCGGGGCCGTCGGCCGGTGTGCCGTAGGGGCTCTCCACCTCGGAGACGCCGGGCAGCCCGGCGATCTTCGCCAGGGTGTGCCGCATCGTCTTCTCCACGGCGCCGGAGCGCACCGTCCCGGAGTCCGTGTGCCACACGAGGGTGCCGCTGTCCCCGGAGCGGCCCGGGAAGGCCTTCGCCATCCGGGCGCTCGCCTGCCCGGATTCGGTCCCGGGCACCTCGTAGTTGTTCGAGTACGCGGCCCCCGTCACCCCCGCGGCCACGGCGACCCCCGCGAAGGCGGCGAGCCAGAGCACGATCACCACGATGCGGCGCCTGAGACACCACCGAGCCAGAGCGGTCACGGACCTCGTCTGCTTCCCGGGTTGTGCGTCGATATCTCCCGAGGGCGGGCGGTGCCGAGCGCGGATGTACGGGGCGGGGCGGGCCGCCGCACGCCCAAAAGCGGAAGCGTCCGGTCCACCTCTCCGGAGCAGAATCTCAGCCGGAAGAGATCCTTTGACCTCTTTGTGGACTTCCCCACAAAAGAGCCGGGAAGGGGAACTCGTCCCCGCCCCCGCCCGTACACCGTGTCTCAGCCGGTGACCGACTCCTTGCCGTTCTCGACATGCCCCATCAGCCGGCGGCGGAAGGACCGGTCCTCGGCGACCGTGAGTTCGAGGTCGTACCAGCCGTGCGCGTCCGCGGCGGGATGCGCGACGGTGCGGCTGCCGCCGGCCTTCACCCGCACCGTGCGCGGCGCGGTGTCCGCGTAGGCCAGCGGTGCGAGGGTGACGGTCAGCTCGGTGCGGCTGTGGTTGATGACGGTCAGATGGAGCTCCTGCCGCCCGGCGTCGATCCGCGTGCTGATCCTGACGGCCGCGGCCGCGCCCTGTCCGGTACCGGCGAACTCCCGCCGGAAGCCGTTCGGCCCGGTCACCGTGAAGCGGTACGTGCCGTCCCTCACCGGCACCTCCCACTCCCCTCTCCCCTGCACCTCCCGGTGCTGCGGCGCGTCACATTCCTTCGCGTACGGATAGAGCGCCAGATGCGCGGAGGCCTTACCGGCGTTGCGGACGCCCATCCGGAAGACCGAGGCGCCCGGGTCGAAGCCGCCGTCGGCGTCCGGCTGGTAGGGCAGCGCCCTGGCCGGGCGGCTGCCGCGCTCCTGCTGCGGCAGCGCCTGCCGGGCCGGCGGCTGCGGCGCCCACCGCTCGCTGAACGCCGGTATCGCGCCGGGCTGCCGCACCGACGGCTGCCTGCGCCCGCGGGAGAAGTCGAAGGCGGCGGTCAGATCGCCGCACACGGTCCGCCGCCAGGCGCTGATGTTCGGCTCCTCGATCCCCGTCCAGCGCTCCAGGAACCGGGTGACCGAGGTGTGGTCGAAGACCTGGGAGCAGGCGTAGCCGCCGACCGTCCACGGCGAGATGACGATCATCGGCACCCGGATGCCCAGACCGGTCGGCTGGCCGTCCCAGAATTCCCCGTCGGTCCCGGCGGGCGGCACCGGCGGCGGCACATGGTCGAAGAACCCGTCGTTCTCGTCGTAGGTCAGGAAGAGCGCGGTGTGCCGCCAGACGTCCGGGTTCCTGCCGAGCGCGTCCAGCACCTTGTAGACGAGGGTGGCGCTCTCGACCGGGGAGGAGGAGCCCGGGTGTTCGGAGTCCGCGGCGGACGGCACGAGGTACGACACCTCGGGCAGCGTGCCGCGCGCCACATCCGCGGCGAACGCGGCCGCCGTGGAGCCCGGCTCCCCCCGCCGCAGCGCCCGCTCGAACAGGCTCCGCTCCGCGCGGCTCAGGGCCGTGACGCCCTCCTCCAGCAGCCCCTGCAGCCGCGTGCGCCCGGCCTCGTCGGCGCCCGCCACCTTCCCGTAGAAGGCGGTCATGTGCTGCACCCCGTCCACCTTGGCCAGGGCCTTCTTCGCGACCGCCTTGAAGCTCGCGTAGAACTCCAGGTTGTTGTCGGTGAAGTTGTCCCACTCCTGGTAGACCCGCCAGCTGCGGCCGGCCTTCTCCAGCCGCTCGGCGTAGGTGGTCCAGGTGTAGCCGGTGTGGGTGTTCTCCTCGTAGGCGTCGTTGCCCACCGCCCGCGTCCCGTTGGGCTCGTACCCCGTCCATCCGCTTACCAGGTGGTTGCGGTTGGGGCTGGTGGAGGAGTGGATCGAGGAGTGGTAGGCGTCGCAGACGGTGAAGGTGTCCGCGAGCTCGTAGTGCAGCGGGATGTCCTGCCGGTCGTAGTGCGCCATGGTGGCGGCGGTCTTGGCGGTGACCCAGCCGTTCATCCAGCCGCCGTTCCACGCCACCGCCCCGCCGAACCAGCTGTGGTCCAGCGCGCCGATGTACTGCAGCTCCTTCCGCTGCGCGGCGGCCGCCGCACGCACCGCGAACGGCAGGACGGTGCCGAGGCCCAGCCACCCCGGCTGCTCGTAGACGCTCCGGCCGCCGGGCAGCTCGACCGCATTGCGGTCGGCGTAGCCGCGCACCCCGCGCAGCATCCCGAAGTAGTGGTCGAAGGAGCGGTTCTCCTGCATCAGCACGACGACGTGCTTGATGTCGGTGAGTCCGCCCCCGCCGCGCGCCGGCCGCGCCGCGTCGTCCGCCAGTGCCTGCTGCAGCGACGGCGGCAGCAGCGACCCGGCCATTGCCGCACCTGCCGCTGCCGCGCCAACTCCCAGTACGCGTCTGCGAGATATCTCCGGTGCCACGCCCGACCTCCCAGTTGGCGATCCATCCGTCGGCCAAGGGGCTGCACGCAGCCCGTGGGGATGGTGCGCCGGGGACGCTAACGGACCGCCGTGACCGGCGATAGGCAGCGGGGTGACAACTTCACGCACCGACGCCCCCTGGCCGGGAGCGGACGGGGAGACCGCGACGGGGTCACGTTCAGCACCTCGCTGATGATCCGTAAGCTCCCTGTCGAAGGCGGCGAGAGCTCCGTCTTCGCCGACTCCGGCGAGGAGTTGCTCACCCCCTCACTCACCCGGCGACCTGCTGCTCGGGGCCGACCGCCGCACCCTGCACTCCGTCACCCCGCCGGTGCGCCCGGTGGACGCGACGGCTCCCGCGCACCGCGACGTCCTGGTGGCCGCCTTCACCGCCCGCCGACCGGTCACACCGACGGGCCCCGGCACCCCGCCCTCGCGGAGTGCCGGGGCCGGCCTGACTCCCCCACGAACCAAGGACCTCACCACCATGACCACCCTGACCTCCCGCACCGCATCCCCCGGCAACCGGCCCCTCTGGCTCATCGATGTGCCCGTCGTCCTGGTGGCCGTGGTCTGGGGTTCCAGCTACCTGGCCGCCAAGGAGCTGGCCACCGGTACCACCGTCATCGCCCTGCTCCTGCTGCGGTTCGTGGTGGCCACGCCGGTGATGGCGGTGGTCGCGGGCCGCGGGATCACCCGGCTGAGCGGCCGGGAGGTCGCCGCGGGCGCGGTTCTCGGCATACTCCTGTCGGGCGTGCTGGTGCTGGAGACGTTCGGGGTGGTGCACACCTCGGCGACCAACGCGGGCCTCCTCATCAGCCTGACCATGATCTTCACCCCGCTCGCGGAGGGCGTGGCCACCCGCACCCGGCCCACCGGGGCGTTCATCGGCGCGGCGGCGCTGTCCGTGACCGGTGTGGCCCTGCTGACCCAGGGTTCGGGGTTCACCGCCCCGTCGTCCGGCGACCTCCTGATGCTGCTTGCGGCCGTCGCCCGCACCGTGCACGTGATGGCCATGAGCCGTATGAAGGCGGTCCGTTCGACCGACTCGGGGGCGCTGACCGTCGTCCAGTTCGCCACCGCCGTCCTCGTCTTCGCGCTCGCCTCGCCGTTCGCCGCCGTCTCGCCGGTGGACGCCGCGGCCGCCTACTCCCCCCAGCAGTGGGCCGCGCTCCTCCACCTGGCGCTGATGTGCACGCTGTTCGCCTTCTTCGTCCAGATGTGGGCGGTGCGCCGGACCTCCCCGTCCCGGGTGAGCCTGCTGCTGGGCACCGAGCCGCTCTGGGCCGCCGTGATCGGCGTCGCCGTCGGCGGGGACCGGCCCGGCCCGCTCGGCGCGATCGGGGCGGCCCTCGTGCTCATCGGTACGACGTGGGGCCGGCAGGCCATGGCGCCACCGGCCGCCGCGGAGGACCGGCCGGCCGCCGCATCCCAGCCGACCGGGGCGGTCTGACCCGGCAACCACAGCCGGCCGGGAGCGCGGCCTCGGACGCAGATGCGGAGGCCGCTACGGGACGAAGACGCCCCTCAAGGCAGAGCTGCGCCCGAGGGACCGGCGGATACGCAAGGTCTCCCGCTCCGGCCACCACTCACCCCACCGGCCACCACTCACACCACACGATCTTGCCCGGATTGCGCTCTCCGACCCCCCATTTGTCCGCGAGAGCGTTCACCAGCAACAGCCCCCGCCCGGACTCCCCCGCGCCACCGTCACCCGGCATCGGAATCCGCGGCTCCCCGTCCCCGCTGTCGTGCACCTCGACGCGCAACAGCCCGTCCTCACCCAGCAACAGACGCAGCCGGTACTCACGACCGGCCGGAACGCCGTGCAGCAGGGCATTGGTGGCCAGTTCGCTCACACACAGCAGAACGTCCTCCGCCCGGCGCTCCAGGTCCCAGTCGGCGAGCGCGGTACGGGCGAACTCCCTGGCCAGCGACACGGATCGGCGCTCACGCCGGTAGCACACCGAACGGGTGCAGAGTGTCTGGATCTCCTTGTGCATGGCGCCACTGTCACAGTGCGTAACTATGCTGGACCACAGTGTCAGGTCGTACAGATCCGCTGTACGACTTCTGGCTGTGTCATGCCGTCGCAGGGAGGGGAAGGCAGAGCGCATGCACCCGGCGAACAAACCGAAGAGGATCACTTCCTGGCATGTGATCGGCGCCCAGCTGAGTCACTTCCGCAGGGCCGCCCGCATCACCCAGCCCGCACTGGCCGAGCGGGTGGGACTGCACGAGGACACCATCGGCTCGATCGAGCAGGGCCGCCGACCACTGAAGCTCGACCTGGCCGAGACACTGGACGAACTCCTCGACACCAAGGGGGCGTTGGCGGTCGCGGTGGCGAAGGTCCCGGAACGGGAAAAGCTGCCCGCGTTCGTCCAGGACCTGGTGGAGCACGAGGAGGAGGCGCTGACACTGCTGTCGTACCAGAACCAGGTGGTGCCTGGGTTGTTGCAGACGGAGCCGTACGCCCGAGCAGCATTCGACTCCCTCTACCCGCCGCTGGACGAAGGCCAGGCCGAGGAATGGGTCTCCGGCCGCCTCAGCCGACAGAAGCTGCTGGAGCGTAAAGCGCCTCGGCCCATGCTCAACTTCATCTTGGAAGAGGTGGTACTCCACCGGCCGATCGGCAGCCCGGAGATCCTGCGCGCCCAGCTCCGCCATCTCCGGTCCTGCGCCGAACTCCCCTTCTTAGGGCTTCAGATCATGCCGACGGCCCGGCGCTCCCATGCCTCCCTGGACGGCCCGCTGGTCCTGCTGGAGACACCCGAACACGAGCATCTCGCCTACATCGAAGCGCAACGGATCAGCTTCCTGGTCGATGATCCGGACGAGGTCAGTGTGTACCAACAGAAATATGGGATGCTGCGGTCGCAGGCCCTCACCCCTGAGGAGACGAAGAGCCTGCTGGACGACTTGCTAGGAGAGTCATGACCAGCGCAGCAGCCCAGCCCTTGTCTCACGGTCTCAACTGGTTCAAGTCCAGCTACAGCGGCAGCGAAGGCGGCGACTGCCTCGAAGTGGCCACCTGCCCCCACGCCATCCACGTCCGCGACTCCAAGAACCCGGGCGGCCCGATACTCACGCTGAGCGCCACCGCCTGGGCAGCGTTCCTCGCCGACGTCTCCCACTGAACCGGGAAGCGGCCGGAGCAGGCCCGGCCGCGCCCGTCGGCGGCACCGCTAGTCGGCCCGCTTGACGCAGGTCTGGTCGTTGTCCGGCAGCTTGCCGGTAGCCAGGTACTGGTTGACCTTGCCGTCCACGCAGGTGTTGCCGTATTCGCCGTAGAGCGCGTGCCGGTTGGCGCCCTTGAGGGTGATCAGCTTGGTGCTCGGCAGCAGGCCGTGCAGGGCGAGACTGCTCTTGTACGTGACGCGCGGGTCACCGGTGGCGGCCACGATCAGCCCCGGGGCGTCGCGCCGCACCTGGGTGGGCTCCTCGCGCGGCCGGTCCCAGAAGGCGCACGGTCCGATGTTGTTGGTCAGCGGGCCGAACAGCGCATGCTCGGTGCGGCTGCGCTCGATGTCGCGCCAGTAGCGCTCGGGGTCGCGCGGGGCCGGCTTGTCCCCGCAGATGATCGCGGACTGCGCCATGGCGGATTTCGCATCCTCGCCGGTCAGCATGGTCCGCAGCGCTGCGGCGAACTGCGCGGACAGCCGGGTCGGCCGCCCGTCCGCGGCCTTGGCCAGTACGGACATCTGCTCGCCGAGGGCGGCCCGCCGCGGGTCGGTGTCGTCCGCGATCGCGCCGGTGATCAGGGACGGCACCTGGGTGTCGTCGAGGCGGAAGACCTCGGGGGCGGTGCCGACCGTCAGGCCGCGCGCGGACGCCGCGACAACGCTGCGGACCGTGGCGAGCACGTCGGCACGGGTACGGCCGAGACCGTAGGCGGCATGGCGGCGTGCTGCCCAGGCGGCCCAGTCGGAGAGCGCCTGCTCGTTCTGGGGCTCGGCGCCCTGGAGCAGCCGGGGTCCGTAGTCGCCCGGGGCGAGCGCCCCGTCGAGCACCGTCCGGTCGAAGCGGCCGGGGAACAACTGGGTGTACACCGTGCCCAAGTAGGTTCCGTAGGAGTAGCCCAAGTAGGAGATTTTCCGCTCGCCGAGCGCACCGCGGATGACGTCCATGTCGCGAGCCGTGTTGCGGGTGCTGATGTGCGGCAGCACCGTCGCGTTGGTGGCCCGGCACTTGTCGGCCAGGCCCTTCTGGAAGGTGACCTGCCGCTCGAAGCTCGCGCGGCTGAGACCGGCCGAGAGGATGCTGGTGCCGACGGACCAGCCGCAGTCCAGCGGGGTACTGCGTCCGACGAAGCGCGGGTCGAAGCCGATGATGTCGTAGCGCGGGCCGACCGCCTTCATCGCCTTGCGGACGTCCGGCGGGGAGTCGAGGGCGGTGCCGCCCGGGCCGCCGTTATTGAGGAGTATCGAGCCGATGCGGTGCCGGGTGTCGGTGGCCTTGAGCCGGGATATCGCGACGGTGATCGTTCGGCCCCGGGGGGCGGCGTAGTCCAGCGGCACGGTCACGTCCGCGCACTGCACGCCGGCCTTCTCCAGGTCATGGCCCATCGTGTCATCGGGGCCCTTGACGCAGCTGCCCCAGCCGAGGCGCTGCCGGTAGTAACGGTCGAGCCCAACCCCGGTGCCGTGGCCGGCGGTTGTCGCGGTGCGGTCGCGGTCCGCGGCGCGGGGCGCGGTGGCCGCGGCCACGGCGGGGGAAGCGGTGAGGCAGGCGGCGAGGGCGAGGCTCGCGGCTAAGGCCCGGCGCGGGGCCGGGCTGAGGGTGGTCAGCCTGTTCGGTTCATTCGGCCTGTTCGGTAGATATCTCACACCGTCAGACGCTAGAAGCGCGGCCGCCCGTACTCACTGCGGCTGTCCCCCCAATCTCAGTGGGGTCAACTCCACCAAGGGGCGCCCAGGGCCGGCCAGATCTTCGCCGCGGGCACCACAGCGAAGGCACCGAACAGACAGCGGAAGTGTGGAATGCTGCGCTCGCAGGCAGTCACCCCCGAGGAGACCATGTGCCTGCTGAACGAACTGTCAGGAGGGTCATGACCGGCGCAGCAGTCCCGCACACCTCTGACGATCTCCACTGGTTCAAGTCCAGCTACAGCGGCAGCGAAGGCGGCAACTGCGTAGAGGTGGCCACCTGCCCCTCCGCCCTCCACATCCGCGACTCAAAGAACCCCGACGGCCCCTCGCTCACGATGAGCGCAGCCGCCTGGGCCGCCTTCCTCGCGGACGTCTCCACCGGACCGGCGCCGGGGCAACGATGAAGCACCGTCGGCTCGGCACCCACGGGCCGGGCGTCTCCGCGCTCGGCCTGGGCTGCATGGGGATGTCGACCGCGTACGGCGTCCCGGACGACACGGAATCCGTGCGGACCCTCGACCGCGCGGTCGAGCTCGGCGTCACCCTGCTCGACACCGCGGACGCCTACGGTCGGGGCGCCAACGAGGAGTCCCTCGGCTGCACCCCGGCGCAGGCCGTCCTCGCCTGGCTGCTCGCCCAGGGCGAGGACATCGTGCCGATCCCCGGCACCAAGCGCCGTGGCTACCTGGACGAGAACGCGGCGGCGGCCGGTATCGAGCTCGGCCCGGAGCAGGCGGCCCGGCTCCGGGCGGCGGTGCCCGACGGCGCCGTGGCCGGGGAACGCTATCCGCTCGCCGCCCTGGAGCGCCTGGGCCACTGAGGCGGGCCGGGGACCGCCTCAGGCCGCGCCCGGATTCAGGCCGCGCCCGGAATTCCCGATGTGCCGCCGCCCGGCCTCAGTTTCCGGTCAACACGGGTGCCAGCTCCCGAAGTTGATCGATGCCCAGTCCGCGGTTCGTCGCCAGCGGCTGGATCGCCACATGATCGGCGCCCGCGTCATGGTGTTCCTGTACGCGCCGCCGTACGGCGTCCACATCGCCCCATGCCACGATCGCGTCCACCAGCCGGTCACTGCCGCCGCCCGCGAAGTCGTCGTCCCCGAAGCCGAGTCGGCGCAGACTGCCGGTGTAGTTCGGCAGCTGCAGATAGAAGCTCACATGGTGTTCGCGGGCCAGCGAGCGGGCCGTCGCGGGGTCGGACTCCAGCAGGACGGCCTGCTCGGGGGCGAGCAGCGGACCGGTGCCGAGGATCTCCCGGGCGCGGGCGGTGTGCTCGGGGGTGACGAAGTACGGGTGCGCACCGGCCGCCCGGTCCCTGGCCAGCTCCAGCATCTTCGGGCCGAGCGCCGCCAGCACCCGGGCCGGTGCCGGGTCGGCCACCGGGCCCTCGTACGGGGCCGCGTCCAGGGCGTCGAGATAGTCCCGCATGGCCGCGAGCGGTTTCGCGTACGTGTGGCCGCGCAGAGCGACCAGCGGAGCGTGGCTGGCTCCCAGGCCGAGCAGGAACCGGCCGTCGTACGCCTCGGCCAGGGTCTGCGCCGCGGCGTTCATGGCGGAGGCGTCCCGGACCCAGATGTTGGCGATGCCGGTGGCCACCGTGATCCGCTCGGTGGCGCCCAGCAGCAGTGCGGCCTGACTCACCGCCTCCGTGGCCGCCGCCTCCCCGAACCACAGGGCCCCGTACCCCAGTTGCTCGATCTCTGCCGCCGCCTGCCGGGCAGCGGCGGCCGGCACCCGACCGAGACCGCCGTGCCAGACACCGACCCGACCGATCCGCGAAGCAAGAGCGTGCTGCTGCACCGTTCCTCCACTGGCTGAGGGCAGTCCCGCCCGCATCCGTGGCGGAGGGACCTCTACTTGATCACAGCACGGCGGCGCGCCCCGGCATTCCTCGGCGGGGCCGATCGGGTGGGGCAGTACGGCGAAGCGGCCGCCCCTCCGGAGAGGGACGGCCGCTCAGCGCTACCGGATCGGCGGTGCGTCAGCCCTCGACGCCCAGCTTCTCCAGGCTGTGCTCGATTATTCCTTCGCGCCGAGGCGCTCAAGAATCAGCTCGCGCACCCGGGCCGCGTCCGCCTGGCCGCGGGTGGCCTTCATGACCGCGCCGACCAGGGCGCCGGCTGCGGCCACCTTGCCGCCGCGGATCTTGTCGGCGATGGCGGCGTTGGCGGCGATCGCCTCGTCGACGGCGGTGCCCAGGGCGCCCTCGTCGGAGACGACCTTCAGGCCGCGCTTCTCGACGACGGTGTCCGGGTCGCCCTCGCCGGCCAGCACGCCCTCGATGGTCTGGCGGGCCAGCTTGTCGTTGAGCGAGCCGTCGGCGACCAGCGCGGTGACCCGGGCGACCTGCTCGGGGGTGATCGGCAGGGCGGCCAGTTCCACGCCGTCCTCGTTGGCGCGGCGGGCCAGTTCGCCCATCCACCACTTACGGGCCGAGGCGGAGTCCGCGCCGGCGTCGACGGTGGCGGTGATCAGGTCGACCGCGCCCGCGTTGAGGATCGACTGCATGTCGTGCTCGGAGATGCCCCACTCCTCGCGCAGCCGGTTGCGGCGGACCCGCGGCAGCTCGGGGAGCGTGGCCCGCAGTTCCTCGACCCACTCCCGGGAGGGGGCCACCGGCACCAGGTCCGGCTCGGGGAAGTAGCGGTAGTCCTCGGCGTTGTCCTTGATGCGGCCGGCCGTGGTGGAGCCGTCCTCCTCGTGGAAGTGCCGGGTCTCCTGGATGATCGTGCCGCCGGAGGAGAGCACGGCGGCGTGCCGCTGGATCTCGAACCGGGCCGCACGCTCCACGGAGCGCAGGGAGTTGACGTTCTTGGTCTCCGAACGCGTACCGAACTTCTCGGTGCCCTGCGGACGCAGCGACAGGTTGACGTCGCAGCGCATCTGGCCCTGCTCCATCCGTGCCTCGGAGACGCCCAGCGCCTTGATGAGCTCGCGCAGTTCGGCGACGTACGCCTTGGCGACCTCGGGGGCCCGCTCGCCCGCGCCCTCGATGGGCTTGGTGACGATCTCGATGAGCGGGATACCGGCGCGGTTGTAGTCCAGGAGGGAGTGCCGGGCGCCGTGGATACGGCCGGTGGCGCCACCGATGTGGGTGGACTTGCCGGTGTCCTCCTCCATGTGGGCGCGCTCGATGTGCACCCGGAAGATCTCCCCGTCCTCCAGCTGTACGTCGAGGTAGCCGTCGAAGGCGATCGGCTCGTCGTACTGGGAGGTCTGGAAGTTCTTCGGCATGTCCGGATAGAAGTAGTTCTTCCGGGCGAAGCGGCACCACTCGGCGATCGAGCAGTTCAGCGCCAGGCCGATCTTGATCGCGGACTCGACGCCGATCGCGTTGACGACCGGCAGCGAGCCGGGCAGGCCCAGGCAGGTGGGGCAGGTCTGCGCATTGGCATCCGCGCCCAGGGTGGTGGAACACCCGCAGAACATCTTGGTCTTGGTGCCGAGCTCGACATGGACCTCCAGGCCCATGACGGGGTCGTACGTCGCGAGGGCGTCCTCGTACGACACCAGGTCAGTGACAGTCACGGTGAAACTTTCCCTCTCAGCCCAGCAGGACGTCGTCGTCGCCCAGGCGCTTCAGTTCGCGGTAGAGGATCGCCAGGCCGGTGACGATCGCCGCGGCCGAAACGGCGGCATCGATCAGTCGGAGCGTGTCGTTCTCCTGACGGGCCAGCTTGGCCTGCTTGGCGACGCTGAGGGCGCCGAACGCGGTGCTGCCGATCGACAGGTACAGGCCGCCCTTGGACTTCTTGAAGTTCTTGGCCTTCTTGGTCATGGCGCTCACAGTGCAGGTGCCTCCTCAAGCAGCGGGTGACCCCACTTGGCGGTGAACGCGGCCTCGACCGCGGCACCGACCTTGTAGAGCCGGTCGTCGGCCATGGCAGGAGCGATGATCTGCAGGCCCACCGGCAGCCCGTCCTCGGGAGCCAGGCCGCAGGGCAGCGACATCGCGGCGTTGCCTGCCAGGTTGGTGGGGATCGTGCACAGGTCGGCGAGGTACATCGCCATCGGGTCGTCGGCGCGCTCGCCGATCGGGAAGGCGGTGGTCGGCGTGGTCGGCGAAACGATCACATCGACCTTTTCGAAGGCCTTCTCGAAGTCGCGGGTGATCAGCGTCCGCACCTTCTGGGCGGAGCCGTAGTACGCGTCGTAGTAGCCGGAGCTGAGCGCGTACGTGCCGAGCATGATCCGGCGCTTGACCTCGGGGCCGAAGCCGGCCTCACGGGTCAGGGCGGTGACGTCCTCGGCGGACTTGGTGCCGTCGTCGCCGACCCGCAGGCCGTAGCGCATGGCGTCGAAGCGGGCCAGGTTGGAGGAGCACTCCGACGGCGCGATCAGGTAGTACGCGGACAGCGCCAGGTCGAAGGACGGGCAGTCCAGCTCGACGATCTCCGCGCCCAGCTCCTTCATCAGCGCGACGGACTCGTCGAAGCGCTGGATGACACCGGCCTGGTAGCCCTCGCCGCGGAACTGCTTGACGACGCCGACGCGCATGCCCTCGACGCTGCCGTTGCGGGCCGCCTCGACGACCGCCGGAACCGGCGCGTCGATGGAGGTGGAGTCCAGCGGGTCGTGGCCGGCGATGACCTCGTGCAGCAGCGCCGCGTCCAGCACCGTACGGGCACAGGGCCCGCCCTGGTCCAGGGAGCTGGAGAAGGCCACCATGCCGTAGCGGGAGACACCGCCGTAGGTGGGCTTGACGCCGACCGTGCCGGTGACCGACGCGGGCTGGCGGATGGAACCGCCGGTGTCCGTGCCGATGGCGAGCGGGGCCTCGTAGGAGGCGAGGGCTGCACTGGAGCCGCCGCCGGAGCCGCCAGGGATCTTGGTCAGGTCCCAGGGGTTACCGGTCGGCCCGTAGGCGCTGTTCTCCGTCGACGACCCCATGGCGAACTCGTCCATGTTGGTCTTGCCGAGGATGACGACGTCGGCGGCCTTGAGCTTCTTGGTGACCGTGGCGTCGTAGGGCGGCAGCCAGCCTTCGAGGATCTTCGAACCGACGGTGGTGGGAACCCCCTCCGTCGTGAAGATGTCCTTGAGCGCGAGCGGGACACCGGCCAGCGGGCCGAGCTTCTCGCCTCGGGCGCGCTTCTCGTCCACGGCGCGGGCCTGGGCGAGCGCGCCCTCGCGGTCGACGTGCAGGAAGGCGTGCACCTTCTCGTCGACGGCCTCGATGCGGGCCAGGTGGGCCTCGGTCACCTCGACGGCGGTGAGCTCGCCGGCGGCGATCTTCGCCGCGATCTCGGCGGCGGTGAGCTTGATCAGGTCTGCCATGTCGGTCACTCCTCCCCCAGGATCTGCGGCACCTTGAAACGCTGCTGCTCCTGGGCCGGGGCGCCGGAGAGCGCCTGCTCGGGGGTCAGCGACGGACGGACCTCGTCCGGCCGCATGACGTTGGTCAGGGGCAGCGGGTGGGAGGTCGGCGGTACGTCTTGATCGGCGACCTCGGAGACGCGGGCGACCGCGCCGATGATGTCGTCGAGCTGTCCGGCGAAGTGGTCGAGCTCTTCGGCCTTCAGCTCCAGACGTGCCAGCCGGGCGAGGTGGGCGACCTCCTCGCGCGTGATGCCAGGCATGCAGCGATCCTCTGGTGTTCTTGGCGGAGTGTTCCGGGCGGAATGTCCAGGCGGAGTCTTCTCGTCGAATGCTCCTGTGAACTTTTCCGGCCCAATCCTATGGCGTACGGAAGAGCTGCCGCGAAACCGTTTCCCCATGGGCGCCCGCGAGCGCCGGGCCCGGACCGTTTCCAAGATCCGCCGACGGACGCCACGACCCCTTACGGAGCCTCCGGCCGGAACGCCTCACCGGCCTCGTCCGGCGCCTCGGCCTCCTGCTTCTCGGCTTCCTCCGTCCCGGCTTCCTCCGTCCCGGCGGATGGTGCGGGCTCGGCGGGCGGGGCGGGCAGCTCGGGCTTGTCGGACAGGGCGGGCTCGGCGGGCGGGGCGGGCTCGGCGGACGGCTCGGGATCGTCGGACGCGTCGGGCTCGGCGGACGGCTCGGACTTGTCGGATGCGTCAGGCGGGGCGGGCACAGCGGACTGGCCGTTCGTGCCGGACCCGTCGGGCGAGGCGGGCTCGATGGACGCGTCCGCCGCAGCGGGCGGCTCGGACGGCCCGTGTTCACGCTCGTCGGGCCGGCCCTGGGCCGGTTCCTCGTCGGGCCGGGCCTGGGTCGGGGGCGGCTGCGCGGGTTCTTCGGAGCGGGGACACGGGACGGCCGGTGGCCGGGTCAGTTCAAGACCTGTCCCGAAGGGCGCTCGGCGGCCTTCTCCGCCGCCAGGGCGGCCGTCTCCGATTCGCGCTGCCAGCCGCGTTCTCCGCGGGCTCTCAGCCAGGCCGTGGTCTCGTCCGGTGGCATCGCCGCGGCCACCAGCCAGCCTTGTACGGCGTCGCAGCCGAGGTCGCGCAGCCGCTCCCAGGTCTCATCGTCCTCGACGCCCTCCGCGACGACCAGGAGGCCGAGGGAGTGGGCGAGGTCGAGGGTGCAGCGGACGATCTCCGCGTCCTCGGTGTCGACGGCCAGCCGGGCCACGAACGAGCGGTCGATCTTGAGCTCGCTGACCGGGAGGCGTCTCAGGTGGACGAGGGAGGAGTAGCCGGTGCCGAAGTCGTCGAGGGACATCTTGACGCCGTGCGCGGTGAGCCCGGCGAGGGTGTCGGCGGCCCGCTGCGGGTCCTCCAGGAGGACATGCTCGGTTATCTCCAACTGGAGGGCGCCCGGTGGGACCCGGTGCCGGGCGAGCCGCGCGGCGACCGCTCCGGCGAAGCCCGGGGAGTGCACATCGCGCGGGGAGACGTTGACGGCGACCGGCACCTCCAGGCCCATCGCGCGCCAGCGCGCCACCTGGGCGAGCGCGGTCTCCAGGACGTACTCCGTCAGCCGGGGCATCAGCCCGGAGGACTCGGCGATGGCGATGAACTCGTCCGGTGGCACCCGGCCGCGGTCCGGGTGCACCCAGCGGACCAGCGCCTCCAGCCCGGCGACATGCCCGTCGAAGCCGACCTTGGGCTGGTAGTGCAGCTCGACGTCGCCGGCGTCCAGGGCGCGGCGCAGATCGCCCAACAGGCCGAGCCGGTCAGGGGTGTTGCCGTCCCGCTTGGCCTCGTAGAGCTCGACACCGCTGCGGTCGCGCTTCGCCTGGTACATCGCCACATCGGCGCGGCGCAGCAGCCCCTCGGCGTCCAGGGCGTGGTCGGGGAAGACGGCGACCCCCGCGCTGGCTTCCAGCACGAGGGTCAGTCCGTCGAGGTCCAGCGGGGAGCCGAGGGCGGCGACGAGGTTGCGGGCCGCCCGCTGGGAGCTGGTGAGGGAGTCGGTGGTGGGCAGCAGGACGGCGAACTCGTCGCCGCCGAGCCGGGCCGCCTCGGCGCCGCGTGGGAGGGCGTGCCGCAGGCGGTCGGCGATCTGCAGCAGCAGGCGGTCGCCGGCGAGGTGGCCGAGGGTGTCGTTGACGGAGCGGAAGCGGTCCAGGTCGATGAGGACCAGCGCCGAGCGGGCGCCGACGCGCTCGGCGTCGTCCAGGGCGGTCCAGGTGCGCTCCAGCAGCCACTGGCGGTTGGGCAGGCCGGTGAGCGGGTCGCGCAGCTGCTCCTCGGCGCGGGCGCGGGCTATCCAGAGGGTGGAGTCCAGCGCGATGAGCGGGACCGCGAACAGCGGTAGCAGCAGGGGGGCGTGGAGGGCGCAGACGGCGATCAGCGGGGAGATGCCGAGCAGCGCGATGCCGACGAGTGCCTGACGGACCACGGCCGTTCGGGGGATGGCGGGCAGCTGGCCGGTGCGTGGAGTGAGGCTGACCCACAGCAGGCCGCGGCTGACGAGGAGGTAGGCGGCGGCGGTGACGACGACTTCGGGCAGGACGGAGAGGTTCCAGGTCGCCGGGGCCCAGGGGTGGCGGACGCTGGAGACCACGCCGAACGCGGCGAGGCCGAGCGCCGCGGTGCCGAGGCCGAGGATGTCCACGGCGCCGTGCACCACGGCCTGTCGCCAGCGGTGCCGGCGGGCGGCGCCCACGAGGACGACCACGGAGAGGCTGACGAGGACGGCGGGCATCCAGCCGTACAGCAGCAGGGTGGCGAGGGCGAGGGCGGCGCCGGAGCCCGTGCCGCCCCACCAGCGGTCCCGGCCGAGGGCGACCAGGTGGCCGACGATGATGCCGGTGAGGATCGCCAGCGACCAGCCCACGGAGCCGCCGGGGAACAGTGCCTCACCTTCGCCGAGAGTGACGATGACGCCCGAGGCGAGCGCGAGGCCCGCCACGGTGACGATGGTCGCGGGCAGCGCGGGCACGACGAGCCGCCGGAGCCGCGACGCCGGAGCGGCGCTGTCGGTCGGTTTCATTCCGATCCCTCTCACAGCCGGCTGTGCCCGCGCCACGGCAGGCGCACTCCTCAACAGTAGGCCGCGGAAGGCCGCGACGGGCAGCGATCGACGACGGTTGCCCGAATGCGACCAGGCGTCGCGGATCAATCTGGTATGCGCCGATGAGGTGACACCTCACTCCTCCTCAGGTGGAGTGACAGCTACCGCTCGCGCTGCGTCAGGACCCTGCTCCAGCAGCACCGCGAAGCCATCATCGTCCAACACGGGGACCTTCAACTGCATGGCCTTGTCGTACTTCGAACCAGGGTTGTCGCCCACCACTACGAATCCGGTCTTCTTCGAAACGGAACCGGTCACCTTCGCTCCGAGGTTCTGGAGGGCCTCTTTCGCGCCATCTCTGGTGTGTGACTGAAGTGTGCCCGTTACGACGACGGTGACGCCTTCCAGCGGCCGCGGGCCCTCATCACCCGTTTGCTCCTCCTCCATTCGGACGCCCGCGGCCCGCCAGCTCTCGATGATCTGCTGGTGCCACTCCACGGCGAACCACTGCTTCAGCGAGGCGGCGATCGTGGCCCCGACCCCGTCGACGGCGGCCAGCTCCGTCTCGTCCGCCTCCCGGATGCGGTCGATCGAGCGGAACTCCCGCGCCAGCGCCTCGGCCGCCACCGGGCCCACATGCCGGATCGACAGCCCGGTGATGATCCGGGCCAGCGGGCGCTGCTTGGCCGCCTGGATGTTCTCCAGCATGGCCAGGGCGTTCTTCTTCGGCTCGCCCTTCTGGTTGGCGAAGAAGGTGACGACCTTCTCCTCGCCGGTCTTCGGGTCGCGCTTGGGCAAACCGGAATCGGGGTCGAGGACATAGGACTTGATGGGCAGCAGCTGTTCGATGGAAAGGCCGAAAAGATCGCCTTCGTCCTTCAGCGGCGGCTCCGCGGGCTCCAGCGGCTGGCTGAGTGCCGTCGCCGCGACATAGCCGAAGTTCTCGATGTCCAGACATTTGCGGCCGGCCAGGTAGAACAGCCGCTCACGGATCTGGGCGGGGCAGGCACGGGCATTGGGGCAGCGCAGGTCGATATCGCCTTCCTTGGCGGGCTGCAGCGCCGTCCCGCACTCGGGGCACTCGGCCGGCATCACGAACTCCCGCTCGCCGCCGTCCCGCAGATCGACGACCGGGCCCAGGATCTCCGGGATGACATCGCCGGCCTTGCGGATCACGACGGTGTCCCCGATGAACACACCCTTGGCCTTGACCACGTCCTGGTTGTGCAGGGTGGCGAACTCCACCTCGGAGCCGGCCACCGTCACCGGCTCGACCACGGCATACGGCGTGACCCGTCCCGTACGGCCGACGCCGACGCGGATGTCGACCAGCTTGGTGTTGACCTCCTCCGGCGGGTACTTCCAGGCGATCGCCCAGCGCGGCGCCCGCGAGGTCGAGCCCAGCCGCCCCTGGAGCCGGATCTCGTCCAGCTTGACGACCACGCCGTCGATCTCGTGCTCGACGGCCGTGCGGCGGGTTTCGGCGTCGCCGTAGTGGGCGATGAACTCGCGCACCGCCTCCAGGGAGTCGACGACCTCGTTGTGCGTGGCCGTCGGCAGGCCCCACCCCTTGAGCAGGTCGTAGGCCTCCGACTGGCGGTCGATCTCCAGGCCCTCGCGGGCGCCGACGCCATGGACGACCATGTGCAGCGGCCGGCTGGCGGTGATCTTGGGGTCCTTCTGGCGCAGCGAACCGGCCGCGGCGTTACGGGGGTTGGCGAACGGCGGCTTGCCGTCGGCCACCAGCCGCTCGTTGAGTTCGAGGAACTTCTCCATCGGGAAGTAGACCTCCCCGCGCACCTCGACCAGGTCCGGGATCCGGTCGCCCTTCAGGCGGTGCGGGATCTCGGCGATCGTACGGACGTTGGGGGAGATGTCCTCGCCCGAACGGCCGTCGCCGCGGGTGGCGGCGCGGGTCAGCCGGCCCTGCTCGTAGGTGAGGTTGACGGCGAGACCGTCGACCTTCAGCTCGCACAGGAAGTGATACCCCGCACTCCTGGGATCGCCGCCCAGCTCACCGGCGATCCGCTCGGCCCAGCCCGCCAACTCCTCGTTGTCGAAGGCGTTGTCGAGCGAGAGCATCCGTTCGCGGTGCTCGACCTCGGTGAACTCCGTGGCGTAGGCCCCGGCGACCTTCTGGGTCGGGGAATCGGGGGTGCGCAGCTCGGGGTGCTCGTCCTCCAGGGCTTCCAGGGAGCGCAGCAGCCTGTCGAACTCCGCGTCACTGACGACCGGGGCGTCCTTCACGTAATACCGGAAGCGATGCTCCTCGATCTGCTCAGCGAGCTGCGCGTGCTTCTCCCGCGCCGCTGCGGGCACTTCGGATTCCGCTGCGTGCTGTTCGCCAGCCACCGTCTTGTCCTCCCGTGGTCCTTGAGTGCGGTCACTCAGGGTTGTCTGCGAGTGATCTCGCCGCCCGGACGCAGTGGGCGAGAGCAGAGCGGGCATAAGCGGGCGAAGCGCCCGCCAGGCCGCACGACGGAGTGATGACCACGGACTCGCTGAGAGTCCCCGGTGCCAGCCCCAGCCTGCGCCACAGCGTCCTGACACCCATGACGCTACCGGCAGGGTCTGACAATCGGCCGTCCACGCCCGGCACCACGCCTGCGAACAGCGTCGTACCGCCCTCGACGGCCTCCCCGACCGTCTCCTCCTCACGCTCGGTGAGCAGCGAGAAATCGAACGAGACGCCCGTGACACCGGCCCGCCGCAGCAGCCCGAAGGGCACCTCGGGCGCGCACGAGTGGACGACCACGAGGCCGCCCTCCGCCACCCCGACAAGATCACGCAGCGCGCCCTCGACGACCGCACGGTCCACCGCCCGGTGGGTGCGGTAGCCGCTCGCCGTCTTCACCCGCCCCTGGAGCACCGCCGTCAACGACGGCTCGTCGAGCTGCAGCACGACCCGGGCGCCCGGAATCCGCCGCCGTACGTCCGCGAGATGGCCGCGCAGCCCTTCCGCCAGGGACGCCGCAAGATCCCGGCAGGCACCGGGGTCACCGACGGCCGCCTCGCCGTTGCGCAGCTCCAAAGCGGCGGCCAGGGTCCACGGACCGACCGCGGAGACCTTCAGCGGGCCCTCGTACCCCTGGGTGAACTCCTCCAGGGCGTCGAGGTCCTCCCCGAGCCAGGAGTGGGCCCGCCGGGTGTCCCGGCCGGGCCGGTCGCTGATCCGCCAGCCGCTGGGCTCCACATGGCCGTAGACCTCGACCAGCATCCCGAGGGTCCGGCCGATCATGTCGGCGCCGGGCCCCCGGGCCGGGAGCTCCGGCAGATACGGGAAGGTCTCCAGCGATCCGGTGACGGTTCTGGCCGCTTCCCGCGCGTCACCGCCCGGCATCGATCCGATCCCGGTCGCCGCGCCCGCGGTCCACTTCTGCGTGCTGTTCTCGCTCACCCAGGAAGGGTATGCGCCGGTGTGCGGGGCGGGGTGCGGGAGGTGTGCGTGCCCGGGGCGGCCGTGCCGCCGCGGTCCGCCCCGCCCGGATGCGTACGGCGGTCACACTCCGGTGCGTACGGCGGTCACGCTGCGGTGCGTACGCCCCGCCACACCAGGCCGGGTACGCCCCGCACGCCGGGCCGTGCACGCCGCTCACGCCCGGGTGCGTATGCCCATCCGGCCGGCCACCGCCGCGATGGCCAGCGCGCCCGCCGTCAGGGCGAAGGCGAAGGCCGCGCCCTGGTAGCCGCTGCCCGCCCCCGTCAGTACCGCGCCCATACCGGCGATGCCCACCAGGGAGCCGATCTGGCGGTTGGCGTTGAGGGTCGCGCTGCCGATATCGGTGTGCTCGCGGCCCGCGGCCGCCATCAGGACCCCGGTCATCGCCGGGGAACTGACCCCGCTGCCGATGTTGGTGACGGCGAGCACCACCGCGAGCACCCAGTACGGCAGGCCGGGGGCGAGGAGCAGGAACAGCAGGGCGTAGCCCGCGGCGGAGAGTGCCAGGGAGGCGGTGAGCGCGGTCCGGTTGCCGATCCGCAGGCCGAACCGGGCATAGAGCATGTTGCCGAACGGGATGACCAGTACGGCCGGCAGCATCTGCAGCCCCGCCGTCACCGGACTCGCCCCGCGCGCGGTCTGGAGGAAGAGTCCGAGGACGAACAGCGCCCCGTAGAAGGCGAAGTTGAAGAGGAAGCCGACCACGTTGGCCGCGGCGAAGCTGCGGTCCGCGAAGAGCGAGACCGGCAGGATCGGGGTGCGGGCGACCCGTTCGCGGACGAGGAAGCCGGCCAGCGCGGCCGCCGCGACCGCGAATGCCGCCAGGACGAACGGTGCGGACCAGCCCCTGTCGGGCCCCTCGATGAGCGCGTAGCTCAGCGCCCCGAGGGCCAGCAGGGCGAGGACATGGCCGCTGCCGCCGAGCGCCGAGCCGCGGGCCGGGACCGCCGCGATCACCCGGCGGGTCAGCAGCAGCCCGGCAAGGCCGATGGGGAGGTTGACGAGGAAGATGCTGCGCCAGCCGAGCGTGCCGACCAGGAGGCCGCCGATGGTCGGCGCCAGCCCTACGGAGGTGGAGATGATCGCCGACCAGATGCCGAGGATCTTCGCCCGGCGCGCCGGTTCGGGGAAGGCGTTCATCAGCAGCGACAGCGAGCTGGGCATGAAGAGCGCCGCGCCCGCTCCCTGGACGAAGCGGGCCGCCACCAGGACGGCGCCGTTCGGCGCGACGGCGCCCAGCAGGGACGCGGCGGTGAAGACGGCGAGCCCGACGAGGTAGATCCGGCGGGCGCCGAACCGCTTCGCCAGCGAGCCGGCGAGCAGCAGCAGCGCGGCGAAGGCGAGGACATAACCGTCGACGACCCAGGTGAGGCCGGACATGGTCAGTCCGAGCCGGGCCCGCAGATCGTTCGCGGCGACGTTCATGATGCCGGTGTCCAGGCTGGCCATCACGAACCCGAGTGCCAGGACGAGGAGTTGGGCACCGCCGCGGGACCGGACCGGCGAGGGACCGGGCGTCTGCGCCTTGCCCTGACCCCGGGTGGCCGTCCCGTCCTCGCGCGCCGTCGCGTGCGGCGCAGGTTTCTCAGTGATCATGGTTTTAGTTAAAGCTGTAGCCATCCCTGGCGGCAATAGTTATAGCTATAACTTTACTGAACGCAGACGAAACGGCCGGGGCCCCGGGATGCGGTGTGCATCCCGGGGCCCCGGCGGCGAGTTACTCCCGCGAGCGGGTCAGTCGCCCCGCCCCAGCGCCCTCAGCAGGTCATTGCGCAACGCCACCCGCTCCTCGCGCGAAAGATGATCGAGCGGCGAGGCGGTACCCATCCGCCGCAGCAGATCGAGCCGCAACTCCCGGCCCGCATCGGTGAGTACGAGCTGCTTGGCCCGCCCGTCCAGAGGGTGCGGCCGGCGTACGACCATGCCCTGTTTCTCCAGCTTGGAGATGACATAGGTGACATTCGGCGGCTCACAGCACAGCACCGCGGCCAGCTCCCGCGCCGTCTTCGGCTCGCCGAGCTCCTCCAGCGCCTTGGCCTGCGTCGGCGTCAGATCGAGCTCGGCGATCCGGCTGCGCTGATGGGCGTCGAGCCGGCGGCTCAGCTCCGTCACGAGCCCCCGGATCTCCCGGAACCCGCACCCCGCCGCCGCGGTCGACTTCGCTTCAATGGTCACCCATGCAGCGTACGTCGCCGCGGCACAAAGCAGCGGTGCGCGGACCGAAGCTGTGGAAAACCGCCAAAGGGCGGCCCCGGACGTCAGCGTCCGGGCCGCACCGACACATCGCTGATCTCCGCGTCCCGCGGCAGATCGATGGCCGTGAGGATGGCCGTCGCGACCGACTCCGGGTCGATCCAGCGCGCCGGGTCGTACTCCTTGCCCTCCTGCCGGTGGGTGCTCTCCTGCATCGGCGTGGCCGTACGCCCCGGATAGACCGACGTGACCCGGACGCCGTTGTCGTGCTCCTCCGCCCGCAGCGAGTCGGCCAGCGCCTTCAGGCCGTGCTTGGTCGCCGCGTACGCACCCCATTGGGCACGCGCGCTCAGCCCGGCACCGGAGTTCACGAAGACGACATGCCCCTGGGCGACCCGCACCAGCGGCAGCAGCAGCCGGGTGAGCTCGGCGGGCGCGACCAGGTTGGCGGCGAGCTGCCGCTGCCAGGCCTTGGCCGGCAGATCGGCGACCGCACCCAGCTCGATCACGCCCGCGCTGTGCAGGAGGGAGTCGATACGGTCCGGCAGCGGCTGCTGCCCGAAGGCCCAGGACAGCTTTTCCGGGTTGGCGAGATCACCTACGAGCGTCCGGGCGCCGGGGAACTCCGCGGCCAGCTCCTTCGCCCGCACCGCGTTGCGCGCCAGCAGCCACAGGTCCTCCCCGCGGTCCGCGAGCCGCCGTGCGACCGCCGCTCCGATGCCCGACCCTGCGCCCGTGATCAAGTGCGTACCCATGGGGCCGATCCTAACGAGCGGGACGGCCGGACGCGGGGCGCCGCGGCTCAGGCCTGCAGGCCCGCCTTCTCCTCCAGGTAGGCCAGCGCACCGACGCCGTCCGCGGCGAAGAAGACCAGGTCGGTGAGGGGAAGCGGCAGAAAGCCCTCCGCCTCCATCCGCTGGAACTGCTCCTTCAACCCGTCGTAGAAACCAGCGGTGTTGAGCAGCACCACCGGCTTGCTGTGCATCCCGTGCTTGCGCAGCTCCAGGATCTCGGTGGCCTCGTCCAGGGTGCCCGTACCGCCGACCATGATGACGACGGCATCGGCGCGCACCAGCATCTGCGCCTTCCGCTCGGCGAGGTCCTTGGTGACGACCATCTCATCGGCACCTTCGCGCGCCTTGTGCGCCAGGAACTCCACGGAGACGCCGATCAGCTTCCCGCCGGCCTCCTGCACCCCGTCGGCCATGACCTTCATCAGGCCGGTGTCCGAACCGCCCCAGACCAGCGCATGCCCGCCCCTGCCGATCAGCTCGGCGAACTCGCGGGCAGGCGTGACATAGCGGTCGTCGAGATCGGCGGCGGAGCAGAAAACGCAGATATTCATGCGGTCACCCTACGAGCCGGCCGGGCCGGGGGGGGGGGGGGGGGCCCCCCCCCCCCCCCCCGCCGCCGGCCCCGCCGCGGGCGCGGGCGCCGGGG
>NZ_JBEZHQ010000050.1:0-56930 GCF_040650675.1 Streptomyces sp. NPDC048637
CGAAGCAGTCCACACACCAGCCCCCGGAGGCCCGTCACCGCACCCCGACAGCCCCGCGCAGCGGACCCGCCCGCCGCCAGGCGCAACGGCGAGAAGCCCCCGCGGCTGGACAGCCGAAAACGTGGGCCGAAAAGCAAAGCGCCGCGGGCCACAAACGGCGAGGTCCCACACGGAGGGACAGCCAAAAACGCGGGTCAGATCCTCTCCAGGCTCCGGCCCGTACTGCGCGGGCCCAGCAGTGCCACGTCCAGGCACAGCAGCACCATCAGTCCCGCCGAGCCGGTGAACACCGCGGGCGGGCCGAGGTCGGTCAGTACGCTCAGCGCGACGAACGGCAGCACGACCGAGGTGAGCCGGGACAGTGAGTAGGCGATACCGATCGCGCTGCTGCGCAGACCGGTCGGGAAGATCTCGGTCTGGTAGACGTGGAAGGCGTTGGAGAAGACGTTGCTGCACACCGTCAGCAGGAAGCCGAAGGTGACGACGGCCCAGGCGGCGGTGGCGAAGCCGAAGGCCAGGCCGCAGCCGGCGATGCCGAGCGCCGAGGCGATGATCAGTGTCCGGCGCTCGATCCGGTCGATGAGCGGGAGGGACAGCGCGGAGCCGATCGGATAGCCGCAGAAGCTCAGCGCCGCGTACAGCAGCGACTCGGTGACGGTGTGGCCCTTCGCGGTGAGCACCACCGGCGCCAGCGACCCGAAGCCGTAGTAGCCGACGGTCTGCAGCACCTGGAAGATCCACCACATGACGGTGCGCCGCCGCTGCTCGCCCCGGAACATCTCCACCAGCGGCACCTTCCGCTCCGGGACCGTCTCCGCCTCCGGGACGGACGGCAGGCTGCCACCGCGCTCCCGGGCCACCCGCTCCTCGAGCCCGGCCACGATCCGTTCGGCCTCCTCGCCACGCCCCTGCACGGTCAACCACCGTGGTGACTCCGGGAGTTGGCGCCGCATCACCTGGAGGAAAGCGGCCCCCAGCGCACCGGCGACCAGCAGCCAGCGCCAGCCCTCGATGCCGAACAGCCGGTGCGCGGCCACCAGCCGGGCACCGAGCAGCGCGGCGACCGGAACCCCGGCAAAGCCGATGGTGTAGGCAGCGGCGATATAGCGGCCACGCACCGCCCGGGGCAGGAACTCCGCGAGATAGGTGTCCACCAGCACGAGTTCGGCGCCGAGCCCGAGACCGGACAGAAAGCGCAGCACGAGCAGCCAGGACAGGTTCGGGGCGGCGGCGCACAGCAGCGAGAAGAACGCGTACGCCCCCAGGTTGACCAGGAACATCCGGCGCCGCCCGAAGCGGTCGGCGAGCACCGACAGCACATTCGCACCGACGAACATCCCGAGGAAACCGGCGGCGATCACCCAGGACTTCGCGGTGTGCCCGAGGTGCCACTGTTCGGCGAGGGCCGCGGCCAGCACCCCGCCGAGGAAGATCTCGTAGAGATCGAAGAAGGCGCCGATGCCGACGATGAGGGTGATCCGGCGGTGCCACCGGGACGGCGGCAGCCGGTCCAGCCGTGCCCCGGCCCGGGCACCGATGGGGGTTCCCCCGCGCCGTTCCGGCGTGGGGGAGGTGGTGTCCGTCATGACGGTCCTCCCCTGAGCAGGTCCCGGCGCGCGCGGGACGGAGCCGGGTCCGCACCGCGTGGTCGGGCGTACGGCGAGGACCGTACTCCGTCAAGATCAGCAAGCGGAAGACCGCCTCCGCCCGTCCCGGACGGGTGGTATGGCCTGCGGATTCGGTGCGGCCGCGGGGCCGCTGGATACCATGCCGGGGTCCATCGAACGGTCCGGGAGGGGCTCCGCGTGACGGCGAAGCAGGACACGCCACGGCTGTCCGATCTCATGCCGTGGTCCGTGGCGCCGCTGCGGCTCGGCCGTTCCTGGGTGCGGGCGCCGGATCCGGCCACGCTGCGCGCCCGTTGGGCGGCGCTGGTGGCCGCCGAGGACGCGGTGGAACGCGAGCGGCTGTTCCGGCCGTCCCGGGCCCGGACCCTGCACTCCGCCGTCGGCCAGCTGCCGGGCCAGGCCACCCCGACCGGGCGGCTGTACCGGGCGAGCGGGCCGTGCCCCGAGCCGGTGCGGATCCTGCACGGCCCGTTCGACCAGCAGTGGCTGCTGCCGGACCACCGGCTGATCGACGGTGCGCGCCCGGAGCTGTGGCGGGTCGCGGACGAACGGCAGCTGTTCGCGGTCGAGTGGGGGCAGGTGCCGCAGCTGCCCGGACCTGCCGTGCTGTGCTCGGCGCTGCTGCCGGACGGGCGGCCGCCGGCCGGCCGCCCCGGACGGATCCACCCGCTCTACCGGCGGCCCGGCGGACGGGAGCCGAACATCGCCCCGGGCCTGCTCGCCCTGCTCGGCCGGCGCCTGGACCGCCAGGTGGACCCGACGGACCTGCTCGCCTGGCTCGCCGCGAGCGCCCACCACTCCCCCGACGGCTGCGCGGTCCCGCTCACCACCGACCCGGAACTCTGGGAGCGCGGCGTCACGCTCGGCGCACGGCTGCTGTGGCTCGGCACCCGGGGCGCCTTTGTGCACGGGGCGGACGGCGGGCCGTCGGGTGAGCGGCCCCGGATGCCGGGCGGCCGCCGCCCGTACGTACGCTCCGCACTGCCGGGCCGTGGGCTGCCCGGGGCCCTCGGCTACGACCCGGAGGAGGAGGCGCTGCTCCTCGGCAGCGGCCGGATCTCGCCGGTGCCGCCGGGCGCCTGGGACTTCCACGCGGGCGGCGCCCGTGTGCTGGAGGCGTGGTACGCCGAGCGCACCGGCGCGGGAACGGAACCGCCCGAGGCCGGTTCACTGGCCGCGCTGCGCCCCACCAGCTGGCCCCAGGAGTGGACCTCGGAGCTGCTGGAACTGATCACCGTGCTGGCGCTGTTGTCCGAACTCCGGCCGCAGTGCACGGAGTTGAGGCAGATCACGGCGGACGCCCCACAGCTGACGGCGGGTGAACTGCGGGCCGCGGGCATCCTCCCGGCGCCGGCCTCCGCGCACCGCCCGGCCTCCGTGCTCGACCACCACGAGGAGGGCCCGGAGGGGCAGTTCGCGCTGTTGTAGCGCCGGACATCCGACCACGGCCCGCCGGGAGCCCCGCACAGCAAACCACCCGTCGCAGCATGAGCGACGGGTGGTGGGGAGTGGTGCAACCGGCCGGGCGGGGACGGGGCCGGGCGAAAGGGGCGAGCGGCTCACGGCACCTCCGGGGCGAGGAGTCCCGCCCCGGCGAGCACACCGACGTATCGCCGGCGCCCCGGGTCTGATGAGCGATCGGACCGCAGTGCCGCGCCGGGACGGTGTGACCGCCCGAGATGCCGCTTCAAAAACGGGTCAGCCGTGCCCGCCGAACAGCGAGCGCCGCAGCCTGCGCAGCGGTGCGAACAGCGACACCCTGGCGCCGCGGCCATTCCTCGTACGCGAGTGATCACGAGCGGTGAGCTCCTGCATCAGCGACGTCGCACCCTCCGCCTCGCGCTGCGGGATGGCAGGACCACCCAGCACCGCGAGATGGCGGTCGAGACGCGCACTGGATGCGACGCTCCCGCACTTGATGGCAGGGACTCGCGCCCTGCTACGCACTGTTATCTGTTCCATGACTCTCCCCACCCTATGAGGGCACCCGGCCCGGGCAGGGTAACCCTATCTCTCTTGGAGGACACGCGTGCAGACCGGTCACCGGATTCACCTGCCTCGCTCTGACGTTGACGCACACCATACGGAATGTCACGTACACGGGCCGGAGCAGGGCGAGTTGAGCAACCGTCGGATGCCGGGGCGGGCCGCGCGGGGTGTCTGACGGGCCGCCGGAACGCACAAGGAGAGACCGGGATCACGGCCTCTCCCCGGCGCCCGGCGTACGGGTCGTCACGCAGCGGAGGCGAACACCGGCAGATAGCCGCCGGACTGGCCGGTGGCGGTGGGGTGGTAGGACTCCAGGACGGGGAACGTCACGCTGTGCAGCCAGGCGCTGCCGGAGCACAGCTCATGACCGGAGAAGGTGGCGTTGACATCGGCGAAGGAGAAGCCGTGGTCGGCGGCCCGCTTGGCGGTGACGCCGTTGATGTCGTCGGCGGCGGCGTTGATCGCGGCGCGGGACTTCTCGGAGAGACCGGCGATGCAGTTTCCCTTGAGTTTGTAGAAGTGCGGATAGCCGAGGACCACCACCTGCGCGGCCGGGGCCTTCTGGGAGATGGCGTTGTACACCCCGTCGAGCCGGCCGGGCAGGGTGTTGGCGATGTAGCTCCGGGCCTGGGCGACCCGGGTCAGACAGGCGCTCTCGCCCTGGAGCGCACAGGTCGTCATAGTGTCGGCGAATCCGGCGTCATTGCCGCCGATGGTGATGCTCACCAGACCGGTGGAGCCGTTGAGGGGCGCGAGTTGACTGCTGAGAACATCACCCGTTCGGGCGCCCGAACAGGCGGTGAACTGGAAGGACGAGGGGGAGTGCGCGGCAGCCCAGAGGGCCGGGTAGGCCTTGGTGCTGCGCTTGCAGGAGCCGCTGGCGCTGTCATAGCTGCCGGCTCCGACGCCGGAGGAGTAGGAGTCGCCGAGCGCCACATAGCCGGTGGCGGTGGGGAGTTGGGCGGACGCGGCGGCGCTCGCGCCGGTGAGCGCGAGCGCCGTGGTGACGAAGAAGGCGGACGTCAAGGCCGCGAATCGGGACAGTCTCATGGAACCTCCCTTAGCAGGATCTCTGCCACATCTGTCGTAGCAAGACTCGCGGGATGCCGGAAGTGTCCATGCCAAAAGTCGTCTGCGGTTCACGGCAAATCTGCCGGTCCGGGGGGATGTTCACTGCCCGGTCATTGCCTAGGCGCGAGGCGCCGAGGACAGTCCGGGAGACGTCCTGGCATCTGCGTCCGGGCCCGCGCGGCCTTTTGACAGCGCCTCGGCGCCCTTGCGCGATCAGTCCTCGGTGTGATGCCGACGGCGGGCGAGGCCGGGCACGAGAAAGGCGGTGGCCGCGACGAAGACGGCCACCAGCAGGAGCACCAGCGTCGGCCGGGTCCCCAGACCGAGCAGCCCGGCCCCGAGGAGACCGCCGGCGAACATCGAGGCGACCGAGAGCAGCCGGCGGCCCGCGGCATGGCTGCCGTATCCCAGCCGCCGGTCCCGCCCCACCGGCGACCCGCTGACCAGGGCCGTCATCGCCCGGGTCTCCACGGTCGTGGTGAGGTCGGGCGAGGCGGCCCGCATGGCGGTGACATTGCGCATGCCCATCGCCACCGCCATCAGGCCGATGACGACACTGCGCCGGCCCGGCGGCAGCCCCGGGGACGGCCCCGACTCCCAGGCCGCCGCCGCGGCGGAGAACAGCAGCGCCGCCTCCACGGCCAGCGCCGCCGGGAACCACTGGTACGACCGTGCGGCCAGGGTGGACTCCATCCGCGCCCCGAGGGCCGCGCCCAGCACAAAGGCGCCGAGCGAGATCATCGTCGCCACCACCGGGAGCCCGCCCTGCCCGGCGATACCGAAGCCGAGAAAGAGCAGATTGCCGGTCTGGGTGGCGGTGAAGACCTGACCGAGCGCCAGAAAGCTGACGGCATCGAGCATCCCGGTGGCCACGGTCAGACAGACCATGACCACCGTGAGGGGGGTTCCGCCCGGCGGCTCCAACGGACGCGGCTCCTTCCGGCGGTCACCTCGCCTCGCGGCACGTCCCCCCAGTCTCCGGACGGCCCGCCCACCGGACCGCCATTGCGCCGTCTGTGGGCGGCCCGCCGTGGGCGACCGGCCACCCCTCGCGTCCGCGGCCCGGCCGCGCAGGTTCCGCCCTTCGTCCGTCGCGCCCGCCACGGCGCTCGGCTGCGGCGCTCGGTCGGGACGCCCGGTTGGGGCACTCGGTCGGGGCCCTCGGCTGTGGTGCTCGGTCGGGGCGTTCGACTGTGGTGGTCGGCTGGGGTGCTCGACTGCGGGGAAACGCCGGGATAATCCGTGTACGTGGCGGGCCGCCGTGACGGATCATGGCGGCATGTGTGCCGATCACGTCCAGCCGTCCGCCGCCGAGGAGTCCGTTCCGCTCCGGCTGACCATGGACGACAGCGATTCGCCCGCCGATGTCGTCGATGCGCTCTTCCTGGGCCGGTTCGCCAAGGGAGAGCAGCCGTACGCCCGCAGCCGGTCCGTCGACCGGGTGCGGTCGGGGCTGACCCTGCTGCCACCGGGCGCCCGGATCCTGCGCGCGGCGAAGGACGAGGACCGCAGCGCCACCCTCGCCGAGGGCCACGGTTTCACCCTGCTGATCTCCCGCTGGAACCGCGGCGCCGATGTGACGGTCACCGCCGTCACCGACGAGCTGGCCGAGAAGGTACTGGGACAGGCCGCGGACGGGGCGGAGGACGAACCGGAGCCGCAGCCGGAGAACGTCCCGATGGGCTTCTGGTACTTCTCACCGCGCCGCGGGCCGCACCGTACCTCCCGGCAGATCTCGGCGGGCACCTGGGAGGAGATCCGCCCCAACTACACGGCGCCGGTGGCCGACGCGATGGACCGGCTGATGAAGGTCGCGCCCGACGAGATCTCCGGCCGCCTGCTGTTGCTGCACGGACCGCCCGGTACGGGCAAGACCTCCGCGCTGCGCACCCTGGCCCGCTCCTGGCGGGACTGGTGCCAGGTGGACTGCGTCCTGGACCCGGAGCGGCTGTTCAACGACGTCGGCTATCTGATGGACATCGCCATCGGTGAGGACGACAGCACCGGCAAGGGCCGCTGGCGGCTGCTGCTCCTGGAGGACTGCGACGAGCTGATCCGCGGCGAGGCCAAGCATGCCGCAGGGCAGGCCCTGTCCCGGCTGCTCAATCTGACGGACGGTCTGCTGGGCCAGGGCCGGAACGTCCTGGTCGGGGTGACCACCAACGAGGACCTGGAGCGGATGCACCCCGCGGTGGTCCGCCCCGGCCGCTGCCTGGCCCGTATCGAGGTCGGCCCGCTGAACCGCACCGAAGCAGCACACTGGCTGGGCACGGACCAGGGCATCGGCCGCGACGGCGCCACCCTCGCCGAACTGTACGCACTCCGCCGCGGCAACCGCCCCGCCTCGGTCCCGGCCCAGGACCCGGGGGCGGATGCGGGTCTCTACCTGTAAACCACAACTGGCCGGCGCCCAGCGGACGAAAGAAAAACCGCTGCCGCCGGGGACCGGACCCAGCACCCTGCCGGAGTCCGGCACGGTCGCACTCGGTCGTCGCCCGGCCGCCACCCGTCCCCCTCCGGCGCCGCGGTATTCCGCTCCGGAGAGGACGGCCGGAAGCGCATGGCGCCCGGCATCCTCGGCCGCCGGATACCGCTTGGCACCCCGACTCCGCAGCCACCAGCACAGTGCCGGCGCATCGTGTCGCCCTCATTGAGGAAGCGGATGCGACCTCCGAGATGCGCCCCCCCTTCACCGGGATCCGGACCCCGGCGAATCTGGTCAGTGCTCAGGGAAATGATGCGCCCACGGGAAGCCGGAGATTCTGGCCACTTGTTACGCGGCTCGGTCCATTGCTGACCCGGAGTGCCATCACTGTCGACATAGAGGTCAGACGCAAAAGCGGAACACCGCTGTCCGCACACGGACGCTTCTTGAAGCAGTACCAGTGCAGAGTGGGCCCGAATCCCACCACGAGGTGAGACCGGCCCGACAGCCTGGAGTCCCAGTGCCTGATGGCGACTTGGCCATACGCCTCGCCCACGCCCAAGCCGACAAGCATAAGGGGTGCCCTTGCCCTCGACCGGGCCTGGATTTCCCGGCCCGGCAGAGAGCAGGGCCACCCCTCACAGCGACCCGCCCATCAGCCACCCCCACAGGTCACCGCACTCTCCCCCGCGGTTTCAGCTCCACCGGCGGCAGTTCGGGCGCGGGCAGCCGGTCACCGTCGTAGCCGTGGACGGTGCCGAAGCGGGAGCCCGTCATCCAGTCCGCCCGGGCCTGCTCGATGTCTTCCTGCGAGCGGCCCACGAAGTTCCACCACATCACGATCTCCTCCTCGAACGGCTCGCCGCCGAGGAGCATCAGGCTGCTGTCGGTGTCGGAGCGCAGGGGCAACTCGCTGCGGCCGCAGCCGAGGTAGAGGAGGGCGCCGGGTGCCAGGCGGACGCCGTCGACCTCGCTCTCGCCGGAGATGGTCAGCGCGGCGTACTCGAAGTCGGGGTCGACCGGCAGGCGGGTGTCCGTGCCGGCGGTGAGGGTGAGGTCGGCGCCGACCAGCGGGGAGTAGGTGGTGCCGGGCGAGGTGGCGCCGGCCAGTTCGCCGAGGATGACGGTCGCGGACAGTCCGCCGCCGTTGATCACGGGCAGATCGGTGTGGTGCTCGAAGGACGGAGCGGTGTCACGGTGTGCGCCGGGGAGTGCCACCCAGAGCTGGGCGCCGTGCAGGAACGGGCCATGGCCGTGCGGTGACTCCTCGGAGTGGGCGATGGCCCGGCCGGACGTCATCAGGCCCAATTCCCGCGGCCGTACGGTCTGCAGGCTGCCGAGGCTGTCGCGGTGCAGCACCTCGCCCTCGTGCAGCCAGCTGACGGTCTGCAGTCCCATGTGCGGGTGCGGCGGCACCTGCATCCCGGGCTCGTCGGCGATGTCGTCGGGACCGTAGTGGTCGACGAAGCACCAGCCGCCGACCATCCGCCGGCCGAGGTTCGGCAGCAGTCTGCGGACGACGGTGCTCTCGCCGAGTGGTACCTGCTTGCCGGGCTGGACGTCGCGGACCGGGCCCGTACGGCCGGTGCCGCCGCACAGGCTGGGCGCGGGTCTGAGTTCGAGGTTGCTCATGGCGCCACGATAGGCACGGTCAGGTGTGCGGTCCGGGCAGGCACACGAAGCGCCGGAGGATGATGCCCCGTCATGCATACAGCTCACGCAGCCGCACGGACAGGCAGGTCACACAGCCCTCCAGCTTCTCGAACTCGCTGATGTCCACGACGACCGGCTGATAGCCCAGGTCGGCGAAGAGCTCCGCGCTGCGGGGCGCGCCGGCGGCCATCAGCAGCTTGCCGCCGCCGAGCAGCACGACATGGGCGCCGGACTCCTCGGGGACAGGCAGGAAGCGGGGGAAGGCGGCGGGGTCGTCGACCAGGGGCGGATGGCCGATGACGGTGCCGTCCGGGAGTGCGGTCACGGCGGATTTGAGATGCAGTACGCGGCTTACCGGTACCGCGACCACGCGGGCGCCCAACGGCTCGAAGGCGGCGCGGAGTTGGCGGACGCCGTCGGCGTTGGTGCGGCCGCCGCGGCCCACGTAGACGGTGTCGCCGACCTTGAGGATGTCACCGCCGTCCAGCGTGCCCGGCGCCCGGATCTCGTTGACGGAGCAGCCGAGCGCCTCGACGGCCGCGCGGGCGTCCGGTATCTCGGGGCGGCGCTGTCCGGCGCCGGGGCGGGCCAGCAGTGCGACATTGCGGAACATGACCATGGTGTCCTCGACGAAGACCGCGTCGGGGCAGTCGTCGGCGGGGGCGACCTCGGTGGTGTGCCAGCCGTGCTCGCGCAGCACCTGGACGTAGGACTCCCACTGGCGCAGGGCGAGGGCGGGGTCGACCGGGCGCCGGTCTATATGGGTGACCAGCCCCTCGGCGAGGCGGGGGCCGGGGCGGCGGACGAGCGCCTGCTTGCTGGGCATGCGGCTCCTTTCGGGCGGTGGTTCGGGGGGCAGTGATGCGTCGGTGGGGTGGGGCCGGCCAGGCGCCGGCGTGGTGGGCGGGGGCAGGCACCGGCGTGGTGGGCAGGCGCCGGCGTGGTGGGCGGGGTCAGGCACCGGCGCGGCAGGCGCGGTCAGGCATCGGCGCGGTGGGCAGGGTCAGGCATCGGCTCCGTACGTGGCGCGCAGGGCGTTCTCGACGGCCGTACGGGCTGCGTGGTGGTCCAGGCCGAGGCGCCGGGCGCGGCGGGCGTAGCTCTCGGCGGCCGCGGCGGCTTCCTTGTCCGCGGCCTCCCCGGCCGCCGCGATGAAGCTGCCGTTGCGGCCGCGGGTCTCGATCACCCCGTCGGTCTCCAGGGCGCGGTAGGCCTTGGCGACGGTGTTGGCGGCCAGGCCGAGGTCTTCGGCGAGGCCGCGGACGGTGGGAAGTTTGTAGCCGACCGGCAGACCGCCGTCCCTGGCCTGATCCGCGATCTGGGTGCGTACCTGCTCGAAGGGCGCGGTGACCGCCGTCGGATCGATGGTGATGGTCAAGCTCTGCGGGGACACGGTGGCGCTCCTGGTACTGGTGGTGGGGCGGGCGGATGCGCGACGGCGCGTACCCCCGGGGGGCCGTCCCCGGGAGGCGTGCGCGTTTGCGTACCCGTCGGTGCGCGTGTTTGTCGCATCCATTGTGCGCCAGGAGCGCCCGCTGTGACGGGAGGTCTCGCCGATCGGGAGGTCTCGCCGGTCGGGAGGTCTTGCCGATCGGGAGGTGTCACCGCTCGGGGAAGGTCACAGCTCCAGGGTGGTGCCCGACGTCCGCAGCCAGGCGTTCATGCCGAGGACCAGCTCGGCCCCGGGGCGGATGTCGGTGGTCGCGCCGTCGGCGGTGGCTTCCGCGAGGGCGCCGGAATCCAGCAGCGGCCGGACGGGAGCGGCCCGGTCGGCGGCCAGCTCCTTCAGTTCGCCGCGCAGCGCCTCGTGGTAGCGCGGGTCCTGGGTGCTGGGGTAGGGGCATTTGACCCGGTCGGCCACCGCGTCGGGCAGCACGTCGCGGGTGGCGGCGCGCAGCAGCGACTTCTCCCGGCCGTCGAAGGTCTTCATCGACCAGGGGGTGTTGAAGACATAGTCGACGAGGCGGTGGTCGCAGAACGGGACGCGGACCTCCAGGCCGACGGCCATACTGGCCCGGTCCTTGCGGTCGAGCAGGATCTGCACGAAGCGGGTCAGATGCAGATAGCTGATCTCGCGCATCCGGCGCTGGAGACCGGTGTCGCTGTCGAGGCAGGGCACTTCGGCGAGCGCCTCGCGGTAGCGGCGCGACTCGTATCCGGGCAGGTCGATCTTGCCGAGCAGACCGCGGTCCAGCAGCGCCTCGCGGGTGGCGTCACCCCCGGCGAACCGGCCGGAGAGACCTGCCGCGATCCAGGGGAAGGTGTCGGCGCGGACGGCCTCGGGGTCGTGGAACCACCGGTAGCCGCCGAAGACCTCGTCCGCCGACTCGCCGGACAGCGCGACCGTGGACTGCTCGCGGACGGCCTTGAACAGCAGGTAGAGGGAGGTGTCGCCGTCGCCGAAGCCGTTGGGCAGATCGCGGGCGGCGAGCACCGCGGCGCGGTGGCCGGGGTCCATCAGGGCGGCGGTGTCCAGGACGATGTCGTGGTGCTCGGAGCCGACGTGCTCGGCCAGGGCGTGGGCGTACGGCCCGTCGGGGGTGCCGCGCAGCGCGTCGGGCTGGAAGTTCTCGGTGTGGCCGGTGAAGTCGACGGCGAACGAGCGGACCGGGCCGCAGCCCCGGTCAGCCAGGGCGCCGGCGGCGAGCGCGGTGATGGCGGAGGAGTCCAGGCCGCCGGAGAGCAGAGTGCACAGCGGCACATCGGCGATCAGCTGGCGGTCCACGATGTCATCGAGCAGTGCACGGACATGCGCGACGGTGGTGCCGAGGTCGTCGGTGTGCTCGCGGGCCGTGAGGGCCCAGTAGCGCTTGACGGTCACCCCGCCGCGGCCGACCCGGACGAGATGGCCGGGGCGTACTTCGTGCATGCCCTTGTAGACGGCGTGGCCGGGGGTCTTGGTGAAGGTGATGAGCTCGGCGAGGCCCTCGGCGTCGACGATGGGGCGTACGGAGGGGTGGGCGAGGATCGCCTTGGGCTCGGAGCCGAACAGCACCCCGTCGGGGGTGGGGTGGTAGTAGAGCGGCTTGATGCCCATCCGGTCGCGTATCAGCAGGAGTTGCTGGGTTCGTGGGTCCCAGAGCGCAAGGGCGTACATGCCGTTGAGGCGCTCGGTGAACGCCTCGCCCCATTGCAGGTAGGCGTGCAGCACCACTTCGGTGTCGCTCCGGGTACGGAAGGTGTGGCCCAGCTGCTCCAGTTCGGCCCGCAGCTCGCGGTAGTTGTACACCTCACCGCTGTACGTGGTGACGAGCAGGGTGCGGCCGTCGTGGGTGACGGTCATGGGCTGTGTGCCGCCGTCGATATCGATGACGGCGAGCCGGCGGTGGCCGAACGCGGCGTGGGTGTCGAGCCAGAGACCGGCCGCGTCCGGGCCGCGGCAGGCCATGGTTCCGGTCATCGCCTCAAGAGTGGCGCGCTGCCTGGTGAGGTCGCTGTCGTAGGAGATCCATCCGGTGATTCCGCACATGCTCGCGGCTCCTCCTTCGTGGGCGGCGGGCCGTCGCCGCACCGGTCGGCGGCCGGTGCGGAGCGTCGGCGCGCCCCGGGGTCTCGGCCACCGGCCACTCCCTGAAGGTCCGTGTCAGGCGGGCGGGTTGAGAAGTGGCCGATGCGCCGCCCACGCTCACCCCGTCGCCCCGTCACCCCGTCACCCCGTTCGCACCGTCGGCCCCCGGTCCGTCGAGAACGACCGCGCGGCCGGGGCCCGACGGGTCGTAGGCGACGGCGTCGCCGGGACGGTGCCAGTGGAGCAGGAAGCGGTGCCCCGCACGCAGCCCGTCCAGGCCGGCCCGGCTGTAGGCGACCATGTCGTCCGGCAGCGCATCCAGCGGGTACCACGCCAACTCCGCGCACTTGTCCGGCTCGCGGTTCCACGGCTCGCCGCCCGCGCCGTACGCCGCCTCGAAGAACCAGCCGATCCGGGGCCGCGCCGGGGGCGGGGCGCAGTGCTGCATCACGAGCGCGACCCTGAGGTCCTCGGGCGCCAGCTGGAGCCCGGTCTCCTCCGCCGCCTCCCGGATCATCGCCTCCCGGACATCCTCACCGTCCTCCGCATGGCCCGAAGGGACGTTCAGCAGACCGTCCGCATAGCCGGTACCGGCCCGGCGGGCGAGCAGCACCTCCGCACCGCGGCGCAACACCAGGTGGACATCGACCACTTCGGTGTGCCGACGGGGGAGGTCGGCGATCAGCACATACCGCTCATCGGCCACCGCCTTGCCCCACAACGCCGGATCGTGCGCGAGGCTCTCCACCTGCGTCCGCACCGCCAACGGCGCAACGAGGGCGGAGAGTTCGGCGGCCGGAATGCCGACCGGGCCGGCCTCGCCCCAGCGGCCCTCCACCAGCACCAGCCGGCCACCGGGGGTGAGCAGGCCGGCCCAGCGGCGCAGGGCGGCCGCGGGATCGGGCAGGGCCCACAGCAGATGGCGCACCAGGACGACATCGAACCGCCGCTCCCCCACGGGTGGTTCGGCGGCGTCACCGACCAGGAACGCGGCATCGCGGCCCGCGAGCTTGGTGCGCGCCCGCGCGATCATGCCGGCGGAGCGGTCGATGCCCGTGACGCGATGGCCCTGCTCGGCGGCGAGCAGGGCCAGGCTTCCCGTGCCGCAGCCCAGGTCGAGGACGGCGGCGGGCGCGGACGGCAGCCAGGAGCGCAGCCGGGCGGCCCAGGCGGCGCGGACGGCGGGGTCGCGCAGGCCGTGGTCGGGCTCGTCGTCGAAGGATGCGGCGGCCGCTTCCCAGTACGCGGCGTCGGCGGTCGGCAGCGGTGATTCCCCCTGGTCGGCAGGTGGGTTGGGGGGGTCGGTCGAGGGCTGACGGGACGGGTCGGCGGGCGCGTCGGTGCTCATCTGCCGATGGTGACAGCCCCCACTGACAACGGCGGCGGACGCGGTTCCCGGGCCTGCCGCGCGGGCAGGCGCGGGCGCCGGGGAGAGCGCCCGGCCAGGGTGCGGGGTACCGTGGTAGAGGCCGGTCGGGTGCGACGGCGCCGCCGTGCGAGAGCGCCCGTCGCACGGTTGGGACCGGCATTGGACCGGTCATATGTGTGCCTCACAGAGCAGCCGTCTCTCCGGAGACGGCGTCTTCGACCTCACGCGGACGGCCGTGGTGATGGCCGATCGCGCGGGGGTGGCGCAGGGCTGGACGAAGGGCGCCGAGCGGCTTCTCGGCTATGCGGTGTCCGAGGCCGTCGGCAGGCCCCTGGCGGAGCTGTTCGCGGGGGTGACCCCCGGGGCGTCACACGACAGCAGGTGGGAGTCCCGGCTGGCAGCGGCGGACGGCTGGAGCGGGCTGGAGGCCGTACGGCACAAGGACGGCCACCGGCTCGACCTGGAATTCCGCGTCCTGCCGGTCATGGACGCCCAAGAGCCCTCCGCACGTCTCGTCCTTGCCGCCGAGATGACCCGGACGCCCTGGTCAGGAGCGAGCCAGTCCTTCCTGGAGGGCATTCTCGGCATGTCGCCGATCGGTGTGGCCATGGTGAACGCCGATCTGCAGTTCGTGTGGCTGAACGACGCCCTGGAGAAGATGGGCGGTACCAGCCGCGAGCAGCGCCTCGGGAAGCATCTGCGGGACATCCAGCCGGGCCTCGCCGTGGAAGCCATCGAGGCCGAGATGCGCAAGGTGCTGAGCACCGGTACCCCCTCGGTCGGCTACGAGTACCTGGGACGCCCGCAGTCCGACCCGGAGCGGGAGCACGCCTACTCCACCTCGTTCTTTCGTCTGGAGGACGAAGCCGGTCAGGTGCTGGGCGTCTGCTACATGGTCCTGGACGTCACAGAAAGTTACCGGGCGCGCCAGCGGATGGCCCTGCTGAACCGGGCCGGTGAGCGCATCGGCAGCACCCTGGACGTCTGGCAGACCGCGCAGGAACTCGCCGATGCGGCGGTGCCCGATCTCGCCGACTTCGTCACCGTCGATCTGCTCGATGCGCTGCTCTCCGGGGAGGAGCCGGCGCCCGGCCCGGTCGATGCCGCGGATCTGGTCACCATGCGCCGTGCGGGACAGCAGTCCGTGCGTGCGGGCTGCCCCGAGGCGGTGGTGGCGGTCGGAGAGGCGGCCGCCTATCCCCCGTCGGCGCCCGTCGTGCTGAGTCTCATCGAGGGCAATTCCGCGCTGTTCCAGACGCTGGATCTCGCCGCCGGTGACTGGGCGGCGGACGACCCGGTCCGGGCGACGCACCTGCGGGAGCTGGGCTTCCACTCGCTGATGGTGGTGCCGCTCCGGGCGCGGGGCGCCTTCCTGGGGGCGGCCACCTTCGCCCGCTGGCAGCACACCGGGCCGTTCCAGCCCGACGACCTGGTGCTCGCCGAGGAATTCGTCACCCGCGCGGCGATCTCCATCGACAACGCCCGCCGGTACACCCGCGAGCACAACGCCGCCCTCACCCTCCAGCACAGCCTGCTGCCGCACGATCTGCCCGAACAGTGCGCGGTGGAAGCGGCCTACCGCTATCTGCCGGCCGACTCGCTCAGCGGTGTCGGCGGCGACTGGTTCGATGTGATCCCGCTGTCCGGCGCCCGGGTCGCGCTGGTGGTCGGCGATGTCGTCGGCCACGGGGTGCATGCCGCGGCCACCATGGGACGGCTGCGGGCCGCGGTGCAGGCGCTCGCCGACCTGGACCTGTCCCCGGAAGAGGTACTGGCGCACCTGGACGACATGCTCAACCGGGTCGCCCACGACGCGAACGCCGACGACGGGGTCATCGGAGCCACCTGCCTGTACGCGGTCTACGACCCGGTCGGCTGCCGCTGCACACTGTCCCGCGCCGGTCACCCCGCGCCGCTGCTCGTCAGTCCCGCGGGCAACGGCCGGCTGCTGGAGCTGCCGACCGGACCGCCGCTGGGGCTGGGCGGGATGCCCTTCGAATCCGTCGAACTGCCGTTGCCGGAAGGCAGTCTGCTGGCGCTCTACACCAACGGTCTGCTGCTGGGGAAGGCCCTCGATCTCGACGGGGGGATCACCAGGCTGCGTACCGCCCTGGCCGATCCGCAGGCCCCGCTGGAGGACCTCTGCGACACGGTGATCGGCGGTCTGCCGGGCGGCCGGCCGGTCGATGACGTGGCGTTGCTGCTGGCCCGTACCCGGGCGCTGGCGCCGGCGCAGCTGGCGACCTGGGAGGTCCCCGCCGATCCGTCCGCGGTCGGCCAGGCCCGCAGATCCGCCGCCGGCCGGCTGGCGGAGTGGGGCCTGGAGGAGCTCGTGTTCTCCACCGAGCTGATCGTCAGCGAGCTGGTCACCAACGCCATCCGGCACGCCTCCGGACCGATCGGCCTGCGGATGATCCGGGCGCGGACGCTGATCTGCGAGGTGTCGGACGGCAGCAGCACCTCGCCGCACCTCCGCCATGCGCGGACCACCGACGAGGGAGGCCGTGGCCTGTTCCTCATCGCCCGGTACGCCGAGCGCTGGGGCACCCGCTACACCCCCCAGGGAAAGATCATCTGGGCCGAGCAGCCGCTCCGGTCGGCCGCCGGGGCCGGACCGGCGAACGACATGAGCGCACTTCTCGACGACATCGACGACCCGGCCGCCTTCACCGGCGCTGAAGACCGCTGAGCGCCGTAGGGCGTTGAGCACCGTAGAGCATTGAGCGCCGTAGAGCATTGAGCGCCGTAGAGCATTGAGCGCCGTAGAGCGTTGAACGCCGAAGGCCGCAGCCCGACCCGCTGAGCTCCGAAGAGCATCGAACACCGAAGGGCGCTGAGCCCCGAAGAGCGCGACGACAACTCCCGCCGCGGGCACGGACCGAGAGCGGCACACGGCGGCCACGGCCACGGCCTTCGGGGCGACCGGACCGCCGTCACGGGCAACGCTCACCGCCCGGCGATGCCCGTTTCCTCCCCGCCTGCATGAGCCCTCGCTTAGCCGTCCCTTAACGGCACCATAAGGATCTCCAGGATCGCCCTTCGCCCCTCAAATCCGCTGTTCAGCGCGGCTAGCGTGCTTCTCGCAAAGCGGGTCGCAGACCGTCGGCGCCGGTCACCGGGGGCGGCGTCGCCGGCTGTGTCCCGACCCCCCACCGCTCCCCTCCGCCCCCACTCGACGCACTTGATGAAGGAGACCCCCACGATGACCGTTCGTCGCAAGGCCACCGGGATCGCACTGGTCGGTATCGCCCCGCTCGCGCTCACCGCGCTCACCGCGGGCCCGGCTGCCGCGCACGGTTCGATGACGGACCCGGTCAGCCGGGTGTCGGCCTGCTACGCGGAGGGCCCCGAGAGCCCGCAGTCCGCGGCCTGCAAGGCCGCCGTACAGGCCGGCGGGGCCCAGGCGCTCTACGACTGGAACGGTGTACGGGACGGCAACGCGGGCGGCAAGTCCAGGACGCGGATCCCGGACGGCAAGCTGTGCAGCGCCAACAGCGCGGAGTACAAGGGCCTGGACCTGCCCCGCGCCGACTGGCCGTCGTCCCCGATGCGGGCGGGCGGCCACACCTTCCACTACAAGGCCACCGCGCCCCACCGGGGCTCCTTCGAGCTGTACCTCACCAAGGCCGGCTATGACCCGAAGAAGCCGCTGAAGTGGTCCGACCTGGAGTCGAAGCCGTTCGCAAAGGTCAAGGACCCGAAGCTGACCAACGGGGAGTACCTCTTCGACGCGAAGGTGCCGGCGCGGTCCGGGCGCCATCTGATCTACAGCATCTGGCAGCGGTCGGACAGCCCCGAGGCCTTCTACACCTGCTCGGACGTCGTCTTCGGCAAGCAGGCCGGCGGCACCGGTGCCAGCTCCGCGACGGCGCCCGCGCCGGCCGCCTCCGCGCCGACCGACGCCCAGATCGCGGCGGGCGCCCCCAAGTCGTCGGTGGGCACGGGCCGCCACGACCACGGCGGCGGCACCGCCCACACGGGCACGGTCCGCTCGGCGGACGCCGGCGCCCCGGCCCCGGCCGGTGCTTCGGAGGCCAACGGCCCGCACCCCGACGGCGGTTCCCGTCCGGCCGGGGCCCAGCGGCTGGCGGAGACCGGTGGGGACAGCTCCACGGCCCCGCTCGCCATCAGCGGCGCCGTCGTGCTCGCCCTGGGCGCCGGGGTCCTGTTCACCACCACCCGCCGCAGGGCCGCCCGGAACCGCAGCTGAGCCCGGCACCCCCGGCCCGTCCGGGAAGCGACGCCGCCCCCTTCTTCGCCTCGGGGGCGGCGTCGCCCTGTTACGAGCCGATCGGCGGCAGCTCCTCGATGATGTCGTTGGCGACATGCTGGTAGATGACCGAACTCCGGCAGTCGACGACCTCACGGCGCTTGAAGACCTGGTCCATCAGGAGCGCATGCAGCCGGTCGACGTCGGGGACGGCGACATGGACGAGGAAGTCGTCGCCACCCGCGACGACATAGACGCTGAGCACCTCGGGCAGGGACGTCAGAAAAGCCTTGAAGCGCTCGATGACCTCGCGGTTCATCGGGCGGATGCGGACCGTGAGCAGCGCCTGGACGGGCCGGTTGAGGGCGCGCAGGTCCACGGTCGCGCGATAGCCGGTGATCACTCCCCGGGCACGCAGCGCCCGGACCCGCTCCAGGCAGGTGGAGGGCGCGATGTTCAGCCGGCGGGCCAGGTCACGATTGGTCTGCCGTGCATCGCGCTGCAGTTCACGGACAATCGCCGAATCAATGTCGTCCATGAGCCCCATGGTGCCGCAGCCGCCGAATTATGTTCGGCCAGGGACCACATTGATCAATCTTACGGTTACGTTCAGCGACTGTGACCGTACAACAGACTTCGCTTCCCGCATCCGAACGACCGGATGTACGGCGGCTGGGCGTCGGCAGCGGTACCGCGCTGTGCGCCGGGGCCGTCCTCGGCCCCGGCGTCCTGACGCTGCCGTCCCTCGCCGCCGACGCGGCCGGCCCCGCCTCGATCCTGGCCTGGGTGGTCCTGCTCGCCCTGTGCGTGCCGGTGGCCGCCTCCTTCGCGGCGCTCGGCGCACGGTTCCCCGACGGCGGGGGCGTGGCCACCTATGTGCACCGGGCGATCGGGCCGCGGGCCGCGGCCGTGGTGGGGTGGTGGTTCTACGGGGCGGTGCCGATCGGCGTGGTCTCGGCGGCCTGGATCGGCGGGAAGTACATGGCCGACGCGGCCGGTTGGGGTGGCATGGGCGCGGCCGTGGTGGCCGGGGCGGTGCTGGCGGTGGCGCTGGTCTCCAACGCGGTGGGGCTGCGGATGTCCGGCCGGGTGCAGCTGCTGCTCGGCGGGCTGCTGGCGGTGGTGCTGCTGGGCACGGTGCTGGCCGCCGCCCCACAGGTGTCCGCCCGCCACTTCACGCCGTTCCTGCCCGGTGGCTGGTCCTCGGTCGGGTCGGCGGCCGGGGTGCTGTTCTTCGCGTTCGCCGGCTGGGAGGCGGCCAGCCATCTGTCGGGCGAGTTCGCCGATCCCGGGCGGGACCTGCCGCGGGTGACGCGCCGTACGCTCGCCGTCATCACCGTGCTCTATCTGGGGCTCGCGGTGACCACGATCGGTGCGCTGGGGCCGGCCGCGGCCGGCACCGACACCCCGCTGACCGAGCTGCTCGCCCGGAGCGTGGGCGGCGCCGCCCGCCCCGTGGCCGCCGCGGCGGCGCTCTTTCTGACCTTCGGCGCGGTCAACTCGTATCTGGCCGGGGCCTCCCGGCTCGGTGCGGCGCTCGCCCGGGACGGGGCGGCGCCGCGCGGGCTGGCCAAAGGCGGCGCGCCGGGCGAGGTGCCACGGCGGTCGCTGGCGGTGCTCGGCGCCGCGGCCGTGCTCGTGGCCACGGCGGCGGGCTTCGGCGGCGCCGATCTGGATCTCCTGATGAGGGCCACCGCCACCTGTCTGGCGGCGGTGACCCTCGCCGGCCTGGCCGCCGCGCTGGTGCTGCTGCCCCGCCGCACTCCCCTGTGGTGCGGCGGGTGCGCGAGCGCACTGCTGACGGCGGCCGTGCTGGCCTTCTCCGGATGGCTGCTGCTGATCCCGGCGGGACTCGCCTGCGCAGCCGTCGGCTTTCTGACGCTGCGCCGGGTTACCCGATGAGGCGGCGGAGCAGCCGGACGTAGCGGCTCCGGCGGGCGGTCCGGGCGACGGTGCCCGTACAGGCCCGTACAGGCCCGTTCGGCGTGGTCCAGGCTGTCCTCAGGACCGCGCCGTGGAGGTGCCGGAAGGCCGGCGGCCGGCTGAGCCGGGCCGGACCGCGGGCGTGCATGGCAAGGGTGTGGCGCAGCAGGGTGCGGTCCGGGCCGAGCGGGGGGACGGTGTATTCGTGGCAGCACGGAAGCACCCCTCACGCCCTGCCTCGCCTGGCTCGCACCCCGTTCTAGAGGCGCATCTCCAATATAGTGGAGAGTACCCTCTAGAACATGGCAAGGCCACCCCGGTTCGACACCGCTCAGCTCCTCGACGCCGCCGTACGACTGGCGGCCGAGTCCGGGCCCTCGGGCGTCACCATGTCCGCGGTCGCGGCGGCCGTCGGCGCACCCAGCGGTTCGCTCTACCACCGTTTCGCCGGACGCTCGGCACTGCTCGCCGAGGTGTGGCTGCGTACCGTCGAGAGCTTCCAGGCGGGCTACTTCGAGGCCCTCGAATCGTCGGACGACCCACGCACCGGGTGCCGGGCGGCCGCCCGGCACATCGTGGCGTGGAGCCGCGCACACCCGGCGGAGGCCGCGCTGCTCCTGTACGGGGCCCAGGAGTTCGGGCGGGACGACTGGTCCGACGCATATCTGCTCCGCGCGGAAGAGGGGAATATGCGGGTACGCGCCGCGCTGGCGGCGCTCGCGGGGGCCCTGGGGCTGCACGGCCGGGAAGGCTTCGACCGGGTGACGCTCGCCGCCGTCGACCTCCCGCTGTCGCTGGTACGCCGCCATCTGCGCGGCGGCACACCACTGCCCCCGCACGCCGAGGACTTGGCGGAGCAGTGCACCGGCGCCCTGCTGGCCGTCGGCTGACCCTCGCCCCCGGTACGGAGCCGCCCGGCCCCGCCTCCGGTACGGAGCGCCGCCCGGCCCCGCCTCCGGAGCGGGGGCCGGGCCGGCTCCCGGTCAGCCCGACACGCAGGTCGTCGTGGTGGCGTGGGCCGGGTCGAGGGCGTTGGCCGTCTCACGGAAGGCGACGCGGTCGATGAGCCCGATGGCCACATGCTCGGAGAGATCGATCGCGCACAGATCCTGGAGCACCACATTGCGTACGTCGGGGCCGTCGAGGAACGCACTCCGGTAGGGGGTGACGACCTCGTCGTACTTGGTCGCGATCACCGTGTAGTGCACCCCGGGGAGCGTGTCACCGCCCTCGTTGAGGCGGTTGAGGAGGCCGGAGCCGGCGATCTGGTCGGACAGCCCGGGGGTCAGCTCGTCGAGGTACCTCTTGGCGCCGGGAAAGTGGTCGAGCAGACGGGTCAGACCGTTCAGATCGGTGCCGTGGTTGTCGGGGGCCAGCCCGACCAGCGTGTTCACCTTGTCCGCGCCGCCATGGAACTTCAGGTACACCCGCGACATCATGCCGCCCTGTGAGTGGCCGACGAGATCGGCCTTCCGGGTACCGGTGGCGGCCAGCACCCGGTCGACGTATGCGGCGAGCTGCCCCGCGGACGCGTCGACCGCACCCAGCCCGTGGAAGAACGGGACGCCGGGCAGCTGACCGTAGTCCAGGGAGAAGACGCAGTAGCCGCGGGCCACCAAGTAGGGCGCGAGGCCGAGCCAGTTGTCGATGGAGTTGCCGAGGGTGCCGTGCACCAGGATCACCGGCCGCGGGTGGGCGGCGGAGGGCTTGCAGGAGTAGTTGTTCCAGCCGCTGCTGACGGCATTGCGGGGGGCGGCAGCAGCAGCGGGGGTGGTGGTGACGCCGAGGGCGAGAGCGAGAGCGGGAAGGAGGGTGAGCGTTCTTGACCAGCGCAGCTTCATACGATGCTCCTTGCGGGGTGAGGGGACTCCGAAGTGCTCGGTGAGCCGTTCACGCGATCCGGATCGCAAGGGCCAACGCAGTTGACTGACAAGTAAGTTACGGCTGGGTAAGCACGGTGGGCCAGCGGTGTGACGGTGAAGGAAGCGACACACAACCCTCACCGGACACCCTGGGTGCGGCGCACCGTTTCTGTGCCTGTGTGTCACCCCGCACGTCACTGCCGGGTCCGATGTCAGAGCCGTCCCGTAAAGTCGGAAACGGCTTGACGAGGGACATGGCATGAGGGGGCACGATGGAAACGGCCGGTACGGCGGATCTGACCGGGATCGTGGAGATCTCATCGGAGGCGGAGCTGCGCGAGCTGATCGGTGAGCCCAGCTCCCATGCGGCGAACAAGACCCGTCACCGCCTGCACGACCTCGACCGCCGGTGGCTGGCCCGCTCACCGTTCTGCGTGATAGCCACCGCGGACGCGCAGGGCCGGTGCGATGCCTCACCCAAGGGCGACCCCGCGGGCTTCACCCATGTCCTGGACGACACCACCCTCGTGATCCCGGACCGCCCCGGCAACAAGCGCATGGACGGCTGGATGAACGTCCTCGCCAATCCGCATGTGGGGCTGAACTACCTCCTCCCGGGCCGCGGTGACACCCTGCGCATCAACGGCCGCGCCCGGCTGCTGCGCGACGCTCCGTTCTTCGACGCGCTGACCGTCAAGGGCCACCGCCCGCGGCTGGCGCTCCTGGTGGAGGTCGAGGAGGTCTTCTACCACTGCTCCAAGGCGTTCCTGCGCTCGGAGCTGTGGCAGCCGGAGACCTGGCAGCCGGACGCGCTGCCCTCACGGGCCCGGATCGTCAAAGGCCTAGAGGTCCCGGACATGCCTCTGGAGGAGCTGGAGCAGCACTACGGCCCCCAGTATGCGGAGCGGCTCTACGGCTGAGACCCGGGGCGCCGGCGCGGGCCGACCGGGCCTGATCCGGGCCGGACCGGACTGATCCGGGCCGATGCGGGCCGGACTGATCCACGCTGTTCCCGGCCGGACTGTTCCGTGCTGATCCGGACTGATCCGGGCCGATCCCGGCCGGACTGATCCGGGCCGATCCCGGCCGGACTGATCCGGCCTGATCCCGGCCGGACTGATCCGGAAGGCAGGCCCTAAGGCCGGTTGGCTCCGGGGCCGAGGGGCTTCGTGCCCGGGGGTGGCGGGGTCCGGCCGAGGGTCGCCGCGGGCCGTACGCTCCCGGTCCCGAAGCGTGCCCTGGCCCGGTCGACGGCGGCCTCGATGCGGTGCGCCTTGTCGTCGGACGGGTCGAAGGTCAGCTGCCGTGCGGCGCGTTCGGCGCGGCACAGATCCTCCGCGCGCAGCGCCACGGACCGTACCCGTGCCCGCTGCAGCCCGAGCGCCGTGTGCAGCGCATAGGCCGCCTCGGTCAGCGCGGGCCCGTGCGCGGTCGGCCCGTCCAGCCGCCGGGTGCGGGTGGTGGTGGAGCGGTCGGCATAGCGGACGGTGAGGGTGAGCGCGCGGGCCACCTGCCCGCTCGCGCGCATCCGGGCCCCGAGGTCGTCGGCGAGCGAGAGCAGTGCGCGGCGGCGCCTGGCCGGGTCCAACTCGTCGTGGACAAAGCGGTGTTCGGTACCCATCGAGCGGGCCGCCGCGTTGGGCGTCACCGGCGTCGGGTCGATACCGCGGGCCCGCTCGTACACGATCCGGCCCGTCCTGGCGCCGAGGATCCGCTGCAGAGTCGCGGGCGGTGCGGCGGCGATCCGGCCGACGCTGTCGAGCCCGTACGCACACAGGGCGCGGGCGGCCGCCGGGCCGACGCCGTGCAGCGCCGAGGCCGGCCGGCGGTCGAGGAACGCGGCGACGGTTCCGGCGTCACCGGGGACGGCCCGGATCTCCCCGGGTGCCGCCCCCTGGGCCGCCATCCGGGCGAGCAGCGGGTTGACGCCGATCCCGATCGTGCACCGTACGCCGTGCCAGGCCAGGGCGCGCAGCCGCACCAGTTCGGCGATGCCCGCCGCGTCCCGGTCGAAGTAGCGCAGCGCACCGCGTACATCCGCCAGCGCGGCGTCCGGCGGCAGCGCCTCGACCGCCGGGGTGAACTGCCCCAGCAGGCCCAGCAGTTGCTCGTAACACCCGGCGCTCACGGGGGTACCGCCGGTGGTCCGGAACCGCACATGGAGCATGCTCGGCTGCCGCGGGGCACCGGGGGGATCCGGCGGGGCGGCGGGCTGTCCCGGCGCGGGGGTCATCCCGCACTCCCCGGGCTGGAGTGCCACAACTTGCGTCCGGTGGCGGCACGTTCACCGGGAGGCTGAAGGTCGGCCCACGGGTGCAGCTCGTAGCCGGTCTCCAGCCGGATGGTGCGGCCCGGGGCGGCGGCCGGCTCGGGCTCCCGGTCCGTCCCGGACTCCTCGCCGGGCCCCTGGCCCGGTTCCGCCGCCGGCGCGTCCGGCTCCGCCTCCGGGGTGCCCGCCCCGGCCGTCCCCGGGTCCGGCACCGCCGCGAGCCGGGCGGCGACCGCCTCCAGCCCGCCCTCGCGGCGCAGTTCGGCCAGCTCGGCGAGGTTCCAGGCGGCGGCACCGACCACGCTGAAGCTGCGCGGACCGCGCCGCTGGACCGTACCGCGCACCAGCAGCAGCCAGGAGTGGAAGACCGTGTGGGCACAGGCCGCATGGCTGTCGTCGAAGAAGGCGCAGTCGACCAGCCCCGTGCTGTCGTCCAGGGTGGTGAAGATGACCCGGCGGCCGGAGCGGATCGGCGGTGTCTGGGTGGCCGCCTTGGCCCCGGCGACCAGCACCGTCTCGCCGTGCCGGGCGCTGCGCAGCAGCCGGGCCGGCAGCGCGCCCAGCTCCGCGAGGAACTCCCGGTGGTCGGCCATCAGATGACGGGAGGCGTCCATGCCGAGGACGCCCAGCTCGGCGCTGAGCCGTTCGACCTCGCTGAGGTCGGGCAGCCCGGCCGGCTCGACCGGATCGACCGGTTCCGTGCCCGCACCGTCGAGGGTCCGGCCGGGCAGTGTCAGCTGGCCGCCGGGCGCCCGCCGTCCGTGGTGGTGCAGCTCGGCGATGTACAGCAGCAGGTCCCGCCGGTTCGCCCCGAAGGCGTCCAGCGCGCCCACCCGGGCGAGGCGTTCGGCCACCGGACGGTCCGGCCTGGCCCGCTGCCACAGGTCCTGCAGCGAGTGATAGGGCTGCCCGGCCTCGATCCGCTGCGCCTCGGCCTCGCTCATCCCGTGCACATCGCAGAACGCGAGCCGCAGCCCCCAGACCGCGGAGCGGTCCCCCGCACCGTCGCCGCGGGAGCCCACGCCGGACACCAGTTCGATTCGATGAGCGAGTGCCGACCGGTTCACATCCAGCGGGAGCACCGGCACCCCACGCCGCCGCGCGTCCGCGAGCAGCAGCCGCTTCGGATACATCCCCGGGTCGTGGGTGAGCAGCCCGGCGTAGAAGGCCGCGGGATGGTGCGCCTTGAGCCAGGCGGACTGGTACGTGGGCACCGCGAAGGCCACCGCGTGCGCCTTGCAGAAGCCGTACGAGCCGAAGGCCTCGACGATCTCCCAGGTGCGCGCGATCACTTCGGGCGCGTATCCGCGCCGCTCGGCGCACTGCGCGAACCAGGCGCGCACCCGGCCCTGCAGCTCCGGATGCGACAGCGCGCGCCGCTTCTCGTCGCCCTCGTCCCGCCCGCAGCCCGTCATGATCCGCAGCAGCTCGATGATCTGCTCGTGGAACACCACCACCCCGTAGGTCTCGCGCAGCGGCTCCTCCAGGTCGGGGTGCGGATAGCGGACCGCCCTGCGGCCGTGCCGGGCCTCGATGAAGGGCCGCACCATATCGGCGGCGACCGGCCCGGGACGGAAGAGGGAGATGTCGACGACCAGGTCATGGAAGGTGGCGGGCTGCAGCCGCCCGACCAGGTCGCGCTGGCCCGGCGACTCGATCTGGAAGCAGCCGAGCGTCTCGGTCGAGCGGATCAGGTCGTAGGTGGCGGGGTCCCCGGGCGGCACCTGTGCGGGGTCGTCGAGATCGATCCGGCGCCCCGTGGCCCGGCCGATCTCGGCGACCGCATGCGCCATCGCGGACTGCATCCGCACGCCCAGCACATCGAGCTTGAGCAGCCCCAGGTCCTCCACGTCCTCCTTGTCGAACTGGGACATGGCGATGGGGGCACCTCCCATGCCCTTAAGGCGATGGGGGACCTCGCCGCTGGTGGGCACGACAGGCGTACGGTCCAGCAGCGTGGCGTCGGAGAGCAGCACCCCGCACGGGTGCATGGCGATGCCGCGCGGCAGCGCGTCCAGCGCCTCGACCAGCGGCCACAGCTGCTCGCCACCGGCCTCCCGCACCCCGCGCAGCTCCGGCAGCTCGGCCAGCGCCGCCCGCGCGTCCCGGGCGCGGATGTGCGGGAAGGCCTTGGCCAGCCGGTCCACCTGCGCCGGGTCCATGCCCAGGGCGGCACCCACATCCCGTACGGCGTGCCGGACGCGATAGGTCTCGGGCATCGAGACGGTGGCGACCCGCTCCGCGCCGAACCGGTCGAAGATCGCGCGGTAGACCTCCAGCCGGCGCGCGGACTCGACGTCGATGTCGATGTCCGGCAGCGCCGCCCGCCGCTCGGACAGAAAGCGCTCCATCAGCAGCCCGTGCTCGACCGGATCGGCGTGCGCGATCCCCAGGAGGTGGTTGACCAGGGACCCGGCGCCGGACCCGCGGGCCGCCACCCGGACACCCATCTCCCGTATGTCGTCCACGACTTGAGCGACCGTCAGGAAGTACGAGGGGTAGCCGAGCCGTTCGATCGTACGCAGCTCGTCGTGCAGCCGCGTCCAGCGTTCACGGTCGTGGTCGTAGCCGCGCAGCACCATCCCGGCGGCGCAGCGCGAGCGCAGCACCCGGGCGGCGGTGCGGTGGCCCGCGCCGACCAGCCGCGGCTCGGGGAAGTGGATACGGCCGAGTCCGATGTCGTCCTGCGGGTCGACCAGGCACTCCCCGGCGGTCTCCTCGGTCATGGCGAGCAGCCGGTGGGCCAGGCCGCGCCGGAAACCGGCCGCTTCGGCGATCCGCTCGGCGGTGTGGCTCATCGTGGCGCCGTCCTTGAGCCAGCGCTCCCCGCTGTCCCGGGCCTCGGGCCGGTGCCGGTCCACCGGCACCAGACGGCGGGCAGAGTCCAGGACGTCGGCGACCGGGCCCTGGCCGGGGTCGGCATAGCGGACCGCGTTGGTCAGGACCGCGTGGACGCCCTGGTCGACGGCGAAGCCGAGGGTACGGGCGGCCAGCCGCGGGGAGCCCGGGCCGCTGCCGGGCCGGCCGTGGTCGACGACCTCCAGGCGCAGCGCCTCGCCGTACAGCTCGCGCCAGGGGGCGAGGAGCCTGGCGGCGCGGTCCGGGCGGCCGGCGGCCAGCGCCCGGCCGACCTCGGAGTCCGGTCCGAGCAGCACGGCCAGTCCGTCCGTGGCGGATTCCAGGGCGCTCCACGGGAGGACGGGCTGCTCCCCCTGTCCGGCGTGGGCGGCCGAGACCAGACGGCACAGGGCGGCCCAGCCGGCCGCTCCGTCGCGGGCCAGGAAGACGGCGCGGGCAGCGGACTCGTCGAGGAAGGCGCCACCGCGCACCGGGGTGCGGCGGCGGGCGGTGGGGGTGGGCGCCGACTCGCGCTCCGCCACGGCGAGTTCGCTGCCGAACAGGGGGCGGACACCGGCTTCGGCCGCGGCCTTGGCGAACCGTACGGCCCCGGAGAGCCCGTCCCGGTCGGTCAGTGCGAGGGCGTCCATGCCGCGCTCGGCGGCGCGCTCGGCGAGCCGCTCCGGATGGGAGGCGCCGTAGCGCAGGGAGAACCCCGAAGCGGTGTGCAGATGCGTGAACCCGGGCATCCGCACCTCCTGCACCTCATCCGCCCCCCGGCTGACCCTGTGTCCCCCGTTCCTCCTCTCCACCATAACCCGCGCATCGAACATTCGTACGAACACATGCCGGAGGGCCGCTCGCCGATCCACCGATCAGCCCCACCGATCTGCACACCTCCGCCACCAACCGGAAGATGTGGGAACACCGGGAGATGTAGGAACAAAAGCACCGGACCGGCAGCCGAAGTGCGGCGAGGAGCGAGTCATGGCCACGACGGACGACGGCACCCGCACCACCTTCCTCGGGGAGGTGAAGAGCGCGGTGACGCCCCATGCCTCGCTGCTGGTGCTCGGCGTCCTGGGGCTGATGATCGCGTTCATCACGTCGTACACCGGCGCCTTCCACCACCCCGAGCCGACCGATATGCCGCTCGGCGTCGTCGCCCCCGCGCAGACCAGGGGGCAGCTGGTGGGCAAACTGGACCGGCTGCCCGGCTCTCCCCTGGACCCACGCGCGCTGCCCTCCGAACGGGCCGCCCGGCAGCAGATCGCGGACCGGACGATCGACGGCGCACTGATCGTCAGCCCGCATGGCAGCACCGACCGGCTGCTGGTCGCCAGTGGCGGCGGCGCCTCCCTCGCCCAGGCGGTCGAACTGGTCGTCCGCTCGGCCGAGAAGGCCGAACACCGCACCGTACGCACGGTCGAGGTGACCCCCGCCTCCCCGGGCGACAGCCGCAGCCTGTCGTCCTTCTACCTCGTCGTCGGCTGGTGCGTCGGCGGCTATCTGTGTGCCGCGATCCTCGCGATCAGCGCCGGGGCGCGCCCCTCGAACGGACACCGGGCGGTCATCCGGCTGGCCGCGCTCGCGGTGTACGCCATCGCCGCCGGGCTGGCCGGCGCGATCGTCGTCGGGCCGGTGCTCGGCGCGCTGCCCGGCACCTTCTTCGGGCTGTGGGGGCTGGGCGCCCTGGTCGTCTTCGCGGTGGGCGCCACCACCCTGGCCTGCCAGGCCCTGCTGGGCATCCTCGGCATCGGCCTGGCGATCCTGCTGATCGTCATCCTCGGCAATCCGAGCGCGGGCGGCGCCTACCCCTATCCGCTGCTGCCCCCGTTCTGGCGCGCCATCGGCCCCGCCCTCCCACCGGGCGCGGGCACCTGGGCGGCACGCTCCCTCGCCTACTTCCACGGCAACGCGATCACCGGCCCGGTCCTGGTGCTCGCCGCCTGGGCGGTGGGCGGCACCCTGCTCACCCTGACTCTTTCGATCTTCCGCAAGAAGGGCGAGACCCCCTCATGACCCTCCCCGCCAACCGGCTCTCCGACCCCGCGGTACGTGCCCTGGTCACGGCCCTCAACCACCACGACGAGCAGGCGTTCTACGACGCCCTCACCCCCGGCGCCACGATGTCCGACAACGGGTCCGACCGGGATCTGCGCGAATGGTGCGGGCGGGAGATCTTCGCCACCCGCGGACACCTGGAGGTGCGGTCCGAGTCGGACGACGGCCGGTCCCTCGTGGCGGACTACCGCAACGACACCTGGGGCGAAATGCGGACACACTGGCGGTTCACCGTGGAGGACGGGAAGGTGAGCCGCTTCGAAACCGGGCAGGCGTGAGGCCGTCCACGCCGGACGCCATGGCGCCTGACCACCCGCGCCCGGCCGGGCGCACCGGGTGGGGGTACGCCCGGCCGGGCATGCCCCCACCCGCCCCTGGCTCACATATGCGTGCCGCCGTCGATCCGGACCTCCGTACCGGTGATGAACGCGCCGTCGTACGAGGCGAGCATCGCGATGACCCCGGCGACCGTCTCCGGGCCGGCGAAGCCTTCCCCGATGGCCGGAAAGAGCTTGGTGAACAGGGTCATATCGGCGTCCTCGGGCAGCCCCGGAACCGGGCCGTCGGTCATACCGCTGGCGATGGAGCCCGGCGCCACACACACCGCGCGCAGTCCCCGCTTGCTGTACTCGCTCGCGATGGCATGCGTCATGGACTGGATGCCGCCCTTGCTCGCCGCGTACGCCGACATGTACGGGTGCGCGAACGAGGCCGACGTGGAGCTGAAGTTGACCACGACCGGCGCCTCGCCCTCCAGGAGGGCGGGCAGCGCCTCCCGGACCATCAGGAAAGTGCCGGTCAGATTGACCGAGATGACCTGGTTGAAGAGGTCCAGCCCGGTCTCGTGGGTGTGTGCGGCGCGCAGCATGCCGGCCGCGTTGACCAGGACGTCCAGACCGCCGAGGCCGGCCACCGCGGCGGCGACCCCCGCACGGACCGCCGCCTCGTCGGCCACGTCCAGCACCACGGTCTCCAGCCGGCCGTCGGTCCCCTCCGCGGCGGCCCGGTCGGCGGTGATCCGCAGTCCCGCGGCGTCGATGTCCGCGGCCACCACCCGGCCGCCCTCGGCGAGGATCCGGTGGGCGGTGGCCTGGCCGATGCCCGAGCCGGCTCCGGTGATCAGCGCGCGGCGTCCGTCAAAGCGGTTCATGGTCCAGCTCCGTTCTTGAGGCACCCGGGCACGCTAACGCGCATATGGCACGTCGTGCCACTCTCGCGTGACATGCCGATATGTCACAGCGCTCCGTAAACTGGCGCCATGCCGACCGCACCCCGCCCCACTCCGCCGCCCCGCCCCTCGCTCACCGCGCGGCGGAAGGCCGAGACCCAGCTGGAGATCGCCCGTACCGCGGCGGCCCTGTTCGCGGAGCGCGGCGCCGCCGTCACCGCCGACGAGATCGCACGCGCCTCAGGGGTCGCGCTGCGCACCTTCTACCGCTACTTCCGCACCAAAGAGGACGCGGTGGCGCCGCTGCTCGCCGCCGGAGTGCGGCAGTGGCTCGACGATCTGGCCACGCCGCCGGCGGCCCCGGACGCCCTCCCCGTACGCGAGGTGCTGGAGCGGACGGCCCTCCGGGCGCTGACCCCTGCCGACGAGCCGGCCGCCGAGGCGCTGCGCTGGACCCGCGGGCTGCTGCGGGCGATGCCGGGCGATCCGGCGCTGCGCGCGGTCTGGCATCGGGTGCACCACGACTCCGAGGAGGCACTGCGGCCGGTCCTGGCACGGCTGACCGGCGCGAGCCCGTCGGCGGCGCGGCTGGCCGCGGCCGCCGCGAACACCGCGATGCGGGTCGCGGTGGAGGAGTGGGCGGCGGGCGACGGGGCACCGGACGGACCGCAGGGGCCCGCCGCGCTGGTGGTGCGGACCATGCGGGCCCTGACGGCGGGCCTGCCGGAACTGGACGGGGCGAACGGGGCAAACAGCGTGAACGGGGCGAACGGGCGGGGCGGCGAGCAGAAGCCGGGTCGGCGCGGCGGCGGGGAGGGTCGCGGCAGCGGGCGGGCGGAGCCGGTGCAGGAGGGCTCCGCGACGGGCACACCGGGCCGGTAAGGCGACCGGCGGGCGGCCGGTTCTTACCTCTCCGGGCGCCCCGGGCAGCACGGAGGGCCCCTCCGGCCCCCCTCTTCGGCCAATCGCCGGAGATCGAAACCCGCCCGAACGACCGGTCGGCGGCCGGATCCCTTCGTTCCGTGGCCGAGTGGCCCTTGCCCGGGGCATACCGGGGGCGACATCCCCGCTGGCCGCGCACAGCGTCGCCCCGGCCGCCCCGCACCACCCCCGGCCGGTTCGCGCCATTACTCTCAGCTTTCACCTAACGACTCAAAGCGATCGCTCCTTGCCCACTCGGGATGCTTTCGGGGTGCGGTTGGGCCAGACTCCCGTCCGGTATCTGCACCTTCGAGCAAGGGAGTGTTCGTCATGCGGTACATCACTGGGGCGGTTGCGCTGGGCGCGGCGCTGGTTCTGGGCACGCTCGCCACCACCGCGCACGCCGTCGCCGCACCGGCGCAGCCCACGCGGACCGGCGGGCTCTACGCCTCGTCGGAACTGGTGCTGACGACCGGCCAGGGCGATAGCCGCGCAACCGCCACGGTGCAGCGCGCCGTGACGCTCAGCTGTATGCCGGGGGCGCGGGGCAGCCACCCGAACCCGAAAGCCGCCTGCGCCCAACTGCGCGCGGTGGCCGGTGACTTCAACGCGGTGACCGCCGCCACGTCGGACCGGCTGTGCACCAAGGAGTGGAACCCCTTCGTGGTCACCGCCGACGGCGTGTGGCAGGGCAAGCGGGTCTCGTACACCTACACCTTCGCCAACTCCTGCGCGATGACCGACGGCATCGGCTCGGTCTTCGACTTCTGACCGGACCACTGGTTCAGATCCCCGGGCGCCGGACGGCGGTGCCCGGGGATCTCGCGTGCGGTGGGCCGTTGACCGGCCCTACGGTCGGCGCATGAACGCTCTCGACACCGGCACCGACACCGGCACCGACGCCGGCCCGAACTCCGTACGCCCGCCCGGCGCGGGCGTCGCCGTGCTCTCCGACATCCACGCCGTACTGCCGGCACTGGAGGCGGTGCTCTCCGAACCGGACGTCCGCGCCGCCGACCGCATCGTGCTGACCGGTGATCTGCTCGCCGGGCCGCTCCCCCGCCAGACCCTGGAGCGGCTGCGCGGCCTCGGCGACCGGGCGGTGTGGATCAGGGGCAACGCCGACCGCGAGATGGCCGCCGCCCGGCCGGGGACGGGGGACGAACCGGCGGATCCGATGGACGCCTGGGCGGCTGGTCAACTCGGCCCGGACGACCTGGACTTCCTGGGGTCGCTGCCCGCCACCGCGACGCTGGAGGTGGCCGGGCTGGGTCCGGTCCTCTTCTGTCACGCCACCCCGCGCAACGACACCGAGATCGCACTCGTCGACTCCCGTCCCGAGCGCTGGGCGGAGGTGCTGGAGGGGGTGCCCGATGCCGTACGGACGGTGGTCTGCGGGCACACCCATATGCCGTTCGTCCGGTTCACCCACGGGCGGCTGGTGGTCAATCCGGGGAGCGTCGGAATGCCGTACGGCAGACCGGGCGCCCACTGGGCGCTGCTGGGGCCGGGCGGCGGAGCGGTCACACTGCGGCATACGGCCTTCGATCACGAGGCGGCCTGTGCCCGGATCGCCCGGGAGTCGGACTCTCCGTCGGCGGCCGCATGGGCGGATACCTATGTCCGGGCCCGGCATTCGGCCGAGGAGGCACTGGCCGCGTTCGGGCCGGGCGACGGCCGGCAGGCGGCCCCGGGCACGGGCGGCTGAGCACCGTGGGACGGCGCCGGGGCCCCGGACCGCGAGCGGGCCCGGGACCCGGCACCGTACGCCGGGCTGCGCGGGGCGTACCTGCGGGTCGGTCAGCCGATTTCCGCGCCGTAGGCCTTCAGGGCCTCCGTGACCGGCTGGAAGAAGGTTTCGCCGCCGCCGGAGCAGTCGCCGCTGCCACCGGAGGTGAGGCCGAGCGCGGCCTCCCCGTCGAAGAGCGCGCCACCGCTGTCACCGGGCTCGGCGCAGACGTCGGTCTGGATCAGACCCTCGACCGTGCCCTCCTGGTAGTTGACGCTGGCGTTCAGCGCCTTGACCGTGCCGTCGTGCACCTGGGTGGTGCTGCCGCTGCGCTGCACCTTCTCACCGACGGTGGCCTCCGCGGCCTTGGTGATCTTCTGGGTGCTGCCGTTGTAGAGGTCGACCTCGCTCGGGTGCGGGGTGTCGCCGGTGTACTTGGCGAGCGAGTAGTCGTCACCGGGGAACTTGGAGTCCTCGGTGGTGGCGATCGCCGAGCCGCCCTGCTTGTCGGACCAGCTCTTGATCTCGTTGCCGCAGTGGCCGGCGGTCAGGAAGTGCGGCTGACCGTCCTTGACGACGTTGAAGCCGAGCGAGCAGCGGGCGCCGCTCCCCCAGATCGCGTCGCCGCCGCCGATGAAGGGTTTGAACTCACCCTTGCTGTGGCGGACCTCGACCTTGTCGCCGAGGCCCTCGGCGACCTTGGTGAGCCGGTCCAGCTTGGTGCCCTTGACCGTACGGTCGGCGGTCACCACGACCTTGTTGGTCTTCGGGTCGATGCCCCAGGACGTGCCGGGGATGGTCGCCTTCGACTTCAGCGTCTGCCGGGCCGAGTCGAGCTGGGCGAAGGTGTGCTTGACGAGTCTGGCTTCCGCTCCCTTCGCCCGTACGGCCTTGGCCGCCGCCTTGTTCACGACGTTGACCACCAGCTTCTTGGCCTTGGCGTCATAGAACGCACCGGCGGTGTCCGTCTTGAGCTGGGATGCGAGGGTGTTCGCCGCCGCGGAGGTCAGCTTGGCGAGCGTGGGGGTGGGGGCGGGAGCCGGGGAAGCGTTGGCGTTGGCGAGGGTGACGGTGGCGGTCGCGGCGAGGGCCAGCGCGCCCGCGCCCGCGATGACGGTGCGCCGGTTGGGTATGCGACGGTGCTTCAACTCAGAGCCTCCCGTGGGGGGAAGAGCCCGGAAACTGTGGGGAGTTGCCCGGGCCCGGAGAGTGAGGGATCAGGACTGGCACAGGTCCGCCCCGAGAAGCGGCGTCTCGGGGAGGCGCGTCCATGCCAAGGTGGACCGAGTATTCCCATCCGCCTCACTCGCGCACAAGACCGAGTTCCGGTCTCATATGCGGGAGTTCACCAATTCGCCACACGAAGGTCACACCGACATCCGCGCACCTCGATCCCGAGTGCGGACATCAGCAGGCACGTGGGGCGCTCGGCGGACGGCAACGCGTGAGGACTATAGCTGGCCGGAAAACACCGGCCGGGAACCGCCCCCGGGGCCACAGAAAACGCCGTATGTACCCGCACCAACGGGTACATACGGCGCTCAGCAGGACATCGGGAAGGTAAGGGCACCCCCGCCTCAGGGCCTCATCCGTGAGAGACGTCTACGGGAGACGTCTACGGGAGATCCTCCACCGGCGGGAGGTCCGCCAGCTCCGGCGGCAGCTCGGCCTCCGCACCGTGCTCGACGGCGGTACGCGGCGCGCGGGGCGCCGCCGGGGCGGCCGGCCGCTGAACGCCGTCCCGCTCCGCCTCGGCCGCCGCGGTCTGCGCCTGGGCCTGCAGCCCGGACCGCTCCAGGAACCGCAGCAGCTCGACCGGGAAGGGCAGGACGAGGGTGGAGTTCTTCTCGGCGGCGACCGCGACCACGGTTTGCAGCAGCCGCAGTTGCAGCGCCGCGGGCTGGTCGGACATCGCCAGGGCGGCCTCGGCCAGCTTCTTCGACGCCTGCAGCTCGGCATCGGCGTTGATCACCCGGGCACGCCGGTCACGGGTCGCCTCCGCCTGGCGGGCCATCGACCGCTTCATCGTCTCCGGCAGCGAGACGTCCTTGATCTCCACCCGGTCGACGGTCACCCCCCAGCCGATGGCCGGGCTGTCCATCATCAGCTCCAGGCCCTGGTTGAGCTTCTCGCGGTTCGACAGCAGGTCGTCCAGCTCGCTCTTGCCGATGATCGACCGCAGCGAGGTCTGCGCCATCTGGGAGACCGCGAAGCGGTAGTCCTCGACCCGGATGACCGCGTCGGCGGCGTCCACGACCTTGAAATAGACGACCGCGTCGACCCGCACCGTGACGTTGTCGCGGGTAATGCCCTCCTGGGCGGGCACCGGCATCGTGACGATCTGCATGTTGACCTTGCGCATCCGGTCGACGATCGGAACGATCATGGTGAACCCGGGCTCGCGCACCTGGGAGACCAGCCGCCCCAGCCGCAGCACCACCCCGCGCTCGTACTGCTTGACCACCCGCGCCGCCGCCATGAGATACACCGTGCCCGCGCAGGCCACCGCCACCCCGGCCGTCACCAGTTCTTCGACCATCACGGCTCCCTGAAGATGTGCCGCACGTGTCCGAATCACGCTGCTTACCATGGTATGCCCGGCCTGAAGGGCGGTCGAGGCTCGCTGCGCACACGGCCGGACCCCCGTCCACCGGCGGACGGGGGCCGTCATACCGCCGGAGCCGACTCCGGCGTTCCCTCCAGGGATCCCTCCGTACAGACCCGGGCCGCGCGATCCCGGGTCCGTCCGGACTTCAAGCCGGCCGGCGTCAGTAGACGCTCACGCCGTAGGCGCTCAGCGCTTCGGTGACGGGCTGGAAGAACGTGGTGCCGCCGGAGGTGCAGTCACCGCTGCCGCCGGAGGTGAGGCCGAGCGCCTTGGTCCCGGAGTAGAGGGGACCGCCGCTGTCGCCGGGCTCGGCACAGACCGTGGTCTGGATGAGTCCGGAGACGATGTCGCCGCCGCCGTAGTTGACCGTGGCGTTCAGTGCGGTGACCTTGCCGCTGTGGGTGCCGGTGGTGGAGCCCCGGCGGGTGACCGACTGGCCGACGCTCGGGGTGCCGGCGCTGGTGATGTCCTGGCTGCCGACCGTGCCGGCGTGCGCCACGGAGGAGTTCGTGTACTTCACGATGCCGTAGTCGTTGCCGGGGAAGCTGGAGCCGGCGGTCGGGCCGATGCTCGTGGTGTGCGAGGAGTTGGTGTACCACGGCGGGTTTCCGTCGGTGCAGTGACCGGCCGTCAGGAAGTAGTAGGTGCTGCCGCTGCGGACGTTGAAGCCGAGCGAGCAGCGCCAGCTGGGTGCGTAGACGGCGTCGCCGCCGGAGAGGAACTTGCGGAAGGTGCCCGCGATGCGGTCGATACGGACCGCGTCGGCATTGCTGCCCGCGGCCCGCTCGATCGTGGCGATCTCGGCCCGGGAGACCGTCCGGTCGGCGGTGACGACCAGGGTGCGGGTCGCGCTGTCGACCCGCCATGCGGTGCCCGGGACATCCGCGGCACGTACCGCGTTACCGGCGGCGGTGAGCCGGTCGGCGCTGAACGTCGGTGCGGGGGCGGGGTTCTGTGCGTGGGCGGTGGGGATGGCGATGGCACCGACGGCCACCAGTCCGGACGCCACGGCGATCAGCCGGGCGCGTCTCGCTACGCCGCTGCTGGGGGTGGTGCGCTCGTTCCTCACTGATTCCTCCGAGGGGATCGGGGGCCGCCGGTGGGCAGCCCGTGAGGCGCAGCCGAAGGGCACGCGGGAATCCGCACGTTCATTTTCGACGTGCCCCTGACAAGCGCTGAGCGGAGTGTCGAGCGCACCACCCCCGCAGCGCAAGAGGTCCGCACGGATGTCTCACGCCCGACACAGGGCCGCAATCTCACCACCGCCACAACACTCCGCCCCGGCAGCCGCACTGACGGCTGCCGGGGCGGCGCTGACCCCCTCGGTCGCGGGTTGGACGGATCGGTGGACGATGCGGTTCCGCCGGATCTCCCCGGCCGCCGGCCCGCCGTCCACAGTGAGCCCGTCTACATGCGCCGCCCCACGGACCCCATCGGCACCAGATCCGGGAAGGCGGCGAAACGTGGCGTGAATTATGCGCCCGGCACCCCGACCGGGGGGCGTGAACCACGCCCGGAACGCTGGGTTCCGGCTGCCATGGTCGGACAATCGGCCTGCGCAACTTTCGAGGGAAGCGGGTCCGGTGGACACAGGTCGGAATCCGACGCCGCGTCAACACCCCTCCGATGGGTCAGTCTCCCGATCATCGGGCTATCCCGTGGACCTCCGTCGAGGCCATTGGCATTTGCCCTGGTCCCGTACACGAACCGACCCGGGGGTCCGCCCCGTTATGTCGCCGTCTCCGGCCCCCGTCACCCGATAGAGTACCGACCGTGATGTTCGTCGTACTGTCAGTTTCGTTACGGGGCGCGTAGGCTGATGCTGCGCCACCCTCTTTGCACCAGATGTGTCACGAACCCCCCGTGCGGCGGCTATCCACTTGGCACACCCTCCGCCTCATGAACGACGATAGGGGCGGACACGCAGAGACCGCGGGTGAGAGGAGGCGTCAATGGGATCGGTGCGCAAGGCGAGTGCCTGGCTTGGCCTCGTCGACGACAGTGATGACGAGCGCTACTACGACGACGACTACGCCGAGGGACCCGATGCCGGTGACTCGGGCGACAGCCCCTGGGTCACCGACCCCCGGGTCCGAGTGGCCGACGAGACCGCCCAGGACCAGGGCACCCGCATCGCCACGGTCACCCCGGAAAGCTTCCGGGACGCCCGTGGCATCGGCGAGCTGTTCCGGGACGGCGTCCCGGTCATCGTCAATCTGACGTCCATGGAGCCCTCCGACGCCAAGCGGGTGGTGGACTTCGCGGCCGGCCTGACCTTCGGTCTGCGCGGTTCGATCGAGCGGGTCGCCACCCGCGTGTTCCTGCTGACCCCCGCCGACTACAAGGTGGTCAGCGGTGAGGCCCGTGGCCACCGCAACGGCGGTTTCTTCAACCAGAGTTGAGCACGACCCGCGTGTGTCCGGCCGGGGGTCCGGGGGCCCGCGGCGAAAGCCACCGGCGGACCGGCCCCCGGGCGGTGCAGCGTCCCGCTCAGCGGGCGAGGCCGCTCACCGGAAGGCGTCCAGACCGGTGAGCGCCTTGCCCAGCACCAGCTGGTGCATCTCGACGGTGCCCTCGTAGGTGAGCACCGATTCGAGGTTGGTCGCATGCCGCATGACGGGGTACTCCAGCGAGATCCCGTTGGCACCGAGAATCGTCCGGGCCGTACGGCAGATCTCGATCGCCTCCCGTACGTTGTTCAGCTTGCCGAAGCTGATCTGCTCGGGGCGCAGCCGCCCCGCGTCCATCCGCTGCCCCAGATGGTGGGCCAGCAGGATCCCCTTGTGCAGTTCGACCGCCATGTCGGCGAGCTTGGCCTGGGTGAGCTGGAAGCCGCCGATCGGCCTACCGAACTGCTCCCGTGTCTTCGCGTAGTCCAGCGCCGCCTCGAAACTGGCGCGCGCGGCCCCCATGGAGCCCCAGACGATGCCGTAGCGGGCGTGGCTGAGACAGCCGAGCGGGCCGCGCAGTCCGGTGGCCTCGGGGAGTACGGCGTCGGCGGGCAGACGTACCTCGTCGAGGACGAGCTCGCTGGTGACGGACGCCCGCAGCGACCACTTGTGCTTGATCTCGGGGGCCGAGAAGCCGGGGGTGCCGGCCGGGACGAGGAAGCCGCGGATGCCGTCGTCCGTCCGGGCCCAGACGACCGCGACACCGGCCACCGAGCCATTGGTGATCCACATCTTGCGCCCGGTGAGCACCCAGTCTCCCCCGTCGCGCTTGGCGTGGGTCCGCATCGCGGCGGGGTCGGAGCCATGGTCGGGCTCGGTCAGCCCGAAGCAGCCGATGATCTCGCCGGCCGCCATCCGCGGCAGCCACTGCTGCTTCTGCTCCTCGGAGCCGAAGCGCCAGATCGCGTACATGGCGAGGGAGCCCTGGACGGAGACCAGCGAGCGGATCCCGGAGTCGGCGGCCTCCAGCTCCAGACAGGCCAGGCCGTACTGAACGGCGGAGGCGCCCGCGCAGCCGTAGCCGGTCAGGGACATCCCGAGCGCGCCGAGGGAACCGAGCTCACGGGCGAGCTCGTGGATGCCGGGCAGTTCGCCGCGCTCGTACCAGTCGGCGATCTGCGGCAGCACGCGGTCGGCGGCCCACCGGCGGACGGTGTCCCGGACGGCACGGTCCTCGTCGGTCAGCAGATCGTCGAGGCCCAGGGGGTCGCCGGGTTCGAACGGCGGGACCGTCGAGGACTCCGAGGACGGCTGTGCGGACATGGCGGGCCTCCGGCGGATCAGCGCGAAAAACTAGCAGTGGTAGTTATTTGCGCTGTCGACGGTACGGCCCGCGATGCCGCGCGGCAAGGGTCATCGCCGCGCGGCGGGGCGGGCCGCAGGTGAGGAGAGCCGGGGGTCAGCGGCCGGAGCTCGCCGGGGCGGGCTCGCTGCTGCCGCGGCCGGCGCCGTCCGGGGCAGGCTCCCCGTCCGCCTCCGCCCGCTCGGTGGAGTCCGCCGCCCGGCGCGGCAGCCGCAGCGCGATCCCCGCGCCGACCAGCAGCAGCACGGCACTGGCGACGAGGGTGATGTGCAGCCCGCGGACGAAGGAGTCCCGGGCGGCCTCCCGCAGTGCGGCACGGGCGGCCGGGCCCAGGCCGGCGGCGACCTTGTAGGCCTCGCCGAGGGAGTGCGCCGCGGAGGCGGAGGCCCGCGCGGGGACGCCGTCGACGTGGTTCAGACCCGGCGCGTAGGCGGCGTTCATGACGCTGCCGAGCAGTGCCACACCGATACCGGCGCCGAGCTGGTAGGAGGTCTCCCCGATCGCGGCGGCACCGCCGGACTGCTCGGCGGGAGCCTCGCTGAGCATCGACTCGTAGGCACCGAACAGCGTGGACTGGAAGCCGAAGCCGAGCAGTACAAAGCCCAGCGACAGCAGCCAGGGGCTGTCCTGACTGCTCATCGCGGTCAGACAGAGCACCGCGACGGCGGTCAGCACGAAGCCGAGGGAGACCATCGCCCGCGGCCCGAGGGCCTGCAGCATCTTCGAGCCGGTGAGGCCGGCGGCCATCGCGGCGAAGACCAGCGGCAGCATCCGCAGCCCGGTCTGCAGAGGGCTCAGTCCGAGCACCAGTTGGAGGTACTGAACGGCGATCAGCTGCAGACCCACCAGGGCGAGCATGGCCAGCACGATGCAGCCGACGGAGGTGCCGAACCCGGGCGCGGCGAACAGCCGCACATCGATCAGCGGGTGCTTGCGGCGGCGCTGGCGGCGGACGAAGAGGATCAGCAGCAGGGCGCCCAGGACGATGGGCAGCAGCGTGGTCGGGCCGACCACGGCCGCACCGCTGCCGATCCGCTTGACGCCGAGGACGATCCCCAGCACACCGAGCGCCGCGACGATCGCACCGATCACGTCCCAGGGGCCGTTGCGCTCACCGCGCGACTCCGGCAGCAGCCATCGCCCTATCAGCAGCATCGCGGCCATCATCGGGATGTTGATGAGGAAGACCGAGCCCCACCAGAAGTTCTCGACGAGGAAACCGCCGAGGACCGGGCCGACCGCGGCACCGACCGCGGCCACCGCACTCCACACGCCGATGGCGACCGCGCGCTCACGCCGGTCGGGAAAGACCTGCCGCAGGATCGACAGCGTGGCCGGCATGATCATGGCGCCGCCGATGCCGAGCAGGGCACGGGCCACCATCAGGATCTGCGGATTGGGCGCCAGCGCGGCGGCGGCCGAGGCCAGGCCGAAGAGGCCGTAGCCGAGCAGGAGGATGCGGCGGCGGCCGACGCGGTCGCCGAGGGTGCCGAAGAGGATCAGCAGCGAGGCCGCGATCAGCGGATAGACATCGACGATCCAGAGGAGCTCCACCGGTCCCGGCCGCAGGTCCTCGGTGACCGAGGGCACGGCGACGTACAGGATCGTGGTGTCCAGTGCGACGAAAAGCAGGCTGACGCAGAGCACGATCAGCACGGTCCAGCGGTTCGCACCGCCGCCTGAAAGCCGGGGAACACCAGCCGTCCGTCCACTGCCGGACGCGGTCGTCCCGGACATGCAGCACCTCCAGTCATGCTCTCGCGGCCACGGAACAGGGCGCGAAAACGCCCCGGGCGAACCGGCGGCACGGGCGAGTTGAAGACGTCAGACTACGCGAGTCCCCGAGAGTGCCGCGTGGCTCACCTCACGATGAGACGCTCATCGCAGCGTTGCGCGTTCCCCCACCCACCGTCGGCAGTCGTTCTTCGGCCACCTGGATAATCGTCCCGATGAACGATCTTGCCTCCGCCGCCGTTCCCGGCCGGACCCGGTGCGACGGACCCGTCGTACGGGCCGCGCTGCGCCGGGCCGTGCCCGCGCTGCTGGCGTATGCGGCGATCCGGGCACTGGGCGTCATCGCCCTCGCCCTCTGGTCGGCGGCCGACGGCAAGAGCTGGCACACGCTGCTGACCGCCCGCTGGGACGCGCTCTGGTACACCCGGGTCGCCGAGCAGGGCTACGGCTACACCGTCGCGCTGCCCAGCGGCGATGTGCACTCCAACCTGGCCTTCTTCCCGCTGCTGCCCTGGCTGGAGCGCGGCCTGTCGGCACTCTCACCGCTGTCGCCCGCCGACGCGGGGATGGCGGTGGCCTGGCTGACCTCGCTGGGTGCGGCCTGGGCGCTGTACGCGACCGGCGAGCGGCTGCACGGGCCGCGGGCCGGGGTCGCGCTGGCGGCGCTGTGGGCCGCGCTGCCGGTCGGGATCGTGCAGTCGATGGCGTACTCGGAGTCGCTGTTCACCGCACTCGCGGCCTGGGGTCTGTACGCCGTGCTGACCGGGCGCTGGGTGTGGGCGGGGGTACTGACCTCGCTGGCCGGGCTGACCCGGCCGGTGGGTGCGGCGGTGGTGGCGGCCGTGTGGATCACCGCGGCGGTGACGCTGTGGCGGGAGCGGGCCGGCGGGGCGGGGCTGCGTGCGGGGCTGCGCCGGCACCCGGGAATGCTGCCCGGCGTGCTGCTCGCCCCGCTCGGCTGGTGCGGCTTCTTCTGGTGGGTGGGCGCGCGGCAGGGCTCGTTCACCGGCTATCTGGAGGTCCAGGAGGGCTGGGGAAACGGCTTCGACGGGGGCATCGCGTTCGGCTCCTTCGTCTGGCAGCAGCTGTCGGGGCCCGCGTTCGCGGCCGGACTGGGCCTGGCCGTCGGCGTCGGGCTGGTGATCTGGCTCTACGTCCGCGGGGTGCGGCAGGGGCAGCCGCTGCCGCTGGCGGTCTACGGCGGGACTGTGCTGCTGCTCGCGCTGACCGCCAAGGGCTACTTCGGGTCCAAGCCACGGCTGATGCTGCCGGCCTATCCGCTGCTGCTGCCCCTGGCGGTGGGGCTCGCGCGGTCGCGACCGGTGTGGTCCTGGCTGGCCCTCGGACTGCTGGCGGCGGGCTCCGCGGCCTACGGGGCGTTCTGGCTGAACGGCTCGGGCCCCCCGTGACGGCACTCAGTGTGATCACTTCGTGCCGCTCCGTGAGCGCCGCTGCGAGGAAACGTCACACAACCCGCGAGCGAATAGCCGATAAACTCCGGAGGGGAAAAGCAGATAAGGCGCTCATGGTGCCGACACGCGCACGCCGGGAAGGGATTGAGAATCACCGGGAATTCCGTTCCAAATCCCTGCGGTGAAGCCCCGTTTGAGACACATTCCACATCACATCGTCATTACAAAGCGCACAGTTTGACCAAGCAGCTACATCACACGCGGTAACGTCGATTGAGTGCGTACCGATGACAAGCTCGACCAGATGGAGGAGCAGCGCCCGACCGATCGCGTCCGACCACCCCGCATGACCCGGACCCGCCTGTGGCTGCTCTGGGGAACGCTGGCGGTGTATCTCGCGATCGTGGTCGGGGTGCTGGCCACCTCCTGGCTGGTCACGCTCGACTGGCAAGTCATGTTCTTCAGGCCCTACAAGCAGTGGCCTGAGATCCATGCCTTCCTCGACTACTTCGTTGTACTGGGCCAGCGCGGACCGACCGCGGTGGCGGTGGCCGCCTGGCTGGGCTGGCGCTGCTGGCGTCAGCGCAACCTCCACCCCCTGCTGGTGCTCGGCGCCTCACTGCTGCTGCTGAACGTCACCGTGGGCGCCGCCAAGCTCGGCATGGGCCGGCTCGGCCCGCACTACGCGACCGTGGTCGGCGCCCACGAGATGGGGCTCGGCGGCGACATATTCCCGTCGGGTCACACCGCGAACGCCGTGGTCACCTGGGGTGTGCTGGCCTACCTGGCGACCACCTCGCTGCGCCGCCGCACGCTGTCGGTGATCGCCGCGCTGGGCGCGCTGGGTGTCGGCATGACCACCGTCTACCTCGGTACGCACTGGGTCAGCGATGTGCTGCTCGGCTGGGCCGCGGGGCTGTTGGTGCTGCTGGCGATGCCCTGGCTGGAGCCGGGGATCACCTGGTTCGAGGACCGTCTCATGGGCATCCTGCTGCGGCTGTGGCTGCGGCTGCGCCCCGATTCGCTGCGTGGCCCGCTGCCGGTCGGCTCGCCGGCGCCGGGAGTGTCCCGGCAGCGCATCGCCTCCGACGGCGAGGTGCTCGTACGCGAGACGATCGCCGCCGGTACGGGCGGCCGCTCCGCCTCCGGGCACACCCCGGACGGCTGGTCGCACCACCCGTCACGCCCGTATTCCATCCGCTCGGAGCGCACTCCGGCCACCCCGGCGGGCAGCCGGCGGCCGCCGCACGCGGACCGCGTTCCGCGCACCACACCGATGAGCCCGACGTCCGGGCGCGGCCGCACCGGAAGCGGCTGACCGCCCCACCAGCCGCGGGGCCGGTACGCACACACCCCCAACCCCGCAGCGAAGGCCCCGGCCGCTCCTGGGAGCGGCCGGGGCCTTCGTCGTCGGCAGCGGTGCTCAGCCCTGCCAGGTGCGGTGCACCTCGCCGTCCTTGACCTCGAAGTTGAGCCGGCCGGCCAGGTACTCCATCGTGATCATCGCGCCCGGCGGCAGCGAGCGGACGGTGGTCCAGCCCCGCTCTCTCGCCTGTTCCTCGGCGTCCTGCTGGGCGAGGCCGACATACGCCTCGATGTCGTCCTGAGGGTTGTCCGGGAGGTTCAGTGCGTCCATGACAGCCACCGTAAGCGTCCGCGGCGGTGCGTGGAAGGCCCGCCCTCGCACACCTCGGTGACCTCCGGGTCCGGCATTGGTCACACTTGTGTCACAGCACATGTTCCGGCGTTTGCCGGAACTTCCGTCACCCATACGCGCCGCGTGACCGCGCAACCGGGTGGAAAATCTATCGGCCGGAATTCCGCCTTGATCGAACACGGAACGGACGCAGTCCATCCGGTCAACGCGACGCGCCGTCCGAAAACAATCCCCTGTCAGTTCGGGATTTCCTTTACCCGGCGGCCTTTATCGGCCGTCCGGAAATTGGCCAACGAGACACACTCCACACACATTTTCCGCACATCGCCCATCGCCCCGCTTACCGGACCCGCGCCCTCCCCGGACCCGCCGTCCACCGCCCCGCCGGATCCCACCGGAACGGCCCGGAGCGCCCTCTCGCACTGCGTCCCACGCGCGAGCATCATGACCCGGGCCCCAGTCCACGTTCGACGAACGAGGTGCAGCGGATGGTTACGGACACCGACCGGGCGAACATCCGGCCCCCCAGGGCGCGGCGCCGCGGCTCGGTGCTGGTGGACTGGCTTACGACCACCGACCACAAGAAGATCGGGCACCTCTACCTGATCACCGCGTTCGGGTTCTTCCTGGTGGGCGGCGTCCTGGCGATGGTGATGCGCGCCGAACTGGCCCGTCCCGGGCTGCAGATCATCGACGCGGAGCAGTTCAACCAGGCGGTGACCATGCACGGCACGATCATGCTGCTGCTGTTCGCCACCCCCGCGTTCGCCGGTTTCGCGAACGAGATCATGCCCTTGCAGATCGGCTCGCCCGATGTGGCCTTCCCGCGGCTGAACATGCTCTCGTACTGGCTCTTCCTCTTCGGCGGCCTGATCGTGCTGGGCAGCTTCCTGACGCCCTTCGGCGGCCCGGCCTTCGGGTGGACGGCCTACGCCCCGCTGAACTCGATGGTCCGCTCCCCCGGCATCGGCGCCGATATGTGGATCATGGGCCTGGCGCTCGCCGGATTCGGCACCATTCTCGGTGCCGTCAACTTCATCACCACGATCATCGTGCTGCGGGCGCCCGGCATGACGATGTTCCGGATGCCGGTGTTCACCTGGAACATCCTCTTCACGTCGATCCTGGTGCTGATGGCCTTCCCCGTGCTGGCGGCCGCGCTGCTGGTGCTGGAGGCGGACCGGCAGTTCGGGGCGGTCGTCTTCGACGCGCGATGGGGCGGGGCGCTGCTGTGGCAGCACCTGTTCTGGTTCTTCGGCCATCCCGAGGTCTACATCATCGCGCTGCCGTTCTTCGGCATCATCACGGAGATCATCCCGGTCTTCTCCCGCAAGCCGATCTTCGGCTACGTCATGCTGATCGGCGCGACGATGGCCATCACGGCCCTGTCGGTGATGGTCTGGGCGCACCATATGTTCGTGACCGGGGCGGTGCTGCTGCCCTTCTTCTCCATCATGTCGTTCCTGATCGCGGCGCCGACCGGGGTGAAGTTCTTCAACTGGATCGGCACCATGTGGCGCGGCTCGGTGTCGTTCGAGACGCCGATGCTCTGGTCGATCGGGTTCCTGGTGAGCTTTCTGTTCGGCGGGCTGACCGGCGTCATCCTGGCCTCACCACCGCTGGACTTCCACGTCACCGACTCGTACTTCGTCGTCGGCCACTTCCACTACGTCGTCTTCGGGACGGTCGTCTTCGCCACCTACGCGGGCTTCTACTTCTGGTGGCCGAAATTCACCGGCAAGATGCTCGACGAACGTCTGGGAAAGATCCATTTCTGGACGCTGTTCGTCGGTTTTCACACCACCTTCCTCGTCCAGCACTGGCTGGGGGTGGAGGGCATGCCACGGCGGTACGCCGACTATCTGGCCGCCGACGGCTTCACGGCCCTGAACACCTTCTCCACCGTCGGCTCCTTCCTGCTCGGCCTGTCCACGCTGCCCTTCCTCTACAACGTCTGGAAAACCACCCACTACGGCACCAGGATCACGAGGGACGACCCCTGGGGCTTCGGCCGGTCCCTGGAGTGGGCGACCTCCTCACCGCCGCCCCGGCACAACTTCACGACCCTTCCGAAGATCCGCTCCGAGTCCCCCGCGTTCGATCTGCACCACCCGGAGGTGGGGAAGCAGCCGGTGCCGGTGCCAGCGCCCGGGCAAGCCGGTCCCTGACCTCCCGGACCTGATCGACCAGCTCCGGCGGCTCACGGACCTCGAAGTCGAAGCCCGTCAGCACGATGTGGAGCACCATCAGTTCGAGACTGTGCGCCCCGGTTCGCAGCAGACAGTGCTGCTCGTCGACCGCTTCGAGCACTCCGGCGGCCGGGCTGAGGCGCTCCGCGGCCCGCTCCAGCGAGGCATGCAGCAGCACGGTGGCCTGCCGCGCGTAGACGCGGGTGGAGATGCCCTGGGAGACATACGCGGCGAGGTCCTCGGCCGGGGGCGTACGGGGCGTGAAGCGCGGCCCGTGCGGCGGCGTGGGGGTGATGCGGTCGGCACGGAAGGTGCGCCAGTCCGCGCGGTCCACATCCCAGGCGACGAGGTACCAGTGGCGCCGGGCGCAGACCAGGCGGTGCGGTTCCACGGTGCGGCGGGAGACCGTGCCGTCATGGGTGGTGTAGTCGAAGCGGAACCGCTGGCCGTCCCGGCAGGCGTGCGCCAGCTCGGTGAGGGTGTGCGGATCGACCCGGGGGCCGCCCGCGTCGAGTATCGGCACGGTGAAGGCGGTCAGCGCACCGACCCGGCGCCGCAGCCGGTGCGGCAGCACCTGCTCCAGCTTCGCCAGCGCCCGTACGGAGGCCTCCTCGATGCCGTCGACACCGCCGGCCGCGGCGGTACGCAGCCCGACCGCGACCGCCACCGCCTCGTCGTCGTCCAGCAGCAGCGGCGGGAGTTCGGCGCCCGCGCCGAGGCGGTAGCCGCCGGCCGTCCCGGGCGCGGAGTGGACGGGATAGCCCAGCTCGCGCAGCCGGTCGATGTCCCGGCGCACCGTGCGCGGGGTGACATCGAGCCGGCCGGCGAGCTCCGCGCCGGACCACTCCCGGTGAGCCTGCAGCAGGGAGAGCAGACGAAGCAGACGTGCCGAGGTCTCCAACATGGCCCGAGTCTCGCAGCCCTTGCGGACAGGCACGGTCCTCGATACGGGACCGGGCCCGCGGGCGGCGCTCCGTCAGCTCTCGCCCGGCCCGGCGACCCGTAGGGCCAGGTCGTTGTCGAGCGTGTAATACGGGCCGATCCTGAGCTCCCCCGCAGCGGCCGGCACCGGCAGCGCCGGGTAGCTGAACACCTGCTTCTTGTCGGCGACATCGTCCAGGAGGCGGGCGATACGCACCGGCCGGGCGCCCTCGGCGGGGCACAGCCACAGGTCCCATGGCTCGTTGCCCTGCTCCCAGCGGCCGGCCAGCTCCTCGTAGGGCAGCGTGAAGGTGAACTCCGCACCCTTGATGGTCAGCGGGGCAGTGACGGGGGCCGGTGCCGCGTCCGGGGACGCCGGGGTACGGCGCGCACGGGCCTCCGCACGGGCACCGGCGCCCGGGACGGCACCGTAGAGCCGGCCGGAGACCGTCATGCCGTCGGGCCCGACAAGGATGTCACCGGCTTCGGCGTGCGGGCCGCGCAGCCAGCTGCGCAGAGCCAGATTGCCGAACTTCGTCGCGTACGGGATGCGCACACCGAGCCGGCCGATGCCCGCCAGCGGCCGGCGGTCCACCAGCGACCGCAGATCGTGGACGCCGGGCAGCAGGCGCCGGGGGTCCCCGTCGCCGAGGTCGGCATAGGCGTTCCAGCGGCCCTCGGCGAGCGCCACGGTGCTGGGCAGTACGGCGCGCAGCCGCCCGGCACCGTTCGGCCCGAGCGGCAGCCGCACCTCGTCGTCCGCGCCGTCGCCGCCCCGCAGCCGCAGTACCAGCGCCGCGCTCCAGGTGGTGGGGGTGTCCTCAGGGGCGTTCAGGTCGAAGGTGAGACCGCCCGCGGAGTCCGCGATGCAGTCGGCCCGCAGCTCCACCGGCGCCGCCCCGCCGCCCCGCTCGCCCGGCCGCTCGGGGCCCTCGGGTCCCGTGCTCGCCGGAACCTTGGGTTCCTGATCGATGGCAGAGGACTCCTTCGTCTTGTGTCCGGTCACGGTCAACTGGCTCGACGCCGTCATACCGTCCGCACCCCTCTCAGCGCGGCGCGGGCCGCATCCTTGGTGGCGTATGCGCCGCTGAGCAGGGCTCCGCGGGCACGATGCAGGCTGCTGTGCCATCGGCTGCCGCGCCTGCGGGTGAGCAGCTCCCCGAAGAGCGCCTCATAGCGCCCGGCGACCGTGGCGGGGTCAAAGCGCGCCGACGAGGCCAGCGCGGCCACGCCCATCCGCTTGCGGGCGGCATCGTCGTTGATCAGGCTCAGCAGCGAGCCGGCCAGCGCCTCCGGATTGCCGACCGGCACCAGCTGGCCGTCCACCCCGTCGTCGATGATCTCGCCCGGCCCGTGCGGGCAGTTGGTGGCGACGACCGGCAGACCACAGCGCATGGCCTCGACGATGGTCATCCCGAACGACTCCAGGCTGGAGGAGACCGCGGCGATCGAGCCCTTGGCCCACTCGGGCTCCAGAGGATTGGCCGGGCCCATCAGGAAGACGTGGTTGTACAGACCCAGTTCGTCTATCAGGGCGCGCAGCGTGGCCTTCTCGGCGCCGCCGCCGTAGATCCGCAGCCGCCAGTCGGGGCGCTCCGCGGCGACCTGGGTGAAGGCCCGGATGAGGACGTCGTAGCGCTTGACGCGGGCGAGCCGGCCCGCCGCGACGACCCACTTGCCGCTGCCGTCGGCGGGCGCAAGAGCGGACGCCGGCACACTGTTGGGCACCGCCTCGACGCGCACACCGGGCAGCCGCAGCGTCCGGCGGTAGGCGCGGGCATCGGCCTCGGTGACGGTGGTGACCGCGTCGAGGCGCGGATAGGCGCCGCGCAGCGCCAGCTTGAGCTCCCGGCTGTGGGTGTCCAGGGTGAGGTGCTCCTGGCCTATCCGCACCGGGCCGCGGCGCGCCTGCTTGGCGATGTGCACATTGAGGCCGGGCCGGGTGCCAACCACCACATCCGCCTCCGTCCGGCGCAGATGCTGGGCGATCCGGCGGTCGGTGAGCTCGCTGTACTGGCCGAAGCGGCCCTCGGCGGCGGGGAAGACCTTGGCGGGACGGGCATGCTCGGGGTCCGCGCCGTCGTGGCCCGGGCTGTTCTCCCTGAGGTCCACGAGATGCCGCAGCGCGACCCGCGGGCCCAGGTCGAAGACCGGGTCGTCGCGGTGGCGCAGTACGGACACGATCTCGACGTCATGCCGTTCGGCGAGCGTACGCGCCAGATTGAACGTCGTCCGGATCGTCCCCCCGATGCCGTAGGCATTATGAATCAGGAATGAGATGTGCATCCGTCCCCGTGTCCCCTGGTCTTCCGGTCGTGCCTGGTCTCCCCGTGGACCACTTCGCGCTCCCCTCCTGATGGCGCGAGGCGGCCCCCTGCACTAGGGAAGGACCGCGAAACGGGGCTCCTGGTTGGGCCTTTCGCCAAGTTGTTCCGAAAGAGTTAGTCCATCGGTAACCGGGTCATGGAACCCTTAGGCCACAAATCCCCTCCGCCCCCCCGATCCGGGACGGGCCGGGCACGTCGCCTCCGGTCAGCCGGCGGTCTTCTCCCAGAGCGAGGCATGCCGACGGCTCTCGCTGGTGAACGGCGCCCGCGTCCACCCTTCCCAGCGGTTGCGCAGCCGCAGCCGCTTCCAAGGGCCGCTGGCTGCTGATGCTGCTCCTGATGTCCGACGTGGGGGACGCCGACGCGCCCACCCGATCCGCGCCGGGTCCCATCTGGACGTCGCCGCGCTCCTCGACGCCGAGGGCGAGGCCCCTCACCGCGGGTTCGGGTGTCAGCCGCCGGCCCGTGGGGCAGCACCACACGCACCCTGTAACTGGGGGTGTCTCCCCCTACGGAAGCCGCAGCCTGGTGCCGATCGACAGCCGGTCGGGGTTCCGGCCGATGGCCGTCCGGTTGGCCTTGTAGAGCGCCTGCCAGCCGCCCTTCACCCGGTACTTGCGCGCGATCTCGCCGAGCGTCTCCCCGCGCCGTACGGCATGGGTCCGGCTCTTGGCGGTCAGCCCGTAGCGCCGGGCGCACTCGGGCCAGGCGCCCCAGCCCTGGGCGGCCTGGACCTTCTTCGCGATCTCGATCTGTTCGTCACGGGAGGCGAGGTCGGCGCGCCGCGCGAAGGCGAGGCCGCCGAACGCCTCCCAGGTGGGCTGGTGGAACTGGAGCCCGCCGTAGAAGGAGTTGCCGGTGTTGATGTGCCAGTCACCGCTGCTCTCGCACTCGGCGAGGCAGCCCCAGGGCCACTGGTCACCGGCGCAGGTGTATGAGGCCTTGCCGCCGTCACCGCCGCCGTCCGGCCCGTCGGCGGCGGCGCCCCCGGGCAGGCCCAGGACCAGGGCAGCGGCCGCCGCGGTGAGCAGCCCGACGGATCCCACGAAGCGCCGTGGCGCCGAAGAGTTGTCCGACATAGCCGGTGACGGTAAGCAGCCCTCGGGCGCTGACCAGCGTGCCACGCCCTCAGCGCCCCGGTCCCACCCGGTCCGGCGTACGGAACGCCGCCGACTGCGCCACGTTATGCGCAAGAGTTGGCGTTAAGTGACCGCTTCTGGGACAGCTTTCCTTGGTTTTCCGCTGTGCGGCGATTGGTTCGATTCTGTTCCCGTCCTCGCGTGACTCCTGCCGCAGGTCACCCGTTGTCCTTGTACGAGCCGGGAGACCACCCGGCAGACGCACAGAGATCGAGGAGCCACCCGTGCCGCGCATGCTCGACGTCAGCGACGACGTTCGCGCCGAGATCGGCGACGAAGAAGCCGACCGCCTGCTGGCCGGTGGCGACGCCCCCGGCAGCTATGACTGCACCTCCTGCCGGACCCCCGGAGACAGTGACCAGGAGCGCACCAGCACCGTCCTGTTCGTGGGCGAGGAGACCGCGGTGCTCGCGTTCGCCCATGCCACCTGCATCCCCTCGCAGGTCGTCCCGGTGTCGGAGGAGCAGCTCCAGGGAGCCGTGCGCTCCATCACCGGAGAGGACGCCGCCCCCCGCACCCCCGGATCGGAGCCGTCCCCGGGCGTCCCGGTGCCCACCACTCCCCGCCAGGCGACCCTCGGGATCACCTGTGGTCTGGTGCTCGTCGAGGCCGACCTGCGCCCGGCCCTGGTGGTCGAGCCCGACGGCCCGATCGCCCGTCCCGGCTCGGTCGGCCCGGACGACGACTTCCTTCCGCTGCTGCTGGAGCAGGGCTTCCACCCGGTGACGGACATGAACCAGCTCCCCGGCCCGAACCCGGGCTGGTCCGCGCTGCTGGCCATGGGCAAGCTGCACGCCGTCCTGCAGCCGGGCAGCTCCGGCCAGCAGTCCGCCTGGTGGCAGGCCCACCAGCCGCTGGCCGTCTCCGACGGCTGGCGCGCCGCGGCCAACAAGGCGCAGTCCGTGGTGCTGTACGCCGCGCCCGCGGGCACCATCGGCCACCAGCCCCGCGAGGACCTGATGCGACAGGCGCTGGAGGACGCCGCGGCGAAGGGCGCCCTGGTCGCCGCGGAGATCCCGCTGGCCGGTACCTGACAGTCCACCGGACCCGATCGCGGGGGCAGGACCGCCAATCCGGACGGTCATGACCCCGCGATCAGCCATTTCCGCAGGAAAGCCGCATCCCGCGGCCACCAGGGTCGTTGGCACATACGTGCACGCATACGACCCCTCCTCCCGCGCCCAGTACACCCACCCGATCCCCGGCATGCGCCCGTCGCACGAACACGGGACGACGCACACCACGGACCATGGGTCGGCCACGCCGATCTATGACGCGCTGTACGCCGAGTGGCGCCGCAGCTTCCGGGCCCTGCCCGGGGACCGTACGGACGAGCCGGAGCTCCCGGAGTCGCTGCGCGGGAGCTGGAGCCGTACCCCGGGCTCCGCGGGCCACTGGGAGGTCGTGAGCCGGCAGCCCTACCACCCCCGGGGGCATGTCCCGGCGGCGCTGCCACCGGCACAGCGGGACGCCCGGCCGCACGGACGCTGATCGTCCGCACGGCCCGGGAAGGAACCGCCGCTACTTCTTCTTGCTGCGCTTCTCGCGCACCCGCACGGAGATGTGGATCGGCGTCCCGTCGAAGCTGAACTCCTCCCGCAGCCGGCGCTCGACGAAGCGGCGGTAGCCGGCCTCCAGGAAGCCGGAGGCGAAGAGGACAAAGCGCGGCGGCTTGGTGCCCGCCTGGGTGCCGAAGAGGATGCGGGGCTGCTTGCCGCCGCGGATCGGGTGCGGGTGGGAGGCGACGATCTCACCGAGGAAGGCGTTCAGCCGCCCGGTGGGGATACGGCTCTCCCAGCCGGCCAGCGCGGTCTCGATCGCCGGAACCAGCTTCTCCATGTGCCGGCCGGTGCGCGCCGAGACGTTCACCCGCATCGCCCACGGGATCTGCACGAGGTCCCGCTCGATCTCCCGCTCCAGGTAGAAGCGGCGCTCCTCGTCGAGGGTGTCCCACTTGTTGTAGGCGATGACCAGGGCGCGTCCGGCCTCCACGGCCATCGTGATGATGCGCTGGTCCTGGACGCTGATGGACTCGGACGCGTCGATCAGGACGACGGCGACCTCGGCCTTCTCGACGGCCGCCGCGGTGCGCAGCGAGGCGTAGTAGTCGGCGCCTTCCTGGAGGTGCACCCGGCGGCGGATACCGGCGGTGTCCACGAACTTCCAGGTCTTGCCGCCCAGTTCGATCATTTCGTCGACCGGGTCACGGGTGGTGCCGGCCTGCTCGTTGACGACCACCCGCTCCTCGCCGGCGACCTTGTTCAGCAGCGACGACTTGCCGACGTTCGGACGGCCGATCAGCGCGATCCGGCGGGGGCCGCCGAGGGCCGTGCCGAAGGTCTGCGCGGGGGCCTCGGGCAGGGCGTCCAGCGCGGCGTCGAGCATGTCGCCGGTGCCCCGGCCGTGCAGCGCGGAGACCGGGTGCGGCTCGCCGAGGCCCAGCGACCACAGCATCGCGGCGTCGGCCTCGCCCGACGGGCCGTCGACCTTGTTGGCGACCAGGACCACGGGCTTGCCGGCCCGGCGCAGCAGCTTGACGACGGCCTCGTCGGTGTCGGTCGCGCCGACCTTGGCGTCGACGACGAAGACGACCGCGTCCGCGGCCTCGATGGCGAACTCGGCCTGCAGCGCCACGGAAGCGTCGATACCGAGGACGTCCTGCTCCCAGCCGCCGGTGTCGACGACCTTGAAGCGGCGGCCGTTCCAGTCGGCCTCGTAGGTGACGCGGTCGCGGGTGACGCCCGGCTTGTCCTCGACGACCGCTTCCCGGCGGCCGATGATGCGGTTCACCAGGGTCGACTTGCCGACATTGGGGCGGCCGATGACGGCGAGGACGGGCAGCGGGCCGTGGCCGGCCGCGGCGATGTCGCCCCCGACCTCCTCGAGGTCGAAGCCCTCCTCCGCGGCGAGCTCCATGAACTCCGCGTACTCGGCGTCGCCAAGCGCACCGTGCTCGTCGCCGGTAGGGATCTGGTCGTTCATGAAGTCCGTTCCTCGTTCATCATCGTGATCGGTGGGCCGCTCGTCCGCGCCCCACTACTCAAGTCTGGTTCAGCGCCCGGTCAGGCGCCTGGCCTCTGCCAGGTGGGCGGTCAGCCGCTCCTGGATCCGTACGGTCGCCTCGTCGAGCGCCTTACGGGTGCGCCGCCCGCTGCCGTCGCCCGCCTCGAAGGCGTCGCCGAAGACGACATCGACACGGGACCGCAGCGGCGGCACGGCCGGGGTCAGCCGGCTGTGCCGCTCCGTGCTGCCGAGCACCGCCACCGGCACGACCGGGGCCCCGGAGCGCACCGCGAAGTACGCCAGGCCCGCCCGCAGGGAGGCGAAGTCGCCCTCGCCGCGGGTGCCTTCCGGGAAGATCCCCAGCACGCCGCCCTGCGCCAGCACCCCGAGGGCTTCGGTGATCGCCTTGCGGTCGGCGGTGTCGCGGTCCACCTTCAGCTGCCCGATGCCCCGAAGGAACGGGTCCAGCGGGCCGACGAAGGCTTCCTTCTTGATCAGGAAGTGCACCGGCCGGGGCGCGGTGCCCATCAGCATCGGGCCGTCGATACCGTGCGAGTGGTTGACGGCGAGGATCACCGGGCCGGCGGACGGCACCCGCCAGGCGCCCAGCACCCGCGGCCGCCACAGCCCGTACATCAGGCCGATGCCGATCCGCCGGCCGACCGCGGCACCCGCCGCGCTCGGCGCACTGCCGCTGTCGGTCACCGGGCGACCCGCCCCGCCTTTTCGGCGCCGGCGCCCTCGATGAGGGTGACCACGCACTCGATGACCTGGTCCAGCGTCAGCTCGGTGGTGTCCACCTCGACGGCGTCGTCCGCCTTGGCCAGCGGGGAGGTCTTCCGGCCGGAGTCGGCGGCGTCCCGCTTGACCAGCGCCTCGCGGGTGGCGGCCAGGTCGGCGGCCTCCTTGCCCTTGAGCTCGCCGCTGCGGCGGGCCGCCCGCGCCTCGGGAGAGGCGGTGAGGAAGACCTTGAGGTCGGCGTCGGGCAGGACGGTGATGCCGATGTCCCGGCCCTCGACGACGATGCCGTGCGGCGCCTCGGCGGCGATGCTGCGCTGCAGGTCGGTGATCAGGGTCCGCACCTCGGGAACGGCGCTGACCGCGCTGACCGCGGCGGTGACCTCCTGGGTGCGGATCGGGCCCGCGGCGTCCAGGCCGTCGACCGAGATGGTCGGGGCGGCCGGGTCGGTGCCGGAGACGATCACGGGCTTGGCGGCGGCGTCGGCCACCGCGGTCGCGTCATTGACGTCGATCCCGTTGGTCAGCATCCACCAGGTGATCGCACGGTACTGGGCGCCGGTGTCGAGGTAGCCGAGGCCGAGCTTGGCGGCGACGGCCTTGGACGTGCTGGACTTGCCCGTGCCTGCGGGGCCGTCGATGGCGACAATCACTGCTGCCGGGGCGGTCCGAGCGGCGGTTTCCACGGTGACGAACACCTTTCTTGTACACGGGGCGGGGGTCCAAGGGCCATAAGGGCCTCGGACAAGGTTACTGGCTCACCCGCACGGTGCCGTCCACGGTGTCACTGCCGGATGGACCAGCCCCGCTCCCGCAGCTCCGCGGTCAGCACCGGCACCGCCTGTGGCTCGACCATGAGCTGGATGAAGCCCGCCTGCTGACCGGTGGCGTGCTCGATGCGGACGTCCTCGATATTGACCCCGGCCCGGCCGGCGTCGGCGAAGATCCGGGCCAGCTCACCGGGCTGGTCACCGATGTAGACGGCGACGATCTCGTACGTGGCCGGTGCGGCGCCGTGCTTGCCGGGCACCCGCTCCCGGCCGGCGTTACCGCGGCGGAGCACGTCCTCGATACCGCTGACGCCGCCGCCGCGCTTCTCCTCGTCGGCGGACTCCAGGGCGCGCAGGGACCGTACGGTCTCGTCCAGGTCGGCGGCGATCTCGGCCAGGACATCGGCGACCGGGCCCGGATTGGCCGACAGGATGTCGATCCACATCGCGGGCTCGGAGGCTGCGATCCGCGTCACATCCCGGATGCCCTGCCCGCAGAGGCGTACGGCGGTGTCGTCGGCGCCCTTGAGGCGGGCGGCGACGAGGCTGGAGAGCAGCTGCGGGGTGTGCGAGACGAGGGCGACGGCGCGGTCGTGCGCATCCGCGTCCATCACCACCGGGACGGCCCGGCACAGCGCGACCAGCTCCAGGGCGAGGTTGAGCACCTCGGTGTCGCCGTCGCGGGTCGGGGTGAGCACCCAGGGACGGCCCTCGAAGAGATCGGCGGTGGCGGCCAGCGGGCCGGAGCGCTCCTTGCCCGCCATCGGGTGGGTGCCGAGGTAGCCGGACAGATCGCGGCCCATCGTCTCCAGCTCACGGCGCGGGCCGCCCTTGACGCTGGCGACGTCGATGTAGGCGCGGGCCACCCCGCGCTGCATCGCGTCCGCCAGCGCCGTCGCGACATGGGCCGGCGGCACGGCCACGATGGCCAGATCGACCGGCCCCGGGGGCGCCTCGGCGGTGCCCGCGCCGAGCGCGGCGGCCGTCAGGGCCTGGGCCTGATCGTGGTCCTCCAGGAACACCTGGACGCCCCGCGCATGGAGCGCGAGCGCGGCCGAGGTGCCGATCAGGCCCGTTCCGATGACGAGTGCGGTCCTCACTGCGCGATGTCCTTCCGCAGCGACCCGGCCGCGCCGAGGTAGACATGGGCGATCCCGGCCTTGGACAGATCGGTCTCGACATGGGCGAGCACCCGCACCACACGCTCCATGGCGCCGGTGATGTCCAGCTCCTGCGCACAGATCAGCGGGACGTCCGTGATGCCCAGGGCGCGCGCGGCGGCGGCCGGGAAGTCGCTGTGCAGATCGGGGGTGGCGGTGAACCACACACTGATCAGGTCGTCCGCACGCAGGTCGTTGCGCTCCAGGATGGCGGTGAGCAGCTCGCCGACCTGCTCCTGCATGTGCCCCGCGTCGTCCCGCTCCAGCTGGACGGCCCCGCGGACCGCTCGTACCGCCACGTCACTGCTCCCCTGCGTTATGTGCCGCGTCACGCACCTGTGCGCGCACTGATCAGCGTAACCAGCCGCACGGACAATCCGTACGGCGGCGGGAGGGCCGGCAGCACGGGTGCGGCCCTCCGGCGCGCGCCGCCACCGCCCGTGCACCGACGGTGGCCCGGCCTTCGTCCGGCCGGGACCGGCCTCCAAAACCTGGTGACATTCACCCTCCCCGCCATTGGCTGCCATCCCACGTTTTCGGCTGTCCCGCCGTGGGTGTTGCTCGCCGTTGCGCCTGCGGCGGGCGGTGCCGCTGCGCGGGGCTGTCGGGTGCCGGTGACGGGCCTCCGGGGCAGGGGTGTGGGACTGCTTCGCTTTACGTCCCACACCCCTACCCCTCCGGCCCGTCCCCTCCCATGGGTGGAAAGGGGAAAGGTTGGTTGGGGGCGAGCGTTCAGGGGCCGGTTTCCCCCTGATTCACACGGCGCACCGGACCACTGACGTGCCACACCCACCGGCCTTTCCCCATCCCCCAACGGGAGGGGACGGGCCGGAGGGGGCTGGTGTGTGGACGTAAAGCGAAGCAGTCCACACCCCTGCCCCGGAGGCCCGTC
>NZ_JBEZHQ010000051.1:0-54581 GCF_040650675.1 Streptomyces sp. NPDC048637
GTGTGGACGTAAAGCGAAGCAGTCCACACACCAGGCCCCGGAGGCCCGTCACCGCACCCACAGCCCCGCGCAGCGGACCCCGCCCGCCGCAGGCGCAACGGCGAGGTCCCAGACGGCGGGACGGCCGAAAACGTGGGAAGGCCCCCTACCGTCTCAAGAGGTCGTCGATGATCTTGGACCATTCTTCGACGACCTTGGCCCGGCGGGCCGAGTCGTCCGTCAGGAGGTTGGCGAGGCCGAGGCCCCGGGCCATGTCGAGGAGGCCCTGGACGGTTTCCCGTACGCCGGGGGCCGATTCGTCGGCGTCCAGGAGTGCAACGGCCGTGCGGTGGGCCTCGCGGCCGACGCGGGCCTCCAGGGCCGTGACACGTTCGCGCAGCTGCTCCTCGTCGGAGGCGGCCACCCACAGGTGCAACGCGGCGCGGAACAGCGGGCCCGTATAGAGGCCGACGAGCTCCTCGACGATGATCCAGGTGCGGGCGACGGAGCCGGCCGGCGGCAGGTTGTGGGCGACTGCCTTGACGGCGCTCTGGCGTTTTTCCGCGACGTGTTCGACGGCAGCCGTGAAGAGGTCTTCGCGGGTGCGGAAGTGGTGCTGGGCGGCGCCGCGGGAGACGCCGGCCCGCTCGGCGACCACCGCGACCGTGCTGCCGCTCCAGCCGCGTTCGGCCAGGCAGGAGACCGCGGCCTCCAGCAGTTTGAGGCGGGTGGCGCGGCTGCGTTCCTGCTGGGGCTGTTTGGGGCCGCGGGCGGGGGTCAGCGCGCCCATGCCGGGGCCCGTCGTTCCAGGAAGGCGGTCATGCCCTCGCGGGCCTCGGCGGAGCCGAAGAGCCGCGCGGACTGTTCGGCGAGCGCCTCGGTGTCGCGGTCGAAGGCGGCCAGCACCTCGGCCGTGACCAGCTTCTTCGACTCCGCCAGACCCTGGGGGGAGCCCTTGCGCAGCCCGTCCAGCAGGGGTGCGAGGCCGGTGTCGACGTCGTCGGCCGCGAGGGTGACCAGGCCGATCCTGGCCGCCTCCGCCGCGCTGAATTTCTCGCCGGTCAGGTAGTAGCGGCCGGCGGCGCGCGGGTCGAGCCGGGGCAGCAGCGGCAGCGAGATGACGGCGGGGGCGAGGCCCAGCCGGGCCTCGGTGAAGGCGAAGGTGGCGTCGGGTCCGGCCGCGGAGATGTCGCAGGCGCCGAGCAGGCCCAGGCCGCCGGCCCGGACGTGTCCGGTGACCCGGGCGACGACGGGTTTGGGCAGCGCCACGAGGGCGCGCAGCAGCCGGGCCAGGCCCAGCGGGCCGTCCTTCGCGGTGCCCGAGGTGGCCTCGGCGAGGTCCGCGCCGGCGCAGAAGGTGCCGCCGGTGTGGGTGAGGACGACAGCGCGGGTGTCGTCGTCGGCCGCGGCGTCCGCGAGTGCCTGGTGCAGTTCGGCGACCAGGCGGGTGGAGAGGGCGTTGCGGTTGTGCGGGGAGTCCAGGGTGAGGGTGGTGATGCCGCGGTCGTGGGAGCGCGGGACCAGGGTCGTGGCGGATGCGTCGGTCATCGGGGCGTCGAACTCCTTTCCCTGGCGCGCAGTTCGCGCCGCAGGATCTTTCCGGTGGTGGCGCGCGGCACGCTGTCCAGGAATTCCACGCGGCGCACTTTCTTGTAGGGGGCGACCTGATCGGCAACGTACGCGATGACCTCGTCCTCGCTCAGCCGGGCCCCCCGCTGCCGGACCACGAATGCCTTGGGCACCTCGTTGCCGTTCGCGTCCACGACGCCGATGACCGCCGCGTCGGCGATGGCGTCGTGGCCGAGGAGCAGCGCTTCGAGATCGGCGGGGGCGACCTGGTAGCCCTTGTACTTGATCAACTCCTTGACGCGGTCGACGACATACAGCCAGCCGTCGACGTCCGCCCGTCCGATGTCGCCGGTGTGCAGCCAGCCCTCGGGGTCGATCATCGCGTCCGTTTCGGCGGGCCGTCCCAGATAGCCCTTCATGACCTGGGGGCCGCGGATCAGGATCTCGCCGCTCTCCCCCGGCGGCACATCCTCGCCGGTCTCCAGGGACACCAGGCGCATCTCGGTGTTGGGGATCAGCTTGCCGACGGCGCCGGGTGGCGGGCTGGGCGCGTCGAGGGGCACGACGTGGGTGCCGGGCGAGAGTTCGGTCATCCCGTAGGCCTGCAGTACCGGCGGCAGGCCGAGCCGCCGGGAGCAGGCCGCCGCCAGCTCGGCGTCCAGGGGTGCCGCCGCGGAGACGAGATAGCGCAGGGAGGAGAGGTCGTAGTCGGCGACCAGGGGGTGTTTGGCGAGGGCGAGCACGATCGGGGGTGCGACATAGACGGCCGTGATGCGGTGTTCCTCGATGGCGGCGAGGAATTGCCGCAGGTCGAAGCGGGGCAGTACGACGACGGTGGCGCCGTTGCGCAGCGGGGCGTTCATCAGGGCGGTCAGCCCGTAGATGTGGAAGAAGGGGAGCACGGCCAGTACCCGGTCGTCGGGGCCGTTGGTGACCAGCGGGGTGAGCTGGGCCAGGTTGGTGGCGATGCTGCGGTGGGTGAGCATCACGCCCTTGGGGGTTCCGGTGGTGCCGGAGGAGTAGGGCAGTGCGGCCAGGTCGTCGGCGGGGTCGAGGGTGACGGACGGTTCGGGGTCGGTGCAGGTGAGGAGGTCCTGGACGGAGCGGTGGCCCGCGGCCCGGTCGCAGACGAGGATCTCGGCGATACCGCCGGTCTGCTGTGCGGCGGCGCGGGCGGTGTCCAGCAGCGCCGACACGGTCACGATCCAGCGGGCCCCTGAGTCCTGGAGCTGTGTGGTGAACTCGCCCTCGGTGGCGAGCGGATGGACGGTGGTGACCGCCGCCCCGCAGCGCGAGGCGGCATAGAAGACGACGGGAAACAGCACGCTGTTCGGGCTGTGCAGGGCCAGTACGTCGCCCTTGCGGACCCCGGCCGCCGCGAGGGCGGCCGCGAGCCGGCGGCTGAAGCGGTCCAGCTCGGTGTAGCTGAGGGCGGTGCCGTCGAGGCCGTCGATCAGGGCGGGCCGTTCGCCGTACTCCGCCGCCCGCCCGAGGACGGCCTCGTGGATCGGCAGCTCTACGGGCGTGACGTCGGCGTACTCGCTGTGGAAGACGTGGAACACCATGCCTGGGCCTTTCCCTTCGATGGTGGGTGCGGCGGGGCGGTGCGGGGGCGGGCCCGCCCGGTCCGCCGGAGGCGGCGGCCGCCGGCCGGTACGGGCAGCATGGCGTGCTCAGTACGACTTGGGCAGCCCGAGGGACTGGTGCGAGACAAAGTTGAGGATCATTTCGCGGCTGACCGGCGCGATCCTCGCCACCCGGGCGGCGGTGATCATCGAGGCGAGGCCGTACTCCTGGGTGAGGCCGTTGCCGCCGAGGGTGTGAACGGCCTGGTCGACGGCGTGGACCGCGGCCTCGGCCGCCGCGTACTTGGCCATGTTGGCGGCCTCGCCCGCACCCATATCGTCGCCCGCGTCGTAGAGATGCGCCGCCTTCTGCATCATCAACCGGGCGAGTTCCAGCTCGATATGGGCCTGGGCAAGCGGGTGGGCGAGGGCCTGGTGGGTGCCGATGGGCTCCTTCCACACCTGGCGGGTACGGGCGTAGTCGACGGCCCGGTCGAGAGCGTGGCGGCCCATCCCGAGGGCGAAGGCGGCGGTCATGATCCGCTCCGGGTTGAGCCCGGCGAACAGCTGCAGCAGCCCGGCGTCCTCGTCACCGACCAGCGCCTCGGCGGGCAGCCGTACGTCATCCAGGGTCAGTTCGAACTGCTTCTCCGGGGCGGAGAGTTCCATCGCGATCGGGGTGTGGCCGAAGCCGGGGGTGTCGCGCGGGACGATGAACAGGCAGGGCTTGAGGCGGCCGGTCCTCGCGTCCTCGGTGCGGCCGACGATCAGGGTCGCGTCGGCGATGTCGACGCCCGAGATGAACACCTTGCGGCCGTTGAGGACCCAGTCCGTCCCGTCCCTGCAGGCGGTGGTCGTGATGCGGTGCGAGTTGGATCCGGCGTCCGGTTCGGTGATGCCGAAGGCCATCTTGCGGGAGCCGTCGGCCAGGCCCGGGAGCCAGGTCCGCTTCTGTTCCTCGGTGCCGAACCGGGCGAGGACCGTGCCGCAGATGGCGGGCGAGACGACCAGCATCAGCAGTGGGCAGCCGGCGGCGCCCAGCTCCTCCAGGACGAGGGAGAGTTCGACGATGCCGCCGCCTCCGCCGCCGTACTCCTCGGGGAGGTTCACGCCGAGGTAGCCGAGCCCGGCGGCCTCCGCCCAGAGTTCATCGGTGTGTCCGCCCTCGGCCACGACACGGGTGAAGTAGGCGCGGCCGTAGCGCTTGCCGAGTGCGGCGACGGCTTCGCGCAGGGCGCGGTGTTCCTCGGTCTCGATCACAGGGTTGCTCATGGCACTGCTCATGACGGCTCCTTGTGTGCGGTGGGTGAGGTGCGGGTGAGGTGCGGGTGATGCGCGTACGGAGGGAAGCCGGGCGGCCGGGATCAGCCCGCGTCCGCCACGGTCTCCCCGGCCGCGCCCGTCTCGGCGACGACGGCCAGCAGCGCCCCCACCTCGACCTGCTGTCCGGGGCGGACCGGCAGTGCGGTGAGGGTCCCGGCGGCCGGAGCGGTGATCTTGTGTTCCATCTTCATCGCCTCCAGCCACAGCAGCGGTTGGCCGGCCTCGACCGGGTCGCCCTCGGTGAGGCCCGCCGCGATCCGTACGACCGTGCCGGGCATCGGCGCCAGCAGGGAGCCGGGCTCCGTACGGGCGGTGGGGTCGGGGAAGCGGGGCAGCGCGGTGAACGCGTAGGAGGCGGGCGCGGGGGCGCCCCCGCCAGGCGCGGGGGGCGCGTCGACATGGACCCGGTCGCCGTAGCGGGCGACCGCGAACTGCCGTCGCAGACCGTCGACTTCGAGCACCACCTCGTCCGGTCCGAGGGCGAGCAGCCGTACGTCCGGGAAGTCCTCGGCCGACAGCCCGTCCCGGCCGAGCCGGTAGCGGATCGGGTACGTGCTGCCCGCGCAGGTGTAGGTCTTGGTCTGCGGCCCGGAGGGGACGTTGCGGAAGCCCCCGAAGCGGGAGCGGCCGTGGGCGTCGGCGAGGGCCGCGGCGAGCGCGAAGACCGCCGCCCCGTCGGCGCCGGCGCTGGTCAGTTCGCCGAGGTGGCGGTCGTAGAAGCCGGTGTCCAGCGCGCCGGGGTCGGTGAACTCCGGGTGGCGCAGGGACCGTACGAGCAGTTCGCGGTTGGTGACGGGGCCGTGGACGCGGGCCCGCTCCAGGGCGCCCGCCAGCTTCCGCACGGCCTCGTCCCGGCTCGGCGCCCAGGCGATGACCTTGGCCAGCATCGGGTCGTAGTGGACGCCGATGGTGTCGCCGTCGGTCACGCCGGAGTCCAGCCGGACGCCGTCGGGCAGCGCCAGCCGGTGCAGGGTGCCGGTCTGCGGCTGCCAGCCGGCCGCCGGGTCCTCCGCGTAGAGCCGCGCCTCCACGGCGTGCCCGTGGGGCCGCGGCGGTTCGGTGTCCAGGGGGCGGCCCTCGGCGATGCTCAGCTGGAGGGCGACCAGGTCGAGGCGGTAAACGGCCTCGGTGACCGGGTGTTCGACCTGGAGGCGGGTGTTCATCTCCAGGAAGTACGCCCGTCCGGTGCGGTCGACCAGGAACTCCACGGTGCCCGCGCCGCGGTAGCCGATGGCGCGGGCGGCCTGTTCCGCGGCCCGGTGCAGGGTGGCCCGCAGTTCCCCGGACAGCCCGGGGGCCGGGGCCTCCTCGATGACCTTCTGGTGGCGGCGCTGGAGGGAGCAGTCGCGGGTACCGAGGGCCCAGACCGCCCCGTGCCCGTCGGCGAGGATCTGCACCTCGACATGGCGCCCGCCGACGACATACGGCTCGACGAACACCTCGCCGTCGCCGAACGCGGACGCCGCCTCGGCCGCCGCCGCCTTCAACTCCCCTTCGAGTGCGGCCAGTTCACCGACCATCCGCATGCCGCGGCCGCCGCCGCCCGCCGCCGCCTTCACCAGCAGCGGCAGATCGGCCTCGGTGGCCCGCCCGGGGTCGACGGGGGCCAGCAGCGGCACCCCGGCCTCGGCCATCAGCTCCTTGGCCCGCGTCTTGGAGGCCATGGCCTCGATGGCGGCGGGTGGCGGCCCGATCCAGGCCAGGCCCGCGTCGGCCACCGCCGCGGCGAAGGCGGCGTTCTCGGAGAGGAAGCCGTAGCCGGGGTGGATCGCGTCGGCTCCGGCGGTCTGCGCGGCCCGCACCAGCAGGTCGCCGCGCAGATAGGTGTCGGCCGGGGCGTCGCCCGGGAGCCGTACGGCGGCGTCGGCCTCCCGTACGTGCGGGGCGCCGGCATCCGCGTCCGAGTGCACGGCGACGGTGGAGATGCCCAGTTCACGGCAGGTGCGGAAGACCCGCCGGGCTATTTCGCCGCGGTTGGCGACGAGTACGGATCGGATCACTTCTGCCTCACATCCGGAAGATGCCGAAGCCGCCCCGCGCGCCCTCGACGGGGGCGTTGTGGAGGGCGGACAGACACAGGCCGAGGACGGTTCGGGTGTCGCGCGGGTCGATGACGCCGTCGTCGTAGAGCCGCCCGGACAGGAACATCGGCAGCGACTCCGACTCGATCTGCTGCTCGACCATCGCGCGCAGCCCGGCGTCGGCCTCGTCGTCGTACGGCTGCCCCTTGGCCGCCGCCGACGCGCGGGCGACGATCGAGAGCACCCCGGCCAGCTGCTGCGGTCCCATCACGGCGGACTTGGCGCTCGGCCAGGCGAACAGGAAACGGGGGTCGAAGGCGCGGCCGCACATGCCGTAGTGGCCGGCGCCGTACGAGGCGCCCATGAGGACGGACAGGTGCGGGACCTTCGAGTTCGACACCGCGTTGATCATCATCGCGCCATGTTTGATGATGCCGCCCTGCTCGTACTCCTTGCCGACCATGTAGCCGGTGGTGTTGTGGAGGAAGAGCAGCGGGATGTCACGCTGGTTGGCCAGCTGGATGAACTGTGCGGCCTTCTGGGACTCCGCGCTGAAGAGCACGCCCTGGGCGTTGGCGAGGATGCCGACCGGATAGCCGTGCAGCTCGGCCCAGCCGGTCGTCAGGCTCGGCCCGTAGAGCGGTTTGAACTCGTCGAAGTCCGAGCCGTCCACGATCCGGGCGATGACCTCGCGCGGGTCGAACGGCGCCTTGAGGTCGCCGGGGACGATGCCGAGCAGTTCGTCCTCGTCGTACTTCGGCGGGGCGGCCGGGCCCGGATCGGGGTGCGCCTTGCGCCAGTTGAGGCGGGCGACCACCCGCCGGGCCTGGCGCAGCGCATCCGGCTCATCGACCGCGAAATGGTCCGCGAGCCCGGAGGTGCGGGCATGCATCTCGGCGCCGCCCAGCGACTCGTCGTCGCTCTCCTCGCCGGTCGCCATCTTCACCAGCGGCGGCCCGCCCAGGAACACCTTCGCGCGCTCCTTGACCATGATCACGTGGTCGGACATCCCCGGGACATACGCGCCGCCCGCGGTCGAGTTGCCGAAGACCACGGCGACGGTCGGGATACCGGCCGCGGACAGCCGGGTGAGGTCCTTGAACAGCGCCCCGCCCGGGATGAAGATCTCCTTCTGGCTGGGCAGATCGGCGCCGCCGGACTCGACGAGCGAGATCACCGGCAGCCGGTTGGCGAAGGCGATCTCGTTGGCCCGCAGCGCCTTCTTCAGCGTCCAGGGGTTGCTGGCGCCGCCGCGCACCGTCGGATCGTTGGCGGTGATCAGGCACTCCACGCCCGCGACGGTGCCGATGCCGGTGACCAGCGAGGCGCCGACCTGATAGTCGCTGCCCCAGGCCGCGAGCGGCGACAGCTCCAGGAACGGCGTATCGGGGTCGACGAGCAGCTCGATCCGCTCCCGGGCGAGCAGTTTGCCGCGCCCCCGGTGCCGGGCGACGTACTTCTCCCCGCCGCCCGCGGTCGCCTTGGTGTGTTCGGCCTCGATCTCCGCCAGCTTCGCGAGCATCGCCGTACGACGCTCCGCGTACTCGGCGCCCGACGGGTCGAGCCCGGTTCCGAGCACGGTCACCACAACACCTCCGGTATGTCCATGTGCCGCGAGCGCAGCCACTCCCCCACGGCCTTCGCCTGGGGGTCGAACCGGGCCTGCGCGGCGACGCCCTCGCCGAGCAGCCCGTCGACGACGAAGTTGAGCGCCCGCAGATTCGGCAGTACGTGCCGGTCGACCGGCAGCTCGGCGGTCTCGGGCAGCAGTTCCCGGAACCGCTCGACGGTCAGCTCATGTGCCAGCCAGCGCCAGGCCTGGTCGCTGCGGGCCCACACCCCGACGTTCGCCGAGCCGCCCTTGTCGCCGCTGCGGGCTCCGGCGACCCGGCCGAGGGGCCCTGGCCGGGTGGCCCCGGCGGGCAGCGGCCTGGGGAGCGGCGGGTCGGCCAGCCTCACCAACTCCCTTGTTTTGGCGGCGGGTTGACTGCTGATACGGGTGCCATCCGCCAGCACGGCGAGGTGCGGCACCCCGGCCGCGTCCACCGCCACCGCCTCGAAAACCCCGTACGGGGTGCCCTTGCCGGGCGGTGCGGTGACATGGAAGCCCGGGTAGCTGGCCAGCGCCAGCTCGACCGCGGCGCCGCTGACCACCCGGCCCACCGCGTCCTGGTCGGCGTCCCGCACCACCAGCCGCAGCAGTGCGCTCGCCTCCTCCTGGACCTCCGCGTCGTCCCGGTCGGTGCGGGCCAGCGTCCAGCGCACCTCGGCCGGGCGGTGCTCCGCCGCGTCGAGGGCCGCCTCCATCTGCCGTCGCACCAGCACGGCCTTGGCCGTCACATCCAGCCCGGTCAGGACGAAGGTGACCTCGTTGCGCCAGCCGCCGAGGCGGGTCAGCCCGGTCTTGAGGGTCGGCGGCGGCGCCTCGCCCCGCACCCCGTCGATCCGGACCCGGTCCGGCGCCTCCTCCGTCAGCCGCACGGTGTCCAGCCGCGCCGTCACATCCGGCCCGGCGTAGCGGGCCCCGGCCGTCTCGTACAGCAGCTGGGCGGTGACCGTGCCGGTGGTGACCGCGCCACCGGTCCCCGGGTGTTTGGTGATCACCGAGCTGCCGTCGGCGGCGATCTCGGCGAGCGGGAAGCCGGGCCGCAGCAGATCGTGGTCACCGAAGAAGGAGTAGTTGCCGCCGGTGGCCTGGGTGCCGCATTCGAGGACATGCCCGGCGACCACCGCCCCGGCCAGCTGGTCCAGGTCCTCGGGCCGCCAGCCGAAGTGGGCCTGGGCCGCACCGCTGACCAGCGCGGCATCGGTGACCCGCCCGGTCACCACCACATCGGCACCGGCCCGCAGACACGCGGCGATGCCCCCGCCGCCCAGGTAGGCATTGGCGGTCAGCACCCCCTCGCCCCACCCTCCGCGTGCCAGCAGATCATCGCCTTCCACATGCGCCACACGCACGGGCACGCCGACCCTGTCCGCCAACTCCCGTACGGCGTCGGCGAGTCCGGCCGGGTTCAGCCCGCCCGCGTTGGCGACGATCCGCACCCCGCGGTCGGCGGCCAGCCCGAGACCGTCCTCCAGCTGCCGCAGAAAGGTCCGGGCGTATCCGCGGGTGGGGTCCTTCAGCCGGTCCCGGCCGAGGATCAGCATGGTCAGCTCGGCGAGATAGTCGCCGGTCAGTACGTCCAGCGGGCCGCCGGTGAGCATCTCGCGCAGTGCGTCGAAGCGGTCGCCGTAGAAGCCGGAGGCATTGCCGATGCGGAGGACGGCGGGGTCGGCGCCTATGGGGCGCAGGGGGTGTATGGGGTGTATGGCGTGTATGGGGCCGGTGTCGTCTGCGAGGTCTGCGGTGTGGCCGTCGCTCATGAGGTGGCGGCCCTCCCGGACGGCTCCCGGCCCTTCCCCGGCGGGCCCGCGAAGGCCTGCGCGATCTCCAGCCACCGCTCCGCGTCCACCCCTTCGGCCCGTACGGACGGCAGATCGGCCCGGTGCGCCCGCTGGGTCACCAGCAGACAGAACTCCAGCGCCGTACCGGTCACCCGCTGTGCGGCATCCGGCGGCCCGTACTCCCACACCGTGCCGTCAGGCGCCCGCAGCTCGACCCGGAACTCCTCCTCGGGCGGGGTGAGTTGATGTGTCGCATAGGCGAAGTCGCGGGTCCGGACCCCGATCCGGGCGATATGCCGCAGCCGGGTGGTGGGAAGCCGGACGACACCCAGTGCGTCGGCGATGTCCTGCCCGTGCGCCCAGGTCTCCATCAGCCGCGCGGTGGCCATCGAGGCCACACTCATCGGCGGGCCGTACCAGGGCAGTTTCCCGCCCGTGGGCCGCTCCGCCAGCGCGCGGTGCAGCGCCTCCCGCCCCGCCCGCCACTGCGCGAGCAGCTCGGCGGGCGGCGTCCGCGCACCGGTCTCGGCGGCCTCGTCGACGAAGGTGAGCGGTGCGGCGAGCGCCTCCTGTGCGGCCCGCGCGAACCCCTCCGGGTCGGTGGCCGAGAGCAGCGCCTGCTGGTCCGTCCAGGCCAGATGGGCGATCTGGTGATTGATGGTCCAGCCCTCGGCGGGCGTCGGGTCCGCCCAGCGCTCGGCCGGCAGCCCGGCGACCAGCGCGTCCAGCTCCTCGCTCTCCGCCCTGAGATCCGCCAGTACGGCGCCGGGATCGGACACGCGACACTCCCCTCATCCACCCAACTGCCATGACAGCGGGGTGCGTTGACAAACGGCGACGGCCGCGGCGGAGCGCTGCGGCCGTACGGGTGCGGTGTGGTGCGGGTGCGCTCCGAGCGTGGCAGCGCGGCCGGAAACAATCAAGCACGCCTGCATGATTTTCTGGTCAGGGAATGCCGTTGAGAGATTCCCGCCGGCTCGCCTCCTGGCGGTCGGCAGCCGGTGCCGCAGCCGGCAAGGGGCCTGTGACGTCGGGGATTCGTCTTGCCGTTGAGCATGCCGGGGGGCCGGTCCGCCCCCGGACCCGGCATCTTGATCTTCCGTCCAACCGGCCTGATGTCACCGCCCGAGGCGGCGCATGACGCCGTCGGTGTGGCCTCCGTTCGCCCGGCCTGCCCCGGCGGGATGGCAGCGGGGCCTGGCGGGACGGCGGCGGGGCCGGAGGGGCGGCGGCGGGGCCTGGCGGACGGCAGCGGGCCCGGCGGGATTGCGGCGGGGCCCGTCGGGACGGCAGCGGGCGCGGCGGGACGGCAGCGGGCGGGGCGGGATTGCGGCGGGGCTCGGCGGGACGGCGGTCCGACCCCGCCGAGGTCGCCTCAGCCGTACGGGCGCGCCCGGCTCAGTGCGGACCCGCCCCCGCGCTCCGTACCGCCCCCACACTCGCGATCACGACCAGCCCGATCGCCAGCACCTCGGCCCAGCCCAGTGCCTGGTGCAGGACGAGGAATCCGGCGGTGGCCGCGGCGGCCGGCTCCAGGCTCATCATCACCGCGAAACCGGAGGCCGGGAGCTTGCGCAGGGCGAGCAGTTCCAGGGTGTAGGGCAGGACGGACGACATCAGGGCGACCGCGGCGCCCAGCCCCAGCGTGACCGGGTTCAGCAGTGCGGAGCCCGCACTGACGATGCCGACCGGCAGGCTGAGCAGCGCCGCGACGGTCATCGCCAGTGCCAGTCCGTCCGCCTGCGGGAAGCGCTGCCCCGTACGGGCGGAGAGCAGGATGTAGGCGGCCCACAGCCCGCCGGCCGCCAGCGCGAGCGCCGCTCCGACGAGATTGAGCCCGTCGAACCCCTCACGCCCCAGCAACACCACGCCCCCCAGGGCCAGCACCGCCCACAGCAGGCTCAGCAGCCTGCGGGAGGTCGCCACCGACAGGATCAGCGGGCCGAGGAACTCCAGGGTGACCGCGGCGCCCAGCGGAATGCGGTCGATCGCCTCGTAGAAGAGCGAGTTCATGCTGGCCAGTGCGACGCCGAAGGCCACCACCGTGGCCCAGTCGCCCCGCGAATGCCCACGCACCTTGGGACGGCAGACGATCAGCAGCACCAGCGAGGCGACGACCAGCCGTAGCGTGACCACGCCCAGCGCCCCGGCCCGCGGGAAGAGCAGCACCGCCACCGACGCGCCGAACTGCAGCGAGACGATCCCGCCGATGACCAGCGCCACCGACCCGATCCGCCCACGCGCACCCGCCGCACCGGCGGTCCCGGCCTGTGCCTCCGCCGTCAGCACCTCGGGCGAGGACGGTATGGGATGCGGCAGCCCGCCGTGATCGGCGGGCACGGTGTGGACGGGAGGGGTGGGGCTGGCGGGGGTCCCGCCATCGGGGCTCTCGGGCGAAGCATTCACGCCACCACGCTACGGCCCGCCCTTCCGGTCCGTGAAATGCCTTTTCCCCTGTTGTTATGCTCCGCACGCATGAGCATCGAGCTCCGGCATTTCCGCTGCTTTCTCGCCATCGCCGACACCCTGAGCATCACCCGCGCCGCCGAGCGGCTGCATCTGACCCAGCCCGCCGTCTCCCGCACCCTGCGCCAGCTGGAGCAGGCCCTGGGCGTCCGCCTCGTCGACCGTTCCACCCATCACCTCGCGCTCACCCCGGACGGGCTGTCCTTCCGCGACCGGGCCGCGGTCGCGGTGACCGCCTTCGACCTGGCGCTCGGCTACGCCCGGCACACCGTTTGGCCGCTGCGCCTGGGCCATGCCTGGGCAGGCGCCGGTACGGACACCACCGCGCTGCTCCGCCGCTGGCACGAGGAGCACCCGGCGACCCCGCTCGAACTCCTCCGGATCGACGACCGCACGGCCGGTCTTGCCCGTGGCGAGGTGGACGCGGCCCTGCTGCGCGGCGAGGTCCGCGCCCCGGGCCTGATCACCGAGCGGCTCACCACCGAGCCCCGAGTGGCCGGGCTGCCCGCCGATGACCCGCTCGCCCGCCGCACCACCCTCTCCCTCGCCGACCTGGCCGACCGCACCATCGCCGTCAACACCGTCTCCGGGATCACCACCCTCGACCTGTGGCCGCCCGCGGCCCGCCCCGCGTCCACGATCACCATCGGCAACACCGACGACTGGCTGGCCGCCATCACCGGCGGCCGCGCCGTGGGCGTCACCACCTCCGCCACCGCCGATATGCACCCCCACCCGGCCATGGCCTACGTCCCCCTCACCGACGCCCCACCCGTCCCCGTCGTCATCGCCTGGCGCGACGGCCCGGGGCACCCGCGGATCCCGGACCTGATCAGGCTGGCCCATGAGGTCATGGGCCGGACGACGGGCGGAGCGCCACCGGACCGGAGCTGAGGCGGGGCCCCGGCGGCACTGCCCCGACCGCCCTGCCCCGGCCCCCCTGTCTCGGCCGTCCTGCCCCGGCGCCCCGGCCCCGGCCTTCGGTACCTGAAGGCCGAACAGGGCGTGTGTGGCGTGCTGTTCACGAGGTTGCGGAAGGGGGAGGGGGAAGGGGAGGGGAAGGGGAAGGGCGGGCCGGCGCCGGCCTTCCGCCCGGCCGGTGAGCTGTCCGCCAAGGGACGGTAGCCGGACGCCGGTGTGCGGTGCCCGGGTGTGCGGTACCCGGCCTCGCCCCGCCCTGGATGAGTGGCCGCCGACGGCACAGAGTTGCTGCACCCGGCGCACCCGGCCGACACAAACGATTCCCGTCGCCGGCCGCCGCCGTTGTCCGTCCCCCCACAGATATCCGTCCCCCTCAGATGTCCGTCCCCCCACAGATGTCCGTCCCCCTCAAAGGAGCGCCTGTGTCCGCCTCCCCCGGCAACGACGACAACCTCGCACAACGCCTGCAGCGCCTGGAGGACAAGGAGTCGCTGCGTGCGCTGCTGATCCACGGCTGGCGGGCGCTGGACCGCAAGGAGTGGCGCACCTGGATCGAGTACTGGGCAGAGGACGCGGTCCTGGAGTTCGGTCCGTGGGAACGGATCCACGGCCGGGAGGCGATCCTGGACAAGGTCATCGAGGCCGAGGCGCCGTACACCCGCATGCAGCACCACATCCTCAACCTGGACTTCGAGGTGCGGGGCGACCGGGCGACCGGCATCGGCTACATGTGGTTCGTGGCCGTCGCCGACCCCGGGGCGACCGCTTCGCCCTATGCCATGGGCGGCCCCTACGACTGGGAGTTCACCAGGGACACCAGCGGCTGGCGCCTGACCCGCCAACGGCTCGGTGTCTGGTGGACCACGGGCGAGGACGCCTTCCACGCGTTCACCAGGGCTGACTAGGACTTGTCCGGCCGATCACGTGACTGAGCCACCGGCTGCGCATTGGCTCACGCGGCGGACGGCCGCCCGGCCTCGACGGCAGGGCGGCCTCGACGGCAGGACGGCCTCGACAGCAGGGCGGCCTCGACGACAGTGCGCCCTCGACGGCAGGACGGATCAGCTCCGCAGCGGGCTACGCCAGCGGGCAGGCGAGATCAGGACGCACCCGGTGCGGACTGCACGCAATCAGGTTCACCGAGAGGAACCGTCCCCCGCTCACCCACCAGCCCCCGACCCGGTCCTCACCGGCGGCCAGCGCCCGCACGGTCTCCTCGTACAACGGCTTCGGCGGGTACGAGCCGACGAAGAGGCTGCCGTAGTGGGCGAGTTGGGCGTCGTACCAGTCGGCCGCCTCCTTCGGTTCCTCGAACGTCGCCTCGATCCGGGCGGCCGGCTTCAGCAGCCAGTCCGCACACTCCAGCGGCATCACCTGCGCGGACGCAAACTCCTTGTGACCCGGCCGCCGATGAGCGTCCCCCGGCTTGACGAGAACGTCACCGCTGCCGAGCCAGACGTAGGCGTGGTGATGGGGTCCGGTCATCGCTCTCCCTGGGGACGCTCATTTGCGAACGCTGCACATGAACTGCTCCGAATGGGCGACCCACGCCCCGGTCGAGGGACGGGGGCCGCCTGATCCGCGGACTACTGGCGACCGCAGCCTTGCCCGTCGCCGCAGCCTCCGTTGGGGTTGCCCCCCTGGCTGTCGTCCTCGTCGCCGCCGCACTTGACCGGATCGAGGCGGTATCGCATGGTCATCTCCTCGGGTGCTGAGTCGCCGCGCGGTCGGTCCGCGCGTCGTCGTGCACTTGCGAGGGCCCCTTGCGGGCCCGCCCGCTCCGGCCGTGTCCTGCCAGGGAATGGCGGCCGGGGCGGGAGTTCTCAGGGCTGCCCGCTCCCGTCTACGGCTCCGCCGGGTGCGTCATCCGGTGCCGGACAATCAGGACGTTGACGTCGGTCACCTTGCTGAGATCCCGATCCGCTTCGGCCTGCTTCCGGCTGCGCTCCAGGTCTTCGCACTGGGGGCACCTACGCGTCATGGACGCGCTCGTGGGAGTGCTCATTCGGTCGCCTCGACGGGTTCCGCCACGGCTCCGTGTGTTGGTGCGGTCATGAGCAGGAGGTTAGGAAGCGGGAGAAATCGCCGCCACGCAATGTTCTCCAATGTTCTCGGAGAATGGCCGAATGTTCTCGTCTGTTCTCACACGTGCGAGTGCAAGCTGTGGTGCGGGGCCCCGAGGCGCGGTGATGCTGGAGGCTCGGACCTTCACCACGAGGGAGACGGCCATGACGCGACGACTGCGCTTCAGGGGCACGGACAGCAAGCAAGGCGGCTGCCCCGCTCTGCACGAGGACCTGGAAACGGGCGAGATCATCGTCCAGGGAGCGCCGCTCAGCGACGCCTTAGACCTTGAACAGCTCCAACACTTCAGTCCGGGGGATTCGGCGGTCGTCGTGCCTCGCGAACTGCTCGTGGACTGGGGCCCGAAGGAGATCGATCGCGTGCCTGAAATCATCGGTCAGGAGGAATTCCGCAAGCTCTACGAAGCCTTCGAGCATTCGGCATGGCACCTCGAATCCCGCCGTGGTTACGCCTCGGACAGGAGGACGAGGATCACCGGAATTTCCTCGATACAGGCACCGTGACGTGGGACCTGGATGACGCATGGTGCACGAACATCCGCGCGCAGACGGCGACCGGCAAGCACATCGGCCGGGTGCGCATCGTCGACAGCCCTCCGATGAGCGGTCAGCTTTACCTGCTCGGCTACTCGCAGTGCAATGCCGCCACGGGCGAGGACGTACGCAATCTGCGGCGCGCCGACGCCGAACGCCTGCACCTTCCCGCCGAAGATTTCTGGATCTTTGACTCCCGGTTGGTCGCCCTGCTGAACTTCGACGACGCCGACGCCCTCTTGAGCGTCGAGCTGATCACCGAACCGGCTGAGGTCGTCCGGTACTGCCAGGTGCGTGACGCCGCATGGCAGCACGCCATCCCGTACGAGACGTTCGCGGCGGAGGTGTCTGCCGCAGAGTAGTGAGTGTGGACCGGTGAGCACCGACTACCAGCAAGCCAGGATCGCCCTTGGGGCCAGGCTCCGAGAACTACGGGAATCCTGCCCGACGGGCAAGCTCACCGGTCCGCAGCTGGCCGCCCGCCTCGGCTGCGTCCACTCCAAGATTTACAAGCTGGAGAACGGAAATCAGACGGCCACCGGCGAAGACGTGCGAGCGTGGGCCGAGGCGACAGGCCATCCGGAGGCTACGGCCGAACTACTCGCCCACCTGGCGGGGTTCGAATCCCACATCCGTTCGTGGCGTCGGCAATTGGCGTCCGGTCACCTTCCGGTGCAACAGACCTGGAACGCGGAAGTAGCACGGTCCAAGGTCCTTCGCATATGGGAAGAGGCCATCATCGCAGGCATGTTGCAGACCGCCGATTACGCGCGCCACGTCTTCATCCGTTACGCGGAATTCCAGCAATCGAAGCCGGATGCAGACGAAGCAGTGAAAGCAAGGATGAAGCGACAGGAATGGCTTTACCAATCGGGAAAGAAGCTCCACGTCCTGATGTGGGAAGCGGCCCTCCACACCCTCATCTGCCCACCCTCCGTACTCGCTGCCCAGCTCGACCGACTCGTCGGAGTCATCGGCATGGACAGCATCTCGCTGGGCATCGTCCCCCTCGGGGCACCCCTGAAGCTCGCCCCGGCCAACGGATTCTGCGTCCTGGACGACCGGCTGGCGATCACTGAGGACTGGCACGCGGAGCTGTGGCTGGACGACGCTCACAACATCGCCACCTACTTGAAGGTCTGGAACACGCTCCGGGAGTCTGCCGTCTACGGCACCGAGGCGCAGAACGTCATACACAGGGCCCGCCGAGCCCTCAACACACGCTGATTCCATGCAATTCAGAGAACTCGCTCACGGCTGAATGAAGCCAAAGGAGGCCACCACGTGTCCGCTCTCATCGACCTGAACGAGTTCAGGGAGCTATTCAAGACTTTCGAGCACTCTGCATGGCGACTGGAGACCCGCCGTGGCTATGCCTCCGACCGTGAGAACGAGACCTACCGCGAGTTCGTCGAGACGGGCACCGTGTCGTGGGATCTCGATAACGAATGGTGCAGGAACATGCAGGCACAGACGGCGGCGGGCAAGCGCGTCGGCCGGGTACGCATCGTCGACGACCCTCCAACTACCGGCCAGCTGTACCTACTCGACAACGCAAAGCGCAATTCAGCCACAGGAGAAGACATGCGCAACCTGTGGCGCGCCGACGCCGAGCGGCTCCAACTACCCGCCGAAGATTTCTGGATCTTCGACTCACGGTTCATCGCACTATTGCATTTCGACGATGCAGACACTCTCCTCCACGTCGAATTGATCACGGAGCCCGCGGAAGTGATCCGGTACGCCCAGGTACGCGACGCCGCGCTTCATCACTCCTCCCCCTTCGAGAAATTCGCAACGCTGGTGGCCGCAACCCGGGGATGACCCGACCCGGTGAGAACGCACCGGACGAGTGGAACACGCTCCGGGAGTGTGCCGTTTACAGCACCGAGACGCAGAACGTGTTCAACAGAGCCCGAAGACTGGTCTGTCCCCCATGACACCCCTACTGGATGCACAAGGACGCACGCAATGCCGCAGTCACCGAATCCCGAGTCGACGTACACCGAGTGGCGCCACAAGGTACGCGACGGGCTGAAGCCACTCCAGAACCGCTTGGTCCAATTATTCCAAGAGACCCGGCTGTTCCGTATCTACTCCTCCACCCTCATGCCTGGGCTGTTGCAGACCGAGGGCTATGCGGCTGCAGTGCTACGCACAGTCGCCGACTTTCAGGAACTCCCCCTCGACGACAGCGCGGAGGCCGCGCGAGCGCGGGTCGAGCGCTCCCGCATCATCCATGAGCCCGAGCGCAGGTTCGTTCTGCTCATCGAAGAACCAGTGCTGTACCACCAGCTCGGAGACACGGCGGTGATGACTGCTCAGCTGGATTACCTGCTGACAACCGACACCCTGCCGTCCGTGTCGCTCGGGATCATCCCGATGGCGACGCGCGAGCGGGTGCAGTGGCCGCGTGAGACGTTGCACATGTACGACGACCGCCTTGTATCGGTCGAGCTGGTGTCCGCAAAGGTGGACATCGCCCAGCCCTCCGAAGTCGCCCAGTATCTCAAGGCGTTCGAGCAGCTGCGCAGCATGGCCGTATACGACGCGGAGGCGCGGGCGCTCATCCTGAAGGCGCTTGAGGACTTGCGCTGAGGCTGCGAACGAGGGCAGTGCCCCAGGACCAATGTTTGGCCCTGGGGCACTCCGCTATCTGCCACCGGCCTTGATCCTCGCGGCCTCAGAAAACCATGTACGGGTTTTCCTTCAGCTCCGCCATGAAAGAGGTCCAAGCAGCTGCGCCGAAAACCAGACGCGGGCCGGCCGGGTTCTTGCTGTCCCGTACGGGCAGGACGCCCGGCAGACCATCACCGATTTCTACGCACTGACCGTTCGCGCTGCTGTAACTGCTCTTCCGCCACACTATGCCGGAGAAGTCGCTGTGCATTCCAAACACCTCGTCTAGTCTCTCGCTGCGGCAACCGTAGCCACCAGGGCAGCACTGTCGTTCGGCCCCATGGCCACAGCTTGCAGGTGCTCGAACATCGACTTGTAGCGGCGCATCTCTGCCTCCGACTCCAGGAAGAGATCGCCCGCCGGGGTATCTACGTAGACCAACTCTGGGTCCGCAGGGTCCGGGAAGTCCATGTGCACGAAGCTTCCAGGCATACCTGCATGCGCCCCCTTGTCGAAGGGGATCACCTGGAACGTGACGTTCGGCTCCTCCATGAGCTGGAGCAGGTGCTGCGCCTGTTCCTGCATCACCTTGCTCCCGCCCACCGCGCGTCGCAGGGCCGCCTCATCGACAATCGCCCAGAGCTGTAGCGGGTGCTCTTTGCTGAGCAAGGCCTGTCGCTCCATGCGCGCCTGGACTCGCTGCTCCACCTCTTTGTGGCTGGCAGCTGCCCACACGCCTTTGATGACTGCGCGGGCATAGCTCTCAGTCTGCGCGAGACCAGGGAGAAACAGTGACTCGTAGTTGCGCACCGTGCGGGCTTCGGCTTCAAAGCCGATGTAGGCCGTGTATTCCTCGGGCAACTCCGAGTGGTACGGACGCAGCCAGCCCTGATCGTTGGAACCGCTCTGGATGGCCAGGAGGTCAGCCCTCTGGGCATCGGTCGCGTCGTACAAATCAAGCAGGGCGACCAGCGTCCGCTTCTGCGGTCGGGCGCGCGCCTTTTCGATGCGGTAGAGCGTCGCCGCGTTGATCCCCTTCTTCTCCGTGACCTCCTCACGGGTCATCCCCGCAGCCGCACGAAGCCGGCGCAGCTCCGCGGCCAACCGTCTGAGCCTCACGGTTGGGGGATGTTGTCGCTTGTCGGCCACGTGCGGTCCCTTCGATGACTCGGTGGTACCCGCGAGTCTGGGCGACCACCAAGGCTCAACTCAACCCAGTTCGAAGACACAGAAGAAGTTCGCAATCATTGCGTTCTCATTGTGCGCGAACGCATCCCATGCGTAACATCACCGAGCGTACAACGTGCGTTACGCACAAGTGATCTTGACGCTCCGTCATGCGCACCAAGGGGATAGCTATGTCCACACGCGCCCGACCAGCAGCAACACGACTCACACCCGCCCTGCCGACTGCCGCGGACCACCTGTTACCCGGAGATGACCGAAGCGCCGCCCGTGCCCGCGCAGTGCTCCGCCATCACCTCCAGCTGTGGCACATCAGTGGCGAACCGGCCTACTCCGCCGAGCTGTTGCTGTCTGAACTGGTCGCCAACGCCGTGCAGGCACAAGCGTCCGCCGCCTCGGAGGTCGGCGTCCGGTTCGCGCTGTCGGACGGCTGCCTCCGGCTGGAGGTGCGGGACGCGAGCGACGAACTGCCCGTGATGAGCGATGCCAAGGAGGACGAGGAATGTGGGCGTGGTTTGGTGCTGGTGGACGCCTTAGCAAGTGGCTGGGGCGTCGACCGGGACGGCACCGGAAAGACCGTGTGGGCCGAGTTGGCCGTATGCGACGCCTCGGCACCGTGTCGGGCACCGGTTCTGCGCAGCCCCTGACGGCCCCGAGGCCCGTGGTCTACCGGGCGGAGGCCACGGCCCGCCATCCGGACGGTTCCTCGATCGGCCTCGGTGTCTGGACGTCGTACTCGCCGGGCCGCGCCCTGGGCTGGGTCCGGACGCGGGCGGAGCACGTGGCGCAGCAGTTAGGCGCCCCGTACGACGGGGCGGTACGTGCGTGGCTGGACGATGCGGTCGAATTCCATTGGGCCGTGGATGGTCTTGCGGCCGGAATCCCTTTTGTTCTGCGGGCAGTTGATGCGGAGGGGTGCACCTACGCACTTGTTGCCCGCCCGGATGCCCAGGCCCGTGCCGCGGCCTCCCCTGAAACTCCGTGTGTTCAGGGGGCGGCGTGACGGGCGGGGCGGGCGGCACCGGTCCTCATCACGCCCGGCTTCTGGTGCGCGCGGTTCGTGATTCGCTTCGTGTACGCGGATGGTCTGGCTTCCTGCCCTAACTCTCATCGTCGCCGGCATCCGCCACCCCAGCCGCGGGCGGCCCGTCAGCCTGAGTGGGGCCTTGGGTGCCGTCCGTGGCCGGTGTGGGCTTCTCGCGGCGTTTGCGGGCCAGTTCCGCGGCCCGGCGGTCGGAATCCAGTCGCATTTCCGCTTCTGCCTTGAGGTCAAAACTCCGCACCATTGCCCCCCAGAACCTCACAGCGGCGCCGGCTCCGCCGCGGCGTTCGGACGCGCTGTCCTCCCGCGCCGCGCGCACCGGCCCGCCCGTTGACTTCTCACCTGCTCTTCAGTGTTCCCGCCGCGCCTGCCCTCACCCCGCAGAGGCCGCCACGGAGGCGGCCGGCGGAGGCACGCCCCCTGTCCACCCAGGCCGGTACGCGCCGGTGCTCACCTCCCGGCGCGCACCGTCCCCGTACACACCGGCGAGCGTCCCTGCTGAGCGGCCACCAGGGCACCCGGGCAGTCTGGTCCGGCTCGCCAGGCTGTCCGCTCACACACCCGTGATGGAGGGCACGGATTCGCACGGATTCGGGTGGCCTTCTCACGGGTTCGGGTGGCCTTCGCACGGACTCGGGTGGCCTTCTGGATGTTCGTGGCCGCGCTATTGCTCTGGGGGTGGATGTAGCTGGCGGAATGAGACAGCAGCGGCTCGTACGACCTGAGTCCTGGGCTCTCTTCCTCCCCTGGCATGACCGTTTCGCTCCCCTCGCGGGATGAACTGGTGATGCCTCAGTGGGCAGTGGAGCAAGAGGCCGGGAGGTCACAGCACGTGTCATGGTTCACGCAGACAATGGAAGCCTTGAAGGATCTTCCACCGGCGGCGGTGCTGGGAGCAGCGGCGGCGTTCAGTGCGGCCGAATCCGGCCTGGGCATCGGCGTCGCCGTGCCGGGGGAGACCGCAGTGCTGATAGCGGGGGCGGCGGTGGACGGCAAGGCGCTGCTGGCCGGGTTGTTCGTGGTGGTCGCCCTGGCTGCCAGCTGCGGTGATCATGTGGGTTATGTGCTGGGCCGCCGCTACGGTGACGGGCTGCGTTCCGTCGCGCTGCTGCGTCGAATCGAGGACCGGCAGTGGGACCGGGCCGTGGCCGCGCTGCACCGGTACGGGGCATGGGCGGTCTTTCTCACCCGTCTGCTGCCCGTGATCCGGACGCTGACCCCGGCAGCGGCCGGGGTGGCCAAAGTGCGTTATTCCCGTTTTCTTCCCGCTTCCCTGGCGGGAGCCGCGACCTGGTCGGCGCTGTACGTCTTCGGTGGGGCGGCGGCGGGCGCCTCGGCCGAGAGGCTGACAGCCGGCTTCGGTGCGGTCGGCTGGGCCGTGGTCGGAGGGCTGGTGGCCGTGATCCTCGTGGCCTGGGTGGTCCTGCGCCGGTATCGAGGTTGCCGGACAGGCCGCAGCCGCCGCCGCAGCCGCAGCAGCAGCAGCAGCAGCAGCCGGTCAACTGACCGGTGAGGCCCGGGTGTGCGCGGAGGACGCGGTCGGCCGGCCGGAAGCGGCGTGGCCCGCGGTCCTGATGCGCAGCAGTGCGAAGACGGCCAGGCCCACCATCGAAGTGACCAGCAGGGTGAAGAAGACCCGGCCGACGCCGTGGGACTGCCAGATGAAGCCGAGTCCGGCCGGCACTACCAGCCGGGACAGGGCCAGTACGAAGCCGTTGAGCGCCATGAAGCTCCCGACCCGGCGCTCGTCGACATGGTCGGCGATATAGGTCGGCACGACGACGGACACGATGACCTCGCCGAGCGTCCACACGAGGATGGAGAGAAGCATGACCGGCAAGGAGAGGGCGAAGGTGAGCACCGACAGACCGAGGGCCCAGAGCAGACCGGCCACGATCAGCAGCACCTTTGTGCGGTACGCCGGGAGGCGCTTCTCGATCAGCAGGCCAAAGCTCACCACAGCGACACTGTTGATCGCGTAGATGACACCGATCAGGCCCGTCGGCTCACCGAGCACGGTCGTGACGGCAAGCGGGAGCGCGTACTCAAGGCCGTTCAGCGGGACGATGTAGAAGAAGGAGACCAGCACGAGCGCCACCACATGGCCGTGGCCGAGCGTGCCGTACCGCACCTTCTCCCTGGGCTTCTTGCTGCCCTTGCGGCCCTTGCGGCCCGCGCCGCGTCGGCTGTCGGCCGGGATCCACACCGCGATCAAGGCCGCGCACAACAGTCCGGCCACGATGTTTCCCACGAACATGACGTGGTACGAGTACGCGGCCGCCACACCACCGAGCAGTGGGCCGATGCCCGTCCCCAGGTTATTGCCGATGTAGCTGACGGTGTACGCAAAGGGCCGCTGCCCGGTGGTGGTCAGATCGGCGATCAGGGTGTTGGAAGCGGGGCCGAACATGCCCATCCCGACCAGAGCGACGAAGAGCAGGGCCACGAACGCCCACGGTGGCACGTCCAGAGTGGCCAGGCCCAGATAGCCGGCTGCGTTGAGAAGCAGCGCGAGGAGCAGCGCCTGGCGGCGGCCGCACAGATCGCAGAACGGTCCGCTGAGGAGACTGCCCACCAGCAACCCGGTGCTGCCGAGAGAAATCAGCAGTCCTACCTCGGCGAGGCTGAGGCCCTTCGCCCGTACCAGGTAGACGGCGAGCAAGGGGAAGACGAACATCCCGGCCCGGTTGACGAAGGAGGCGAGAAACAACACCCGCAGAGCGAGCGACAGTTCCCTGAAGCGGGTCAGCCACACGGTCGCGGTCCCCCTTTCCGGCTGCCCGTCATTCCTGCGCAGTTTCCGACACGGGAGGCTTCCCGCACGGCCTTGAACCGTTTTCCTGAGGTTCTCGAAATCGGCTCGCTCGCCTCGCTCGCGACCTACCAGTTCACGCTTTCCGTGCTTTTCAGTGCAGTCCACTGGCGCATCTGTAGCGGCTGAGCCCTTCTGGCAAGGCACACGGTAGGCCGGAGATATTCGCAGTTCATCGGTCAACTGACGTACATCTGCTATCAGGCCAGTTTTCGTACCGACCATGAAGTCTGCGGGGCATAAAGGAAGGGCCTCCAGGAACTCGGTTGCGATCCCGACCGAGTTCCTGGAGGCCCTGATATCGGTTCTGCTCCTCCAGCTCTTCCGGCTCCTCCGGCTTCTCCGGCTCTTCCGGCTCTTCCGTCTCCTCCAGCTCCTCCGGCTCCTTGGGGCCCCTCTACTCCCCCGCCTCCCCCAGCGCCTCCGCCAGCACCTCCGCCAGATGGCGTCCCGGCCGGTCGCCCAGCTGGTCGAGCTGGGTGCGGCAGGAGAAGCCGTCCGCGAGGATCTCCGTCTCCTCGGTGGATTCCCTTACCGCGGGCAGGAGTTGGTCCTCGGCGCAGGCCACCGAGACGTCGTAGTGGCCGCGTTCGAAGCCGAAGTTGCCGGCCAGGCCGCAGCAGCCGCCGCTCAGCCGGCCGGTGAGGCCCGCGCGTTCGCGCAGCCGGCGCTCGGCCGCGTCGCCGAGGACCGCATGCTGGTGGCAGTGCGTCTGGCCGGCGACGGGGCGGTCGATGCGTGGTGGCTGCCAGTCGGGTGCCAGCTCTTCCAGGGCTTGCGCGAAGGTCCGGACGGACTGGGCCAGTCGGGCCGCCCGTGGGTCGTCCGCGAGCAGTTCCGGCAGGTCCGTGCGGAGGGCGGCGGCGCAGCTCGGTTCGAGGACGACCAGAGGGTGGCCGTCCTGGAGCAGCGGGGCGAGGACCTCGACGGTGCGGCGCATGACGGTGCGGGCCCGGTCGAGTTGCCCGGTGGAGACATAGGTGAGGCCGCAGCACAGGGGCGGGCGGTGGAGGCGGGGCAGGCTGGGCTGCGGGAGGGCGCCACCGGGCTGGCGGAGTGGGGCGGTCGGCGGCAGGAGGGGGCGCAGACCGGCCGCTTCCAGGACGCGGACGGCGGCGCGGCCGACCTCCGGGGAGAGGTGGTTGGTGAAGGTGTCGGCCCAGAGGATGACCGTGCGGCCGCCGGACGGGGAGGGTGCGGGACGGTGGTCCTCGGTGCGCCGTCCCGCGCGCGCCGCCGTCTTCCGCCGGCGCCACCACCAGCGGGTGAAGGTCTCGGTGGCGAGTGGGGGGATCGGGCGCTCGGGGGCGATCCCGCCGAGGCGTTTGGCGACGGTGGCCAGCGGCGTACGGGCGAGGGCGTTGAGGGCGGGGGCCAACGGGGCGGCGGTGTGCAGCCACTGGGGGAGGCGGCCCATCGAGTAGTGCGCGGCGGGGCGCACCCGGCCCTCGTAGTGGTGGTGCAGGAATTCCGCCTTGTAGGTGGCCATGTCGACACCGACCGGGCAGTCGCTGCGGCAGCCCTTGCAGGAGAGGCAGAGGTCGAGGGCGTCGCGCACCTCGGGCGACTGCCAGCCGTCCGTGATCACCTCGCCGGCCAGCATCTCGTGCAGCAGGCGGGCCCGGCCGCGGGTGGAGTGCTGCTCCTCGCCGGTGGCGCGGAAGGACGGGCACATGACGTCCGTCGAGCCCGGAGCGGTGGTGGCGTTGCGGCATTTGGCGACGCCGACGCAGCGCCGTACGGCCGCGGAGAAGTCGCCGTTGTCGTGCGGGTAGCCGAACTCGACCGGGACCGGGCGCTTGGGCAGTACGTCGAAGCGGAGGTTCTCGTCGAGGCGGGCGGGGCGTACGAGCATGCCGGGGTTGAGGCCGGCGGACGGGTCCCAGAGCGACTTGAACTGCTCGAAGACGCGGACGAGTTCGGGGCCGTACATCTTCGGCAGCAGCTCGGCGCGGGCCTGGCCGTCGCCGTGCTCGCCGGAGAGCGAACCGCCGTGTGCGACGACCAGCTCGCCCAGGTCGTAGGAGAACTCCCGGAAGCGGCGGATGCCGGGCGGGGTCAGCAGATCGAAGTCGACGCGGATGTGGATGCAGCCGTCGCCGAAGTGGCCGTAGGGGGTACCGCGCAGGCCGTGCTGGGTGAGCAGGGCGCGGAAGTCCCGCAGATAGGGGCCGAGCCGCTCCGGTGGGACGGCGCAGTCCTCCCAGCCGGGCCAGGCCTCACTGCCGTCGGAGAGCCGGGTGGCGGTGCCGGAGGCGTCCTCGCGGATCCGCCACAGGGCGCGCTGGCCGGCCGGGTCGGTGACGACGGTGTGGTCGGTGCTGCCGTCCGCGGCGGCCGCCCGGCAGAGCGCCTCGGCACGGGCGGCCGCCTCCCCCGGGCTCGCACCGCCCATCTCCACGAACAGCCAGGCGCCGCCCTTGGGCAGCCCGGCGGCGTCGCCCACCAGATCGGCGGCCATCCCCTCGACGGTCATCGGCCGGTGCGGGAGGAGGGTGTGCGCGGCCTCGGCAGCGGCGCTCTCGTCGGGGTAGGCGAGGACGGCGAGCACCCGGGCCGCGGGGGTCTCCACGAGGCGTACGGTCGCCTCGGTCAGTACCCCGAGGGTGCCCTCGCTGCCGGTGAGGGCGCGGGCCAGGTCGGTGCCCTGCTCCGGGAGCAGCGCGTCCAGGGCGTATCCGGAGATCCGGCGGGGAAGGTCGGGGTAGCCGGTGCGCAGCAGCGCCAACTCCCCGTCCACCAGGCCTTTGACGCCGTCCCGGAGCCGCGGGGGCAGTCCGGTGGGGGCGCCGGTGCGGTCCGTGCCGCGGCCGGCCCGTACCCGCTCGCCCCCGTACGTCAGCAGCTCCAGCTCGCGGACGCTGTCGGCGGTGGTGCCCCAGGCCACCGAGTGCGAGCCGCAGGAGTTGTTGCCGATCATGCCGCCGAGGGTGCAGCGGCTGTGGGTGGAGGGGTCGGGGCCGAAGGTCAGTCCGTGCGGGGCGGCCGCCGCCCGCAGATCGTCCAGCACCACGCCGGGCTGCACCACGGCCGTACGGGTCGCGGGGTCCAGGGACACGATCCGCCGCATGTGCCGGGTGAAGTCCAGCACCACCCCGACGCCGGTCGCCTGCCCCGCGATACTGGTCCCGCCGCCGCGCGGCACCACCGGCACCCCGTGCTCCCGGCACACCCGCAGCGCCGCCGCGACATCCTCGGCGTCCAGGGGCGCGACCACCGCTCTGGGCACCCGCCGGTAATTGGACGCGTCCATCGTCATCAGTGCCCGGTCGGCCGCGGCGAACGAGACCTCCCCCCGTACCGCGGCCGCCAACTCCTCCGCCAGATCCCGCTTCTCCGTCTCCGTACGATCAGCCATGTCTCCAGCCTGCCCACTGGGACGGGTTCATGGGCGGTCGGCGGGCCGGATCGTCGGGGGGAACTCCCCCTCGGGGAGACACCCCCTAGTTGTGGCCGTCAGCCGGCGGAGGTGGCGGCGGCCGGTGTGCGGTCCGACGTCGCGGTGCCGGCGGGGTGGAAGCGGAAGACGTTCTCCGGGTCGTGGCGGGCCTTGAGTCCGGCCAGCCGGCGGTGCTCGTCGGCGTCGTGCACACTGCGCGCCACCTCTGCGGCGTCCGGCCGGTCCTCGTGCCCGCCGAGGAGGAAGTTCACGCTCCGGCCGAGCCGCCAGGGCGCGACGGCCGCGAGCGCCTCGGCGTGCAGCGCCCGTACGGTCGTCAGCCCGTCGTCGGACCCGTCGCCGCCGGGCCCGTCGCCCGCTGGGGCAGCCACGAGCGGCGACAGCAGCCGCAGCGCATACCGGGCGTCCCGGTGGCCGACGGTGCCGGTCCCGGCGGACAGCGCCCCGCCGAGATGGTTGAGCTGGACCACGGTCATCACCGGCGCGGCCGGTCCGGTCAGCGCCACCACCCGGCGCAGCGCGGCCACATCCAGCCCGCTGAGCAGCGCGTTGTCGCCGTTGTAGGCATGCGGATCGCTCGGGTCCTGGTGAATGGTGTGGGACTCGGCGTACGGCATCTCGCGCAGGTCGTCGCTCACCCTCGGCCCCACCGCGCGCAGCGGTGCCACCAGCCGCTCGCCCTCCGCGGTGCTCCCCGTATAGGCGATCCGGATCTGCGCCAGGTAGCGGCCGCGCAGCGACTCGGGCAGTTGCGGGAGGTCCGGGTAGGCGATCAGGGCGAGCGACGAGGTCAGCTCGTCCGGCACGGTTTCGGTCCAGCGCAGATACGCCGCCAGCGCCTCGTCGATCTGCTCACCGCCGAACACCAGCTGCCCGCCGTACAACCGGGCCACCGGCACCAGCCCGAACTCCATCGCGGTCACCACCCCCAGGCCGTGCCCGCCGCCGAGCAGCGCCCGGAACAGCTCGGGATCGGTGTCCGCGGTGAGGTGCCGCAGCCGGGCGTCGGCGGTGACGAGGTCGACGGACCGCACCTGGTCGGCGGCGAAGCCGTACGTCCGGGCCAGCACCCCGATGCCGCCCCCGAGGGTGTACGAGATGACGCCGACGCCCGGGGAGGAGCCGTTGAGCGGGGCGAGTCCGTGCGGGGCCGCCGCCTCGATGACCTGTCCCCAGACGACGCCCGCCTCGACCCGCGCGGTGCCGGCCGCCGCGTCCACCCGCACCCCGGCCATCCGCCGCGTACTGATCAGCAACCCGCCGTCGGTGGCCGCGGACAGCCCGTGCCCGGTGGCCTGGACCGCGACCGGCAGCCCCTGTTCGCGGGCGAAGCGCACCGCGGCGACGACGTCCTCGGCGCACCGCGCACCGACGATCACGGCGGGCCGGTGCGGGCGGGCCAGCTGGAAGCCGGACCGCTCGGCGTCGTAGCCGTCGTCCCCCGGGATCAGGACCGGGCCCCGGACGTGTGCCACGAGGGCGGCGAGGGCGGCGGTGTCGAGTGCGGGGGCGGCGGACGGCGGGGTGAGGTCGTTGATCTCCATGCCCCGCACTCTGGCGCAATAACTTGACACCTGCCGTCATATATAAATGCGGCTGTGAAGTCGGCCCGTCTGCTCTCGATCGTCCTGCTCCTCCAGACCCGCGGCCGGGTGCCGGCCGCGGAGCTCGCCGAGCGGCTGGAGGTCTCCGCCCGGACCGTCTACCGCGACATCGAGGCGCTGTCGGCGGCCGGGGTACCGGTCTACGCCGAACGCGGCCGGTACGGCGGTATCGCGCTGCTGCCCGGCTTCCGTACGGATGTCACGGGGATGACCACCGACGAGGCGCGTGCCCTGTTCATCCTGGCCGCGCAGGGCGCCCACAGCGCGCTCGGCCTGGACGACGCGCTCCGCTCGGCGCTGCGCAAGGTGATGGCGGCGCTGCCCGCCCCGCACCGGCCGGCCGCGGAGCTGGCCGGCCGCCGCATCCTGGTCGACCCGGACAAGTGGACGACCCGCCCGTCGTCCGCCGCCGCTGACGCGCCGTCCGCCGCCGCCCACCCCGTGGTGGAACTGGATGTGCTGCACACGGCCGTCTTCACCGACCTCCGGCTCCGGATCCGCTACCGCCACAGCGGCGAGACCCGGCTGCGGACCTACACGGTCGACCCGTACGGGCTGGTGGCCAAGGCCGGCACCTGGTACCTCGTCGCGGACCGGCGTGGCGGGCCGCAGCTCTTCCGGGCCGACCGGGTGGCGTCCGCGATCCTCACCGACGTCCCCGTCCGGCGCCGCGCAGGCGTGGAGCTCGCCGAGGTCTGGCAGCGGCTGCGGCGCCAGGTGGAGGACCGGCCCGCGGACGTCCGGGTGACCGCCCGGATCCGCCGCGAGCGGCTGGATCTGGCGGTGCGGATCCTCGGCGGCGCGCTGACCGGGCCGCCCCGTACGGGTGACGGCGGCGAGGCCGGGGACTGGGCCACCCTCGATCTGGCCTACCCCGTCCTCCCCGCGGTCCGTCAGCTGCTCCAGTTCGGCGACTCCCTCGAAGTGCTCGCCCCGCCCGAGGCCCGCCGGGTGATGGCCGAGGCCGCGGCCGCCCTCACCGCCGTCTACGCCGCGGACGCCCCGTCCGCTTAGGCCGGCCCGGCCGTCCACCGTATGGGCGGCCGGCATCTCACCCGCTGGACGCGCCGCCGGAGCCCGCAGCACGACGGATTAGGCTTCCCCCGTGGCTGATATCCAGATCCCCGCTGACATCAAGCCCGCCGACGGACGCTTCGGCGCGGGCCCCTCCAAGGTGCGTACGGAGGCGCTCGGCGCCCTCGCCGCCACCGGTAGCTCCCTTCTCGGCACGTCCCACCGCCAGGCCCCGGTCAAGAACCTGGTGGGCAAGGTGCGCGACGGCGTACGCGATCTCTTCCAGCTCCCCGAGGGCTACGAGGTCGTGCTCGGCAACGGCGGCTCCACCGCGTTCTGGGACATCGCGACGCACGGCCTGATCGAGCGCAAGTCCCAGCACCTCAGCTTCGGTGAGTTCTCCTCGAAGTTCGCCAAGGCCGCCAAGCTGGCGCCGTGGCTGGCGGAGCCCACCGTCCTCTCCGCCGAGCCGGGCGACCACCCGGAGCCGCGGGCCGAGCAGGGCGTGGACGTCTACGGCTTCACCCACAACGAGACCTCGACCGGTGTCGCCGCGCCCCTCAAGCGCGTCGCGGGCGCGGACGAGGGCGCACTGGTCCTGGTCGACGCCACCTCCGGTGCCGGCGGTCTGCCCGTCGACATCACCGAGACCGATGTCTACTACTTCGCCCCGCAGAAGTCCTTCGCCTCCGACGGCGGTCTGTGGCTGGCGGCCTTCTCCCCCGCCGCGCTGGAGCGCGCCCGCGCCATCCACGCGTCCGGCCGCCACATCCCGGAGTTCTTCTCGCTGCCCACGGCGATCGACAACTCCCTGAAGAACCAGACGTACAACACCCCGGCGCTGTCCACCCTCTTCCTGCTCAATGAGCAGCTGGAGTGGATCAACGGCCAGGGCGGCCTGGACTGGGCGGTCCGCCGCACCGCCACCTCCTCGCGCACCCTCTACGGCTGGGCCGAGGACGCCAAGTACGCCACCCCGTTCGTCACCGACCCGGCCAAGCGCTCGCAGGTCATCGGCACGATCGACTTCGACGACGTGATCGACGCCGCCGCCGTCGCCAAGGCCCTGCGCGCCAACGGCATCGTCGACACCGAGCCCTACCGCAAGCTCGGCCGCAACCAGCTGCGGATCGCGATGTTCCCGGCGATCGACCCGGCGGACGTCGAGGCCCTGACGGCCTGCATCGACCACGTCATCGGCAAGCTGTAACAGCCTCCCCGATCGCACCACAGGCCCCGGCGGGCGACCGCCGGGGCCTGTGCGCTGCGCGGGTCCGGTCCGCGCTCAACGGCTCAGCGGCTCAACGGCTCAACGGCTCAGCCGCCGGAAGCGCCGTACCGCCAGCGGCAGGAAGACCGCGGTGATGACCGCCGGCCAGAGCACCGCCATCAGCACCGCATGCTGTTCGACCCAACTGCCGCCCGTGGTGGCCGGGTTGCCGAAGAGCTCACGGATGGCGCCGGCCGTCGAGGAGACCGGGTTCCACATGGCGATCGTGCCCAGCCAGTCCGGCATCATCGACGGCGGGGTGAAGACGCTGGAGATCATGCCGAAGGGGAAGGCGACGGCGTAGAGGCCGCCGGCCGATTCCTGGTTGGGTGCCAGGAGGCCGAGATAGACACCGATCCAGGTGAGGGCGAAGCGCAGAAGCAGCAGCAGACCGAAGGCGGCGAGGGTGGCGGCCGGGCCGCCGTGGGAGCGCCAGCCGACGACCACGGCGATCGCGGCCAGCACCACGAGGTCGACGCTCGCGCCGATCACATCGGCGACCCCGCGCCCGCTGACCACGGCGGACGTCGACATCGGCAGGGAGCGGAACCGATCGGTGACCCCGTGGTCCCGGTCGACGACCACGGCCACCGCGGTGTTCATGAAACCGAAGGAGATCGTCATCGCGAAGATGCCGGGCATCGCGAACGTCGGGTAGTCCACCCCGCCGCCGACGTTCATCGCGCTGCCGAAGACATAGACGAAGAGCAGCACGGAGACGATCGGGAAGCCCAGCTGCCAGGCGATGATCACGGGCTGCCGGACGAGATGGGTCAGATCCCGGCGGACGATGGTCAGACAGTCGGCGAAGGCCCAGTAGAGACGGCGCGCGGGGCCGTCGTCCGCACCGGCCGGCCCCCACGGGGCGGGGCCGTCGTCGTGCGGGATGTGCAGCACGGTGCCGGCGCTCATGCGGCCGCCTCCTGCCCGGTCCCGGCCGTACCGCGTCCGGTGAGGCGCAGAAAGACCTCGTCGAGCGTCGGGCGGCGCAGCCCGATGTCCTCGACGCCGATGCCCTCGTCCTGGAGGGTGCGCGCGACCTCGGTCAGTGCCGCGACGCCTTCCGTCACCGGGGCACCGACCCGCCGCTCCGCCTCGTCCGTCGTGGGCGGTACGCCGTTCGCGGCGACCCGTGCCACGGTCCGTACCGCGTACGGGAGGTCGGCCGGGTCGCGCAGCACCACCTGGAGGCGCTCGCCGCCGACCTGCCGCTTCAGCTCGGCGGGCGTACCGTCGGCGATCGTCCGCCCGTGCTCGATGACGGAGACCCGGTCGGCCAACTGGTCCGCCTCGTCGAGGTATTGGGTGGTCAGCAAGACGGTGGTGCCGGTCGCGGCGAGCCTGCGGACCGACTCCCAGACCTCGTTGCGGCCGCGCGGGTCGAGGCCCGTGGTCGGCTCGTCCAGGAAGAGCACCTCGGGTGCGAGGATCAGGCTCGCGGCGAGGTCGAGCCGGCGGCGCATCCCGCCGCTGTAGGTCCGGGCCGATTTCCCGCCCGCGTCGCCCAGCCCGAACTGGTCCAGCAGCTCCGTCGCCCGCACCCGCGCCCGGCGGGCGCCCAGATGGAAGAGCCTGCCGAACATCTCCAGATTCTGACGGCCGGTCAGGATGCCGTCCACGGCGGCATATTGACCCGCCAGTCCGATCCTGGCGCGCACCCGCTGGGGCGCCCGCGTCACCTCGTGCCCGGCGACCGCCGCCCGCCCGCCGTCCGGTCGCAGCAGGGTGGCCAGGATGCGGACGACCGTGGTCTTGCCCGCGCCGTTCGGCCCGAGCAGGCCGTGCACCGTGCCGCGGTGGACGGTGAGGTCGAGGCCGTCCAGGGCCCGCTTGTCGCCGTACCGCTTCTCCAGACCCTCCGCACGCACCGCCGCATCCGGCGGTGGCAGCGGCAGCGGCGCCTGCCCGGCGCCCGCCGTCGCCACCCCACCCCTCGCCCCGCACGCATTCCCGCTCGTACTGCCGGTCATCGCCGCTCCCCTCCGGATCGAAAACTGGGTACACCGTACCCGATTACGCGTACGCCGTACCCAGTTTTTGTCCGGCGGCATAGGATGACCGCACGATGACGACGACAGAACACAGCGGCAGCGGCGATGTCTCACGCAGCCTGGAGCTGCTCTGGGGCCTCGGCGAGCGGCCCAGCCGCGGCCCCAAGCCGGGCCTCACCCTCGAACGCATCGTCACCACGGCGGTGGCGGTCGCCGATGCCGACGGGCTCGGCGCGCTGTCCATGCGCCGGGTCGCCACCGACCTCGGCGTCGGCACCATGTCCCTCTACCGCTATGTCCCGGGCAAGGCCGAACTCCTCGACCTGATGCTCGACAAGGTCGTGGAGTTCGACGCCGACGCCCACCCCGACCCGGCCGCCGGCTGGCGCCCCGCGATGGCCGCCCTCGCCCGCGGCAGCCTGCGGCAATACCGACGGCATCCCTGGCTGCTCCAGGTCGACCAGGCCCGCCCGCTGCTCGGCCCCAACGCCCTGGACTCGCTGGAGTACTCGGTGCGCGCCCTGGCCGGCACCGGTCTGACCGACCGCGAGAAGATCCACGTACTGGTGACCTTCGGCGGCTTCCTCAGCGGCATCGCCCGCACCGAGCTCCACTCCGCCCTCGCCGAGAAGCGGACCGGCATCAGCAACGCGGACTTCTGGCAGTCACAGGAGCCGGTGCTGTCCAAGGTGATGCTGAGCGGCCGTTACCCCGCCCTCGCCGCCCTGGACGAGGACACCTTCGCCGGTGACGACACCTCCGCCTTCGAGCTGGGCCTGACCGCGCTCCTGGACGGATTCGAGGCGCTCATCGCCACCCGCACCGCCCGAACGGACGCACCATGAGGTGACGAAACAGGCCGGATGTGCCTGTATGGGACCCATGACGAAGCCCCCGAGCCCCGGACTCACCCCCTTCGAGCGGCAAGGGGCGATCGTGCTGACCTCGTACAAGCGGGACGGCACCGGTGTCGGCACACCGATGAACATCGCCGTCGACGGCGACCACGCCTATCTCCGTACGTACAGCAGCGCCTGGAAGGCCAAGCGCATGCGGAACTTCCCGGAGGTGGAGATCTGCCCCGCCACCTGGCGGGGCCGGCCCACCGGGCCCGGCGTCAAGGCGCGGGTACGGCTGCTGGATCCGCAGACCCGCGAATACCGGCGGGCCGAGCGCTCCCTGACCCGGAAGTACCCGCTGATCCACGGGCTGCTGGTGCCGTGGGTGCACCGGCTGCGCAAGCAGCGGACGCTCCATTACGAGCTGCGGCTGACCGAGGGAGACGGACCGGCGGGCACGGACCGGGCGGCGCCGGATGCGGGGCTCGGGACATAAGGCCGTCACCTCACCAACAGTGCATCGACAGGCAGAACAATCCACCCCAGACAACCGTACCCAAGATGAAAACGACCTCTAAACCACAAGATGCTTAACTGGCCCCCAACGCCCCGGCGTTGGGGGCCAGTTCGCTATTGAGAGGAAGCACAATGGAATCTGCAGAAACCGTCCAACACAAGGAAAAGCTCCGTGTGTCGGATGCGTGGTGGCTCACCGCCGGCGTCCTCGGTGTCGCCTCCCAGCTCATCACTTTCATCATCCGCACCGACGCCGCAGAACGCACAGGGTGGATCCTCTATTTAACGGCCTGGATCCCCCTCATCGCCGGTCTCATCCACTACAAGGCCAGCCGCAACCAGCGAGCCTTCCACCACACACGCATGGCATCCCTGCCGATGCTGCTTGTTGGCGCGGTCATGATCGCCTTCCACTGGGACGGCTTCCCGCTGCGGTAACCCGCAGACACGCGAAGCCTCATTGGCCGATAGGGCAATGCCCGAAGAACCAATACCGGCAGCTCCGCGTTCCCGAAAGACTCTTGTTCGGCCGATCGGATCATCCGGTCCAGGCGCGGCCGCCACGCGCTCTTCCTCTCCGTGGACCGGCCGCGCTTCCAAGCTGAGATGAGGAGTCTCCATGAACAGCAAGCTGCGCATAGCCGCCACCACCGTCGCCGCCGCCGTCGCCCTGGGCGTCGCCGCCCCGATGGCATCCGCCGTCGAAGCCAGCCGCACCCCCGCCGTCTCCTCGGTGCAGGTCGGCGCGGTCAGCAAGGCCGCTGACGTGAACACCATCACCGTCGCACTCAACAAGACCACCACGGGCGCCCACACCACCTCCCTGAAGAAGGTGGACCCCGAGGCGGAGAAGATCGCCAAGTCCATCGTCAGCTACATCAAGAAGAAGATGGGCAAGGCATACGCCAAGGCCAAGGCCGCCGCGGAGAAGGGCATCGCCGCCTTCTAGAAGTGGCTTGAGACGCTGTCCCCGACCAACCCGGTCCGCATCGTCCTCACCATTCCGGGCAACCACCTCATCCAGCTGGTGATCAGCTTCCTCCGCTAATCGTCCGCTGGTTAGTCACCAGCACCCCAGGAGACGAACGGTGGTCTCCGCGAGGGCCGGAATTCCACCCCTGTGGCTCCGGGCCTCGCCCCTTACCACCTCACCTGAAAGAAGCCGCGGAGCTGATCACCCGCCGCCTCACCGCACTCGCCCGCAGCGGCCTCCAGCCCCTCGCCCCGGCCGCCGTGCGCGCGGTGGTCCGCCAAGCCATCCGTGACCTCCGCACCGCCCCACCCCGGCCGCCGGACGGTCCGCCGGCCGATCCCGCGCTCGCCCAACTGCGCCGCACTGTCGACGACCTCGATAGGGACCTCGCCGCGCCCGGCCGCCGGCCCGAGCGCGGCTAACGTCGCCGCACCAGCCTCCGCAGCGCGACGACCAGGGCGGTGGCCACGGCGAGGACCATGGCCCCCTTGATGAAGCTGGGGTCCAGGTCCGTGTCCGAACTCCCCTTCCCGCCCTGGCCGTTGGCGCCGTCACCGTTCGCCGGGTCGTCCTTGGCCGCGTCCGGCAGCTGCTCGTCGCTCAGCCCGACCGGCTCGACCGCGCTGTCCGCGCCCTCGGAGCCGTACATCAGGGTGCGGCCGTCCGCGGTGAAGGTGACCGATTCGCCCTGCTGCTGGACCGGTACGCCCACGCTGCCGAGGTCCTTCGGGCGGCCGTCCTGCCAGCGGTAGATCCGGGCACCGAAGTAGCTGCGCAGCACCAGCCGGGTGCCGTCGGGGGAGAACGCGCCGTCGGTCACCCACAGATCGACCGGGGAGACCTTGCGGAAGGTGTTGGTGCCGGAGGCGGTGAGCCGCTGCGGGCCCTCGTAGAGGGCGCCCCCGCCGCCCTGCTTCTTGCTGGCGAGATAAACCCGGCCGGTTTTGGGGTGCACCATCATCGCCTCGGCGTCCCGCGGCCCGTCGGCGTATTTCACATCGAACTGGGTGGCGGTGACGGTGGTGTCGCGCAGCCGCTTCGGTTCGGGGAAGCGGTAGATCCAGACGTGGTTCCAGCTGCCGCCGAGGTTGTCGCCGATGTCGCCGAGGTAGAGGTCACCGTCCGGGCCGACCGAGATCGCCTCGACATCGCGGGGCGCGCCGATACCGCGCAGCGTGATGCGGGCGACCGTACGGCCGGACTTGCCGTCCACGGCGTAGACGTACGGGCCGTCGTCACTGTCGTTGTGGGTCCAGTAGATCCCGGGGTGCGCGCGGCTGGCGGCCAGCCCGCTGGACTCGGCGATCCGGGAATCGCTGAGGGTGAAGCCGTCGGGCTCGTCGGCGGCGGCGGGAACGACGGCCGCCGACCACAGGATTCCCGCGGCACCGGCCACGCACAGAAGCGAACGCATGGGCACAGACTGCCATCCCGGGCCGCGGCGCGGGGGCGCGGTGGCCGCTATGGCCCCGGCGCTCCGTGCCGTTCGAGCGCGGCGTGTCCAGCGTCACGTACCGGCCGGTAAGGGTTCTCGGCCATCATGTCCGGATGAGGATCATGTTCGTCGGTGACTCCATGACGATCGGTAGCACCGGCGATTTCACCTGGCGTTACCGCATGTGGCAGCACCTGAACGCGGCCTTCGGCGGGCCGTACCGCATCGTCGGGCCGCGTCACACGCTCCATGAACCCACTGCGGGCTCCGACACCTCATCCGCCTATGCCGACCCCGGCTTCCCCGAGGAGTCCCGCCGCCATCTCGCCGGGTGGGGCGAGGGCTGGCTGCACATGGCCCCGCTGATCGGCGACGCGGTGCGCCGGTACGAGGCCGACACCCTGCTGGTCTCGCTCGGCCTGATAGACCTCGGGTTCTATACGAACGCCGAGCAGACCGCGGAGAACGTCGGGCGGTTCGTGGCGCAGGCGCGAGCGGCGGCGCCGCACATCCGGGCGGTGCTGATGCCGGTGATCCCCAATGTGCGGGCGGCGGCGGACGCCGCGTTCGGTGCGGAGTGCGCACGCTTCAACGAGCTGCTGGCCAAGGCCGTCGCCGATCTCTCCACCCCCGCCTCACCGTTGCTGCTGGCCTCCGAACCGGCCGGGTGGGAGACCGGTCGCGCCACCTACGACGGAACCCATCCGTCGGAGTGGGGCGAGCATCTGCTGGCAGGGGCGTTCGCCGATGCGATGCACCAGGCGTGGGGCGTCGGCGGCCGGTACACCGCCGGCCCGCCGGTCGGAGCCGTACCATCCGTGTGAGGCCCCGGCCGGAACCGGTCAGGAGACGGCCGCCGCCGGTCAGGAGACGGCCGCCGCCGTCCAGGAGTCGGCCAGCGCACACAGCTGTGCCAGCGCCGCCTCGGTGCGCGCGCGGTCACCGGTGACCAGGAAGTCGGTCTGCAGTCCCGCGTAGGCGCTGTTGAGGAAGGTGGCGTGGACCCGCGCCGCCTCGGGGGCGAGGCCGCGGGCCTGCAAGGCACCGGCGACGAAGTCGGCACGGTCCGCGAGGAACTTGGGGACCCGGCCGCCGAGCCGGCCGGCCGCCGCCAGCCCCTCGATCTCGTGGATGAGCCGGGTCGCGCCGATGTTCCCGGGCTCCAGATGGCGCCGCCAGGAATCCCGCACGATCGCGCCGATGCCCCGCGAGGTGTCGTCCCAGCCCTCGGTGGCCCGCAGCTGCCCGTGCTGGATCTCGTCCAGCCGCTCCAGAACGGCCGTCAGCAGAGCGTCCTTGTCCGCGAAGTGGTGGGTGAGCACCCGTGTGCTGTGCCCGAGCGCCTGGGCCAGCGGGCGCAGGGAGAGGGTGGCGATCCCGGTCTCCGCGAGGTGGCCGATGGCCGCGTCGAGGATCTCGGTACGGCGGTGGGGGTCGCGGGGCCTGGCCATCGGTCGGACTCCTCGTGGTGCGGGGATTCTGGGTGGTGCGGCGATCTCTGGGGGCGTGGGGGGCTCTCTGGGGCGTGCGGCGATCTCTGGGGCGTGCGGAACGCTCCGAGCCCTCGGACCCTCGGACCCTCCGGCCCTCCGGTGGGACAGCACCCACCCTAATTAGGGAAACGAATGTTACGTTAATGGGTATGTTCACGACTCCCCCCGCGACTCCCCCGTTACGAGCGCGCCTCCCTGCCCCCTGGCTCTGTGCCCTCACCCTCTGCGCCTTCGCCCTCCAGACCGACGACTTCGTGATCGCCGGCGTACTGCCCGCACTCGCCCGCGGGCTGACCGTCGGTGAGGCCGCCGCCGGACAGCTCGTCACCGTCTTCTCCGTCGTCTGCGCGGTGGCCGCCCCGGTCGCCGCCGTCAGCACCGCCCGGCTCCCCCGCCGGGCCCTCCTCACCGCCGCGCTGACCCTCTTCTGCCTCGCCAACTTCGCCGTTCTCCTGGCGAGTTCCTACGTCATGCTGATGGCGTTACGGGTACTGGCCGCGCTCGCCGCCGCCGTCGCACTGCCCACCGCTCTCGCCGCGACCGCCCGGCTCGCGCCCCCGGAACGCCAGGGCCGCAGCCTCGCCACCGTCATGGCCGGGCTGACCGGCGCCATGGTGCTCGGTGTACCGGCCGGCACCTGGGCGGGGGCGGCGCTGGGCTGGCGGGCCACCTTCGTCCTGGGCGGGACGCTCGGGCTTGCGGCCCTGCTCCTCGTCCGCGGCACCCTCCCCGAGCTGCCGCCCGCCCCCGCCGCCCCGCTCGCCGCCCGCCTCCGCCCGATGGGCCGGCCCGCCGTCCTGTACGCCCTGCTCGCCGCGGCCGTCGCGGTGCTGGGCAATCTGCTGCTGCAGACCTATCTCGCGCCGTTCCTCCACGACCTGTCGGGCGTCACCCCCGGCACGCTCGGTCTGCTGCTGGCGCTCACCGGCGTCGTCGGCATCGCGGGCGCACGGGCGGGCGGCACGCTGGTGGACCGCCGGGGCGCCGGGGCCGCCTTCGCGACGGCGGCGCTGGTGTTCACCGCGGCCACGGCCGGGCTCGCCCTGTGCGGGGTGCGGCGGCCCGCGGCGCTCACCCTCGTCGTCCCGCTGCTGGCCGTATGGGCGGCCGCGGCGTGGGCGATGCCGCCCGCCGTACAGACCCGCGTACTGACGCTGGCCGGTTCCGCACACGGGCCGCAGGCGCTCGCGCTCACCAGTAGCGCGGTCTATGCCGGCGCCTCACTGGGCGGCGCCCTCGGCGGCCGGCTGCTCGCCTCGTACGGGCCCGGCGCCCTGCCGGTGGCGGCGGCCTGCTGCACACCGGTCGCGCTGCTGCTCTTCGCCGCGGCCGGACGCCGGCGGACCCGACCCGCCCCGCCGCGCCAGGGCGCCCTCGCCTCCTCCCTACAACCGCCGGAAGAACGCTGACCGCCACCCCGAACGGTCCTTGCTTCGAGCGCACTTCAAGGCGTTGGCTGGGCGACCATGAAGTACACACAGCTCGGACGCACCGGACTCAAGGTCAGCCGACTCGTCCTCGGGACGATGAACTTCGGGCCTCAGACGGACGAGGCCGACAGCCACACCATCATGGATGCGGCGCTCCACGCGGGCATCAACTTCTTCGACACCGCCAATGTCTACGGCTGGGGCGCCAACAAGGGCCGTACGGAGGAGATCGTCGGCTCGTGGTTCGCCAAGGGCGGCGGCCGGCGCGACAGGACCGTGCTGGCCACCAAGCTCTACGCCAACATGGCGCCGGACGACGGCAAGGTCTGGCCCAACCACGACAAGCTCTCCGCGCTCAACATCCGGCGGTCGGTGGACGCCAGCCTCAAGCGGCTCGGCACCGACTACATCGACCTCTACCAGTTCCACCACGTCGACCGGGACACGCCCTGGGACGAGATCTGGCAGGCCATGGACGTGCTCGTCCAGCAGGGCAAGATCCTTTACGTCGGCTCGTCCAACCACGCCGGCTGGCACCTCGCCCGCGCCAACGAGACCGCCGCCCGCCGCGGCTCGTACGGCCTGGTCAGCGAGCAGTGCCTCTACAACCTCGCCGAGCGCCGCGCCGAGATGGAGGTCATCCCGGCCGCCGAGGGCTACGGCCTGGGCGTCATCCCCTGGTCCCCGCTGCACGGCGGGCTGCTGGGCGGCGCCCTCCGCAAGGAGCGCGAGGGCGGCGCGGCCCGCTCGGTCTCCGGCCGCTCCGCCGACGCCCTCGCCAACTCCACGATCCGCACCCAGATCCAGTCGTACGAGGATCTGCTCGACAAGCACGGTCTGGAGCCCGGTGAGGTGGCTCTGGCGTGGCTGCTCACCCGGCCCGGTGTCACCGGCCCGATCGTGGGGCCGCGCACCGCGGACCAGCTCACCTCCGCGCTGCGGGCCGTCGAACTGACCCTCTCCGACGAGCTGCTCACCGCACTCGACGAGATCTTCCCCGGCCCCGGGCCGAGCCCGGAGGCCTTCGCCTGGTGAGCGGGTCCGGGACGGGTCTTCTGGGTCGGCCCGACTGATCCGCGAAAGGCCCGCTGATCCGGAGGCTCCCCCTGAACCGAAAGGCCCGCTGATCCGAAGGACCTGGAGCTGCTGATCCGAAGGACCTGCTGATCCGAAAGACCCGCCCAGTCGCCCGGCGGACGGTTCCGGCCGCCGGGCGACTGGGCGGGGGGCGCGGCAGCCGTCAGCGCAGCGCCGCCGCCACGATCACGACGACGAGCAGCAAGGCGAGCAGACCGGACATGATCCGGTTACGGGTTTTGGGATCCACCCTCTGAGCGTAACCGGGGCGGGTCCGAACGTTTCAGCGGGCCGGGAAGGCGCGGCCGCCGGGCCTCAGTGGCCCAGCGGCCAGGAACCCACCGTTTCGTACCGGGGCTGCTTGCCCGCCACGCCGGGCACGGGGGGATGGCTGCGCACCAGGGCGAGGGCACCGACCGTCCAGGAGGTGCCGGCGAAGTCCTTGAGGGCGGTCGCGTACGGCCGGAGGTCCAGGTCGGGGGTGCGGTTCCGGGCGAGGGTGAGGTGGGGGGTGTACGGGCGGTGCTCGTCGTCCATGGCGAGGCCGGCCCGGCGGGCCGCCGCGGAGGCCGCGTCGGCCAGCCTGCGCATGGCGGGGCGGTCGCCGTCGGCCCCGGCCCACACCACCCGGTCGGAGAAGCGGCCGCCGCCGGCGATCCGCAGCTCGTAGGGGTCGCGGCGATGGGCGGCGCGGGCCAGCCGCTCGGACAGCTCGGGGACGGTCTCCTCGGGCACCTCACCGTAGAAGGCGAGGGTGAAGTGCCAGCTGTCCCGCCCGGTCCACCGCAGCCGGTCGGCGGCCGGGAGCTTCTTCAACTGCGCCACCTCGGCAGCCAGTTCCTCGATCGCGGGAGCGGGGGGCAGGACGGCGGCGAAGAGTCTCATGCGGCCAGTGTGGCGCAGCGCACCGGCCGTCCGGCCGGCACGACGTACGCCGGCCCGGCCCCGCGGGGCCGGGCCGGGGGTGCGGTCCGCTATGCCGCCGGTGCCAGCTCCTTCTCCTGCTCCTTCTCCTGCTCCGCGGACGGAGCGGGCGCGGGGCCCCGGGGTACGAATGCGAGGTGCTGACGGCCGCGGCGCAGGTCGATCTTGAGGCGCAGACCGCCCACCCTGGCGAGGATCAGGCCGATGAGGACGGCGGCCGCCAGGGAGACCGCACCGCCCGCCATGAAGCCGATCCGCGGGCCGAAGCTGTCGGTGATCCAGCCGACCAGTGGTGCGCCGAGCGGGGTGCCGCCGACGAAGACCATCATGAACAGGCTCATCACCCGGCCGCGCATCAGCGGATCGGTGGCCATCTGGACGCTCGAATTGGCCGTGACATTGATCGTCAGGCCGACCGTGCCGATCAGGACCAGCAACGCCGCGAAGACCCAGAACGACGGGGCGAGCGCGGCCGCGATCTCCAGCACGCCGAAGACCATCGCCGCCCCCACCAGCAGCCGCAGCCGGGAGGTCGCACGGCGGGCCGCGAGCAGCGCGCCGATCAGTGAACCGGCCGCCATCAGCGCGTTGAACAGGGAGTACGTCCCCGCGCCCTGGTGGAAGACATGGTGGACGAACGCGGTCAGCCAGATCGGGAAGTTGAAGCCGAAGGTGCCGATGAAGCCGACCAGGACGATGGGCCAGATCAGGTCGGGGCGGCCCGACACGTACCGCAGGCCCTCCCGCAGCTGGCCCTTGCTGCGCGGGACGCGCTCGACCTTGTGGAGTTCGGCGGTGCGCATCATCAGCAGGCCCGTGAGCGGGGCGATGAACGAGAGGCCGTTGAGCAGGAAGGCCCAGCCGCTGCCGAAGGCGGTGATCAGGACACCGGCGACGGCGGGCCCGATCAGCCGCGCGGACTGGAAGTTGGCGGAGTTCAGGCTGACGGCGTTGCGCAGCTCGTCCTGGCCGACCATCTCGGAGACGAAGGCCTGCCGGGAGGGGTTGTCGAGGACGGTGACCAGGCCGAGGACGAAGGCGACCAGGTAGACGTGCCAGACCTGCACATGCCCGCTCAGCGTGAGCACGGCGAGGGCCAGGCCGGTGAGGCCCATGGCGGACTGGGTGAACAGCAGCAGCTTGCGCTTGGCGAAACGGTCGGCGATGACGCCGCCGTAGAGCCCGAAGAGCAGCATCGGCAGGAACTGCAGCGCGGTGGTGATGCCGACCGCGGTGGACGATCCGGTGAGGCTCAGCACCAGCCAGTCCTGGGCGATGCGCTGCATCCAGGTGCCCGTGTTGGACACCATCTGGCCGGTGGCAAAGAGGCGGTAGTTGCGTATTCGCAGAGAACTGAACGTGCCCTTGCGCGGTGTGGCGGCGGGGCCAGCGGCGATACCCGGGGCGGTGCCCTGAGTGGTCGCGGTCGCGTCGTCGGAAACCGTGTCTTCGTGGGAGTTCGGTGCGGGGGCGGAGTGTGCTCCGGATCCCGTACTCAAAGTGGGTTCGCCTCCTCGGCCTCGGGTTCTACAGCTGTGCGAGCTTCTCCAGTACGGGCGCGGCGGCCCGCACCTTCGCCCACTCGTCCTCGTCCAGCCCGGAGGCCAGCTCGGCGAGCCAGGCGTTGCGCTTACGGCGGCTCTCTTCGAGCATCGCCTCGGCCTGCTCGGTCTGCGTGACGACCTTCTGGCGGCGGTCGTCGGGGTGCGGTTCGAGCCGGACCAGTCCCTTGGCCTCCAGCATGGCCACGATGCGGGTCATCGACGGCGGCTGCACATGCTCCTTGCGGGCCAGCTCGCCGGGGGTGGCATGGCCGCACCGGGCGAGGGTGCCGAGCACCGACATCTCGGTGGGGCTCAGCGATTCGTCGACCCGCTGGTGCTTGAGTCGGCGCGACAGGCGCATCACGGCGGACCGCAGAGCGTTCACCGCGGCCGCGTCGTCGGGGGGCACCTCCGGCCCGTCGGGCTGAAGGGAGGACAGTTCCGGCATGGTCTTTAGCGTAACTCATTACCCTTTCTAAGGAAAGCCGGGGGTGCCGTATCCCGCAGGTCACCCATATGAGTGAGGGCGCGGCCGAAAGTGACGCACCTGACCGCGTACGGACGGGACCGTGTCCGGATGGGATCGCGAGTGCTCAGCCTGCGGGTGGACGGGGAGCTGCTGGAGCGCATTCGGCAGCACGCCGCAAAACGCGGAATGAGCGTCCAGGACTATGTCGTCCGGACGCTCATTCGCGAGGATTTCGACGAGCGGTTCAAGTCCTCCGTCGACGAGACGGAGAAGCTGGGGGTCCGCTGGCCGGCTACTTGACCCCCAGCGCCTGCTCGATCGGGTCGAGCAGGAAGTAGACCAGGAAGCAGAAGCCGACCGCGTTCAGCAGCCAGGGGATCTCCTTGACCCGGCCGGTCGCCGCGCGCAGCAGGATGAAGGCCAGGACGCCGATGCCGATGCCGTTGGTGATGCTGTAGGTGAACGGCATCGAGATGATCGTCAGGAACGCCGGGATGCCGAGGGTGAAGTCGCCCCAGTCGATGGCCTGCACGTTCGAGGCCATGATCAGGAAGCCGACGACCACCAGCGCGGGCGTCGCGGCCTGCGAGGGGACGACCGTCGCCAGCGGCGTGAAGATCAGCGCGAGCAGGAAGAGACCGCCGGTCATCAGGTTCGCGAGGCCCGTACGGGCGCCCTCGCCGACACCGGCGGTGGACTCCACGAAGCAGGTGTTGGCGGAGGCGGAGCCGAAGCCGCCGCCCGCGACCGCGATGCCGTCGACCATCAGGATGCGGCCCATGTTCGGCAGCTGGCCGGTCTCGTTGTTCAGCAGCCCGGCCTCCTCGCCGACGCCGATGATGGTGCCCATCGCGTCGAAGAAGCCGGAGAGCAGCACGGTGAAGACGAACAGGCAGCCGGTCAGTACGCCGACTTCCTGGAAGCCGCCGAAGAGGCTGATCTGACCGATCAGACCGAAGTCCGGGGTGTCGATGATCTTCTCCGGGACATTGGGGACCGCCAGGCCCCAGGACGCGTCCGGGATGTCGACGAGGGCATTGATGACGATCGCGAGGACCGCCATCGAGACCATGCCGATCAGGATCGCCCCCCTGATCTTGCGCACGATCAGCACGAACATCAGCGCCAGGCCGATGACGAAGACCAGCACCGGCCAGCCCTTGAGCTGTCCGCCCTGCCCCAGGCCCATCGGGACGGTGGTGTGCGCGGCGTCCGGGTTACGGGTCACAAAGCCCGCGTCGACCAGGCCGATCAGCGAGATGAACAGGCCGATGCCGATGGCGATGGCCCGCCGCAGCCCGTTGGGGATCGCGTCCATCACCCGCTGCCGCAGACCCGAGGCGACCAGGATCATCAGCACCAGACCGGCGAGCACGACCATGCCCATCGCGTCCGGCCAGCTCATCTTGGGGGCGAGCTGCAGCGACACCACGGCGTTGATACCGAGGCCGGCGGCGATGGCGATCGGGACGTTGCCGATGAGGCCCATCAGGACCGTGCTCAGTCCGGCCATCAGCGCGGTGGCGGTGACCAGCTGGGCGTTGTCGAGCTGATGGCCGAACTTATCGACTCCGGCACCGAGAATGATCGGGTTCAGCACGATGATGTAGGCCATCGCGAAGAACGTCGCCAGACCACCGCGCAGTTCGCGGCCGACCGTCGACCCCCGCTCGGAGATCTTGAAGAAGCGGTCGAAGCCGTTCTTGGGGGGCTTCGGACCTGGGTCTTTGAGGGTGTCGACCGGCGTGGTGGCCGAGGGGGACATGCGGGACCTCAGTCGGACGGGCCTGGGCAGGCGCGGGGGCCCGAGGGCCCGGAACATGTACAGAAGGAGAAACAAACCGGTTCTGGTTGGACGAATAGACGAGCCAAACCAGCCGTATCCAGAAAGGTTCAGTATGAATAAACAATGCACTGATCGCTATCTCCGCGCGTAGACCCTGGTGGCGGACGGGTCTCGTGGCAGGCGCCCCACGCGCTCCCCAGACCCTGTTCCCGGCCACCCACCCGTGCCCACCGCCGCCCGCGGAGCCCTCACCCGCTCCCCGTAAGCTGAGCACCATGTGGAAGAAGTCCGAACTGCGCGAGGCCCCGGCGCCGCTCGAAGGCCCTGTCGTCGGCACCATCACCGGCGGCACCATCATCTGGTTCGTGCTCTTCCTCGGCCAGCTCCCCTTCTACGGATGGTTCGCCGACAACGGCCACACCTGGTGGGTGTGGACCTGTCTGGCCGGCGGCGGCCTGGGCCTGGTGGGCATCTGGTACGTCCGCGGACGCGATGCCGCGCTCAAGCGCGCCGCGGCGGCCGACCGCTCCTGAACACCGCGGCCCCTCCCCCGGCGGCCCGCCCCCTTGGGGGTGCCGTCCCGGGACGCACTCGCCCGGCCAGCGGGTGAAGTGCGCATTCCGCCCGTAACGTCGGGGGCATGACGGAGCGGGCGAGGACCGACGTCGAGCAGTCCGGGCCGGGTGGTGAGCCCGCCCGGCGGGCCGCCCGGGAACCGGTCAACCGCGGACTGACCACCGCCGAGGTCGCGGAGCGGGTCACCCGGGGCGAGGTCAATGACGTCCCCGTACGGTCCTCCCGCTCGGCCGCCGAGATCGTCCGCGCCAATGTCTTCACCCGCTTCAACGCCATCATCGGCGTGCTCTTCGTGATCATCCTGATCGTCGGGCCGATCCAGGACGGCCTGTTCGGTTTCGTGATCGTCGCCAACACCGGCATCGGCATCGTCCAGGAGCTGCGCGCCAAGAAGACCCTGGACAACCTGGCGGTCATCGGTGAGGCCAGACCGACCGTCCGGCGCGACGGGCTCACCGAGGAGATCCCCACCTCCGCGGTGGTGCTCGACGACATCATCGAACTCGGGCCCGGCGACAAGGTCATCGTCGACGGCGAGGTGCTGGAGAGCGACAGCCTGGAGATCGACGAGTCGCTGCTGACCGGCGAGGCCGATCCGGTCCTCAAGAAGCCCGGCGAACAGGTGATGTCCGGCAGCTTCGTGGTCGCGGGCGGCGGCGCCTTCACCGCGACCAAGGTCGGCCGGCAGGCGTACGCGGCCCAGCTCGCCGAGGAGGCCAGCCGGTTCACCCTGGTCCACTCCGAACTGCGGACCGGCATCAGCCAGATCCTCAAGTACGTGACCTGGATGATGATCCCGACCGCGATCGGCCTGATCCTCAGCCATCTGCTCACGCTCGGCCTGCCCGGCGACGAGGCCATCCGCCGGATGGTGGCCGGCATCGTGCCGATGATCCCCGAGGGCCTGGTGCTGCTCACCTCCGTCGCCTTCGCGATCGGCGTCATCCGGCTCGGCCGCAAGCAGTGCCTGGTCCAGGAGCTGCCCGCGATCGAGGGCCTGGCCCGGGTCGATGTGGTCTGCCTGGACAAGACCGGCACGCTCACCGAGGGCGGTATGGACGTCCACGGGCTGCGGACGCTCGACGGCGACGAGGCGTACCTCCGGCAGGTGCTGGGCGCCCTCGGCGAGTCCGACCCGCGGCCCAATGCCTCCCTGCAAGCGATCATCGAGGCGTATCCGGCGGACGGCGGCTGGCGCTGCATCCAGTCGCTGCCGTTCTCCTCCGCCCGGAAATACAGCGGCGCGTCCTTCAACGGCCCGGACGGCGAGAGCAGCACCTGGCTGCTCGGCGCCCCGGACGTGCTGCTGCCGGCCGGCGACCAGCGGCTCACCGAGACCGACGCGCTCAACGCGCAGGGCCTCCGCGTCCTGCTGCTGGCCCGCGCCGACCGGGAACTGGACGACCCCGACATCACCCGCGGCGTCCGGCCCGCCGCGCTGGTCATCCTGGAACAGCGGCTGCGTCCGGACGCCCCCGACACCCTGCGCTACTTCGAGGAGCAGGGCGTCCGGGCCAAGGTGCTCTCCGGCGACAACGCGGTGTCGGTGGGCGCGGTGGCCGGCAAGCTGCGGCTGCCGGGCGCGGACGCCCCGGTGGACGCGCGCGAACTGCCCAGCGAACGGGACGCGATGGCGGCCGAGATCGAAGCAGGCGCGGTGTTCGGCCGGGTCACCCCGCAGCAGAAGCGGGACATGGTCGCCGCACTGCAGAAGCGCAGCCACAACGTCGCGATGACCGGCGACGGCGTCAACGACGTGCTGGCCCTCAAGGACGCCGACATCGGCGTCGCGATGGGCTCCGGCTCCGAGGCGACCCGCGCCGTCGCCCAGATCGTCCTGCTCAACAACAGTTTCGCGACGCTGCCTTCGGTCGTCGCCGAGGGCCGCCGGGTCATCGGCAACATCACCCGCGTCGCCACCCTCTTCCTCACCAAGACGGTCTACTCCGTCCTGCTGGCGATCCTGGTGGCCTGCTGGCAGATCCCCTACCCATACCTGCCGCGGCACCTGACCCTGCTCTCCACCCTCACCATCGGCATCCCCGCGTTCTTCCTCGCCCTGGCCCCCAACAAGGAACGCGCCCGCCCGCACTTCGTCCGCCGGGTGATGCGCTACGCGATCCCGTCCGGCCTCATCACCGGCGCCGCCGCCTTCGCCACCTACCTGCTCGCCCGGAGCTACTACACCGGCCCGGACGCCCTGCCCGCCGAGACCAGCGCGGCGACCCTGACCCTCTTCCTCACCGCGATCTGGGTCCTGGCGATCATCGCCCGCCCCTACACCTGGTGGCGGATCGGCCTGGTCCTGGCGATGGGCCTGGCCTTCGTCATCGTCCTGGTCACACCCGGGCTCCAGACCTTCTTCGCCCTGCGCCTGGTCGGCACGACGATGCCGTGGGCGGCCGTCGCCCTCGCGGTGGTGGCAGCCGTCCTGCTGGAGATCACCTGGCGGTGGGTGGGGCGGCGGTTCCCGGCCTGAACGGGTGACCACCACCCCGACGCCGTATCGTCCCGGTCACAGAACCGGTCCCGGGATGGCCACGCCCCCCGCCCCCGCCTACTCTCCGCCCCATGACCTTCCACCCGGGGGACCTCACCTACGAGGTGCTGGCGCGCACCCACCGCTCCCACCACTACCACTCCGGCGGCGATGGCGTCCTCGACTGGTGGGAGTGGCTGATCCTGGTCGTCGGCGCGGTCGCGGTGATCTGGGCGCTGGTGAGGAAGTTCAGCTCGGACTGAGACGGCCGCTGCCGGCCGGGCCGGCGCCGGAAGACCGGCCCTCTGCCTCGCGCCCGTCGAGGCCGTCCAGGGAGCGGTCGGCGGAGCGCAGACGCGCGCCCCTGCTCTCCGCGATACGCCGCACATCCCCCAGGGAGTCGGTCAGCCCACGGGCCAGGAAGCGCAGCTCCTGGGCGCTCGCCCGCTGACAGGCGAGCAGGTCCTCCGCGTGGCCGATGAGGTCGTCCGCCATGCCGAGTTGCAGGTGCTCGATGTCGTCGGCAACGCGGGAGACGTAGCCCGTGCCGTCCCCCAGGAGATAACAAGGGTTGCCATCAGCACTTGACCAGGGCAGGAGCCGTACGGGGGCGGGGTGTTCCTCCGTCACGCCACGGCCTCCAGCCCGTGGGCGCGCTCGTACGCGACGAGGTACGGGCGCACGAGGCGGGTCGCCTCGCCGCGGACCACAGTTACGCGCGCGACGCGCGGACGGCGCACGGCGGGAACGGCTTCCGGGCGCTCCCTCGCCACGTCGGCACGAGCGGCGGCCCTGCGACGGCCCGAGGGCGGGAAGAACCGGCACAGCAACGGCCCGAAAAGTTTCGCGATAGCGTCATTCATGTCGTCGACCTCCAAAGGGCTGATGACCACACCCCCGGACCGTTGCAGCGGTCGCGGGGGCCTTTTCGTCATCACTCAGCATTGCTGACGGAATACGCTGAGTGCACGCTGTACGTGTCACCAAAGTCCGCCAGTGGACAGCGAGTTGAAGGTGTGTTCGAGCAATGGAGCTGAACAACGAGGACGATGACAGGGCCACCCCGCGCACGGTGCTGGGGCGGCGCTTACGCCGCCTGCGGGAGGCCGCGGGCCTTTCGCAGCGGGCCCTCGCCGACAAGGTCGGTTACCCGCACACGTACCTCAGCCGGGTGGAGCGCGGGGAGCAGCTGCCGTCCGAAGCGCTGGCCGAGGCCCTGGACGCACACTTCGCCACGGACGGACTCTTCGTCGAGCTGCTGTCCATGGCGCAGGATGCGTCGATTCCGGACTACGGACGGGCCATCCTCGAAAGCGAGGGAAAGGCAGCTCGCATTCAGGTCTTCGGCAGCAGCCTGATCCCGGGACTTTTGCAGACCAAGGATTACGCACGCGCCCTGTTCCGCACATCGCTGGCCGGCGAGTCCGTGGAACGGATAGAGGAGCATGTCGCCACGCGAATGCGCCGTAAGCGCGTATTCGAAAAGGCGGATTCTCCGCTGTACTGGGCAATCATGGATGAAGCGGCACTGAAGCGCCCCATCGGGGGATCAGCGTGCATGTGCGGGCAAATTCGGCATGTACTCAAGGCGGTTGAGTCCCCCCAAGTCGCGCTTCAGGCACTACCTTTCAGCCAGGGGGAACACCCCATGCTGGGAGGCAGTTTGAGCCTTCTCACCCTTGGCAGCGGAGCTACGATCGCATACGTCGAGAGCTTCTTTTCCGGGGAACAGGTGGAGTCACCGGGAAAGATTCTTGAGCTCACGCACATGTTTGACATCGCTCGCTCCAAGGCGCTGCCGGAGAGAGAAACTCTCGACCTGCTCAGCGCCTACCTGAGAGAGTACGAGGATGAAGACGATTCCTGACGCGTCCGCACTGAGCAGGTGGCGCAAGTCCAGCTACAGCAACGGCCAGGGAGCCGAGTGCATCGAGGTCGCCGACGGGCTCCACGGTGCCGTACCCGTCCGTGACTCCAAGAATCCGCACGGCCCCGCGCTGGTCTTCCCGACTGCCGGCTGGTCGTCGTTCCTCACCGCCGTCAAGAGCGGCAAGTTCGGCAACTGAGCCACCGCGCCACCCACCACGCGCGACCGGCCCCCGTCACACCCATCGCGACGGGGGCCGCCCGCTTCCCCTCACACATCGCCCTGGACACGGGCGTGAAGGTGCATATCGTGCCAGCCGTCCTGTTGCAGATGGGCGCTGCGACGGGTGCCCTCCAGGGTGAAGCCGGACTTGGTGGCCACCCGGCAGGAGGGCTCGTTGGCGGTCGAGTGGGCGAGTTCGAGGCGGTGGAAGCCGGCCTCGTCCAGGGCCCAGGCGGCCAGCGTGGCGAGGGCGCGCGAGGCGACGCCGGTGCCGCGGGCGTGCGGCAGGACCCAGTACGCGCACTCTGCTTCGCCCTGCTCCAGATCCATCCGGCGCAGGCCCGCCCGTCCGAGGATCTCGCCGCCGTCGGCCCGGGTGACGGCCCACTGGGCGTCCCGCTCCTGCTGCCAGGAGCGGTGGGAGGCCGCGATCCACTCCCGCGCCTCTGCCGGGGACGTGACGTGGTGCATGTGCCAGCGCCGGATCCCCTGGTCCTGGTAGGCGGCTTGCAGGGCGGGGGCGTCGGCTGTCTCCCAGGGCCGCAACAGTAACTCGCCGCCGGGTGAACGGAGAGAAGGCTGGGAGGTGGCCGAGAGGGCTCCGGCGGGGAGGGCCGGAGTGATCGCGAGAGGCATGGGCGGCATCATCTCCCCGCTACGGCCTCGCCGTCAGTCGAACCACCGCGCCCGCGCCAACTCATCCCCCCGCTCCGGGTCCTCCAACAGGGCGGCGACCTCGAAGCGGCGGGGCCACTGGCCCGCGGCCCAGGCGAGGCCCGCCGCCACGCCCTCCAGGGTGGCGGCGTGCAGGGTGCCGTCGGGCGTGTAGCGCCAGTCCAGTTCGGCGGTGTCGTCCGGGCCGTCGCCGACGAGGAGTTCCTCGTGCTCCTGGTACGCCTCGGGGGTGGCGGCGCCGAGCAGGACCCGTACGGCCTCGGGGACCTCGTGCCGTACGCCCTCGGAGCGCACCTCGGCGCTGACCGCCTCGCTCAGCCGCCGTACCTGCAGCAGCTCGGCCAGCTCGGCGGCGCGGGCCGGCCGTACCGGCAGCAGGGCGAGACCGGCCGCCAGCGGCACCAGGTCCGGGGCGTCGGCGACCACGGCGTCGGCCGCGTCGACCACCCGGACCTCCTGGTCGCGCACGGTCCGCAGCTCGTCCGGCAGGGTCACCTGGTCGGGGTCCAGGTCCGCCAGCAGGCCGTAGACCGCGTGCAGTTGTGCGGCGCCGACGGTCAGGTCAGGGTCGGCGAGCCGGGACAGCAGTTCCGCCGCGCCGCCCGGCTCGTCGAGGAGGGCGGCGACCGAGGTGCGGACGCCGAGGGCACGGAGCACCTGGGCGTCGACGTCGCCCGCGTCCGCGGACTCGTACAGTCCGGCCAGCAGCGGGTCGCCGCCCGCCGAGCGCAGACCGGCGGGCCGGCGGCCGTCCAGCACCGGGTGTCCGCGCAGCCACCAGGCGGTGTACGGGCGGACGGACTCGGTGGTGCCGTCGGGGAGCAGGACGCGTACGGGCGCGGTCAGGGCGTCGCGCAGCGGCGGCTGGGACAGCATCGCCAGCACCTGCGGCCAGGCGTCGTCGTCGACCAGGTCGAGGTCGCGGACCGCGACGAGTTCGGTCACCACCGGCGGGACGGGGGTATCCGGCAGCGCGTCGAGGATGTCCTCGCACCACACATCCACCGCGTCCAGCAGTCCGACGTCGTCCGGCTCGGCGAAGTCGCCCTCACGGGGATCCATTTCGTCCGGGTCGAGCACCACATCGGTGGCCCGCACCAGTGCGAAGGCAGCCATCACGCCCACGGCCGTCAGCGGCTGCTCGCCCCACCGCTCGGCCAACTCCGCGTCACAGGCCGCGATTTCGCCCTCACGGATGACACGCTCGAAGTCGCTGCCCGGGTACACCAGCTCGCCCGCCGGCGCCAGCTCCCCGTCCTCGTCGGGCAGCGCGAGCGCCCCGAGCCAGGGTTCGTCGCCCGGCGCGAGATTGGCGTCCCGGACCAGCGCGAGCACCGTCTCCGCCAGCTCCTCCGCGCCCAGCGGGGCCCCCGGCCCGCCGCCCAGCTCGTCGGCGAAGACGTCGTAGGCGTCCTCGTCGGCCTCCAGTGAGTTCGCCACCGCCGCCTGCACCTGGGGCGTGGTCAGCACGGCGCGCGGGGCGGCCGGGGTGGCGCCCAGCTTCTCCAGCAGCGGGTGGACCGCGTCGGGGTGGGCGACCTTCAGGCCGAGCCGGGCGAGCGTACGGTGCCGCGCCGCGGCGTCCTCGTCAGGGCCGCCGCCGGGCAGCGGCAGCAGCACCTGACGCGGCCCGATCGTGGTCCGTACGCTGCCCGTCGCGCCGCCGGGCCCCTGGCCGGCCGTGCCCGCCAGCGGCACCGGCAGCCCGCTGAGCCGGTCCGGGTCGGTACCGGCCAGCGCGTCATAGAGCCGCCACCACCAGCCGGGCGACCGTTCCACGCCCGCCAGCCGGTCGATCATCTCGCCGAGCGGCACCCGGGCCACGCCCAACGCCCGCAGCTCCGGACGGCGTTCGAGCCCGGCCGGCAGCAGACTGGGGAACAGCTCGGCCAGCACGCCCACGGCCGCCGCGCCCGCACCCTCCACCAACTCGGCGTCCACCGGACGCAGGACGTACCGGTCCACACCGCCGTCGCCCTCGTCCCACTCGTCCGCCGGCGCTGCCTCGGGCTCGGCCGTACGCCCGCCGGCCGGCGCGCCCGCGCTCGGCAGGAACCGCACCCGCGGCAGCAGTTCCAGCACCTGCCGGCGCAGCTCACCGTCCAGACCGCCCTTGCCCAGCGGGCCCGGCACCAGATCGAGGGTGCCGACGGACACCGGCTGCCAGTCGCCCAGCAGCGCCGCATACGCCGCGGCCGCCCGCCCCACCAGGAAGTCCGTCAGCGGACCCGGCGCGACATGCCGACGGGTCGGCTCCAGCGGGAACGACGCGATCAGCAGCGCGGGCAGCCCCAGCGGCTCGTCCGTCGGCGTCGGGGCATGCACCACCGCCGCCGTCCCCGGCCGCACCGGTGCGCCCTCGCCGTCCACGGGCACCGCCCAGGTCACCGACCAGGCCGGCCGCAGCCGCTCCTCGACCGGCCGGTCCGCCAGCAGCGCCGGGTCCAGCGGACCGCCGTCGCTCGCCACCCGCCACCGGGTGGCGCCCCGCTCACTGTCCTCGATCAGGACGTACGGGCCGTCCTGGCTGCGCCGCAACTCCCGTACGCCCTCCGGGGTCTCGACCACGACCTCGGCCAGCCCCGGCAGCGTCAGCAGCAGCGCCGCATCGATCCCGTTCAGCAGCCGCTCGGCGAGATCCTGCGCCGCGACGTCCCGCAGCGGCAGCACGACGGCCGTGTCATACCCCTCGGGCGCTCCGCCCTCCGCGGGCAGCGGCAGCCGCAGCAGCGGGACATGCCCGTCCCGGCGGCGCAACTCACCGCCCAGACCGGGGCTGTGCGCCGCCACCTCTTCCGCCATCGCCCGCGCCTCGGCCAGCGACCAGCGGACCCCGCCGGTACGGCCCACCAGCGCCGGCTCGTCACTCACCGACAGCACCGCGGCGAAGCCGACGCCGAAGCGGCCGACCGCGCCGGCCGCCACACTGGGCTCCCGCTTCGCGGAGGCCCGCAGCGTCGACAGCGACTCGACGCCGGTGGCGTCCAGCGGAGCGCCGGTGTTGGACGCGACGAGTACGGCGGGCGCGTCACCGTTGGCCGCGTGCAGGGTCAGCCGCAGCCGGCCGGGGACGCCGGCGCGGGCCGCCGCGTCCGCCGCGTTCTGCGCCAGCTCCACGGCGAGCCGGTCGCGGTAGCCGCCGAGCGCGAGGTCCTCCTCGGCGTTGGCATCCTCCCGGAACCGGGCCGGCGAGGTGGCCCAGGCATCCAGCACACCACGCCGCAGTCGGGCCGTCCCGAACGGGTCTCCGGCTGCGCCTCGCACCCACGACGTCGCTGTCACTGTCGGTCTCCCTTAAGCGTGTGTCGGTGGGCCCGACGGTATCGCCCCACGTTGTTGGGTGCGGCGCCGTGTCCCCGCCGGTGGATTCTTTTCCCGCCTGTCGGCGGGAGGGTGGGGGTGTGTATGGGGTGGGGCCCCGGTTTGTGGTGGGTGCCGGTGGCGGGGCCTCCGGGGTGGGTGTTCGGACTGCTTCGCTTTACGTCCGAAC